>DATNDC010000038.1:0-40717 GCA_035607055.1 Polyangia bacterium
CAGAGCTGCTCGAGGCCGGAGGGCATCCGCGCGAGGAGCGGGCCGAGGTCGAGCTCGCGGCAGATGGTCTCGGCGAGCGCGAGGTCCTCGCGGCGGGGGGGCCAGGCGCGGCCGAGCAGCAGGTTGAACGAGAGGCTCTCGGAGAAGACGTGGTTCTCGTGGAATTGCGGCGCGGCGCCGACGTGGGCTCGCCAGCGGGCGTCGTCGAGGATGGCCCGCTCGACGCCGTGGAGGCGCAGGCTCCCCGACGACGGCGCGCGCAGGCCCGAGAGCAGCGCGCCCAGCGTCGACTTGCCGCCGCCGGAGGGGCCCTCGAGCAGGATGCGGTCGCCGCGCCGGATCTCGAAGCTGCAGCCGGCCAGCACCGGCTCGTCGCGCCCGGGATAGCGGAAGCCGACGTCGTGGGCCGCGATGAGCGGGGCACCGCCTGGGGCGACTGGCGCGGGTGACGGCGCGGCGCTCGCCGCCCCGGGCGTCGAGGCGTCGCCGGACACCAGCTCGCCGAGGTTTCGCCAGGCGATGGCGGCGGCGCCGAGCGCGGGGAAGGCCTGCGCCAGCTTGCGGAGGGCGCTGCCCACGAAGAGCAGGCCGCCCAGGCTGGCGGCGAACGCGCCCGGACGCGCGGCGGCCCCCGCGAGCTGCGGCGCGAGCAGCGCGACGGCGCCGAGGAGCCAGCCGCGCGGGACGAGCACGGTCAGCGCGGTGACCGCGCGATCGAGGGTCCGGCCGCGCGACGCGTAGGCGGCCAGCGCGCGATCTTCGTCGCGGTGCCAGAGCTCGGGCGGCTCCTGGGCGACCAGCGTCCGCTGGCCGACCATCCGCTCGACGAGATCGTGGGTGAGCGCCAGCCGGTCGGACGACCAGGCGCCGAGCGCGCGCTGGACCCGGCGGGCGAGCAGCGCCGCGACCAGCGCCCAGGCGGCGGCGAAGGCCAGGTGACCGGCGGGCGCGGCGCCGAGCGCCAGGACGACGAGGCCGGTGGCGAGCTCGAACGTCCCGACGGCCGCCGCCAGGCCACCGCCCAGCGCCAGCGACTCGACCGCCTCGACGTCGGCGACGCGGCCCATGAGCTGTCCGACCCCCGAAACGCGCAACGACTCGGTGTCGAGGCGCAGGAGACCGTGCAGGATCCGTTCGCGCAGCACGACGCCGGCGTCGATGGCCAGGCGGCCGGCGGCGAACGAGGCGGCGAGCCGGGCGGCGCCGAGCAGGACGACGAGCACGATCCAGCTCGAGCCGCCGCGCGCGGCCACCCGGCTATCGCCGACGGCGCGCGCGCCGATCGTCCCCCACAGCGCGACGAAGAGCGCCAGCTGGGCCAGGTAGCCGAGCAGCGCCCCCGCCAATCGGCGTCCCACGCCGGCCGCCCGCAACGCGACGCCGAGCGACGGGCGCGCGGGGACGAGCCGGCTCCCCTCGGCCACGCGCGCGCCCGAGAGCGCCGCGACGAGCAGCGCGTCCCGCACCGAATCGCCGCGCGCGCCCGAGAAGCCCGCGCGCGCGACGGCGGCGCCGGCGCCCGCCCGCGCGCCCGCCTCGACTGGCCCGCGCAACAACGCCGAGAGCGCCTCGGCGTCGCGCTCGACCGTCCGCCCGTCGGGCGCCAGGAGACGCAGGCGGGTCCCGGCATACCCGACGACGCCGAGCAGCGCGCCCGCGCCATCGCCCGCGCGCAGGACGGCCGGCGCCTCGGCGCGGGCGCGCGCGCCGAGCGCGGGGGCCACGTCGGCGTAGCTGAGCTCGAAGCGCTCGGCCGGGCCGGGGGCGGCGATCCCGGCGGCCGCCGCCAGCGCGGCCGCCAGCGCGTCGCGATGCTCGAGCGGCCAGAGGCAGTCGTCGAGCGGCGCGCTCACCGCGGCAGCTCCACCACCCGGCGATCGGCGAGCCGCCAGCGCCGCCAACGCGAGCCCGACCAGGCCGCCGCGCGCACGCGCCGCTCGGCCTCGGCGAGCGCGGCATAGCGCGAGCCCGGCCGGGCGAGCAGCGCGTCCGGGGCGCCGTCCTCGACGACGCGGCCGTCGGCGATCACCAGGACGCGCGGAAACGCCGCCGTCTCGGCGATGTCGTGGGTCACGCAGAAGAGCGTCGCCCCCGCCCACCGGCGGCGCGCCCGCTCGAGCAACGCCCGCCGCTGGTCGCGGCCGAGGCCCCGGAACGGCTCGTCGAGGATCACCAGGCGCGGGCGCGCCCGCAGCAGGCCGCGGCCGAAGCGGACCCGCTGCCCCTCGCCACCCGAGACCAGGCCGCCCGCTTCGCCGAGCGGCGTGTCGACCCCGCGCGGCAGCCGGCGCCCGAGCTCGCCCAGCTCCGCCTCGTCGAGGGCGGCCGCCAGGCCCTCGGGCGGCGCCGCCAGCCCGAACGCCAGGTTGTCGGCGAGCGACCGATTCCAGAGGTAGACGGCGGGATCGACCCACACCGTCCGCCGCCGCAACGCCAGGATCCCGGCGCCGTCGAGCGGCGCACCGTCGACGCGCACCACGCCCTCCGCCGGGCGATGCCACCCGAGCAGGAGCCCGACCAGGCTCGACTTGCCGGCGCCCGAGGCGCCGACGATCGCCACCGCCTCGCCAGGCGCGAAGGCGAGCGCGCCCGTCTCCAGGATCTGATGACCGGCGGCGACGACGCGCACGCCGTCGAGCTCGACGCGCACCCCGGCGTCGCCTTCGTCGAAGGCCGCGTCCGCCGGCGCGGCGCCGGAGACGTCATCTTGCGGGGCACCGAGCGGCTCGACGAGGCGCAAGGTCAGGTTGCGCTGCGCCGGGATCTGCTGGACCAGCGCGCCGAGCTCCTGTCCGAGCGACGGCAGCGACAGCGCCCAGTAGACCAGCAACAGCGCGGTGCCGGGATCGAGCGCCGGCCCGGTCGCGCGCGCGAAGAATCGCCCGAGCAGGGCCACCGCCAGCGCGAGACCGAGCACCGTCTGCGCCGCCTCCGCGCCGAGCGCGGCGCCGAGCGCCCGGCGTGCCGCCCGGACCCACTCGCCGAGGCGCACGCGGTGCTCGCGGGCGAGCGCCGGCTCGGCCCCGTGCGTTCGCACCGCCACCAGGCCGAGCAGCCCGTCGAGATAGAAGCGCGCCAGCGCGCCCGCGTGGTTGCGCATCCGGAGATCCCGCTCCGCCACCGCTGGCTCGGCAGCGAGCGGGATGACCAGCATCGTCGCGCCGAGCGCGACCGCCAGCGCCGCGCCGGGCGGATACACCCAGCAGAGCCCCGCGGTGAGGACGGCGATCTCCAGCGCCGCGCGCGCGATCTCGCCGCCCAGGGTCGGAAGCGCCCGCAGCCGGTGCAGGAGGTGCGCGCGCTCGGCCAGGTCGGAGACCGGCCGGCTCTGGAAGTAGCGATCGGGCAGCCTCGGGATCTTGTGCAGGTAGAGCGCGCGCAGGCGCTCCTCGAGCCGCGCCCCCGCACGACGCAGGCCACCCGCCAGCGGAACCTCGAGCGCGAGCAGCGCACCCAGCAGCGCCAGCAACGCGCCGAGCACGAGGCCCGCACCGGCCCGCCGGCCCAAGAGGTGCGCGCCCGCCCGCCCGACGAACCCGCCGCCGCGCCCGGCCGCGAGATCGACCAGCGACCGGAACAGGAGCGCCTCCGCCACGGCGCCCAGCGCCGCCAGCGCCACGCCGACGGCGAGCGCACCCCAGCGCCCGCGGCTGTCCCGCGCGAGCAGCCGCCCGAGATCGGCGGACGGGCGCGCGGGCGGCTCGTCGAGCGCCGCGCGCAGCTCCCCGGGCAACGCCCCCCTCTGCGCGGCGTCGAGCGGCGCGGCCCCCGACACGCGCAGCAGCACGGCGCCGCGGATCGCCACCTGCGCCGTCCCGTCGGCGGCGGGCGGCGCGGCGGACGCGGTGGCGTACATCGCCGGCGGCCCTGCGGCCGGCGCCTGGCCCGGCGGCGCGGCCGCCAGCGTCTCGACGAGGCGGGTCGCCTCCGGCCCCGGTGCCAGGCCGCGCGCCGCCGCCAGCGCCGCCGCCGTGCGCACCGCCCCGTCGAGCGCGGCGATCGGCTCCCAGCCCGGCTCGCCGAGCGCGCGCGCGATCCGCGCCGGACCGTCGGCGACCTCGAGCGCGCGAAGCTGGCGGGCGAGCGCGCCCGTGAACCCGTCGCTGCCGGCGAAGTCGCGAAACGCCTCCGCCGGGACCGGCATGGTGTGGACGAAGACGTCGCGCAGGAACGTCTCGCGCCGCACCCAGCGCCGCCCGCGGGCGGGATCCATCACCTGGACGAAGCCGGCGACGACGCGCCAGACGACCACGAAGTGGAGGAGCCCCGACGGCTGCCGGACCGGGACGATCGCCGGCAGCGCCTCGGTTTCCTCGAGCAGCAGGTGATCGAGGGGGAGCATGATCTGCTCGGCCTCGAGGCCCAGGCTGACCGCCAGCGTCTCCAACGTATCGATCGACGTCCCGTCGACGGCGGTCTGGCAGGCCTCGCGCAGCCGGCCGTAGCTGACCGAGACGCCGAACCCCTCGAGCAGGCACTTGAGCGCCGCCGGCCCGCAGTCCATCGCCGAGGTCTGGATCACCTCGGGCGCGAAGAAGCGCCGGCGAGGCCCGCGCGGAGGCGACGGCGGCGACATGGATGGCGACCACGCTACAATGCCCGCCCGGAGGCATCCATCCCCCGAAGCCGAGAGGCGCGCCTCGAGCGCCAGCTGAAGATCGCCGTCGCCGCCCATGAGCGGGCCATCGCCGCGCGCGCCGCCGGCCGGTTCGCCCCCGCGGAGCGCGACTGCCGGCGGGCCCTCCGCGCCTACACGGTCGCCGAAGGGGGGCGCCACCCCGACGTGGCCAACGCGCTCGTCGAGCTGGCGGCGGTGCTCGAGGCGCGCGATCGCCCGCGCGACGCTGTCCGCTCGCTCCGCCGGGCGCTGGGGATCCTGCGGGCCCCGACGGAGGATCTCGATCTGGTCCGCCTGCGCCTGCAGGCGCGGCTCGCGCTGTCGGGCCTCGATCGGCTGCGCGGCGCCTACGCCGCCGCCGACCGCGCGGCCCAGGCAGCGCTCGCCGAGGCGCGCCGGCGGCTGCCCCGCCGCGACCCGCTCATCGCCGCGACGCTCAACAACCTCGGCGTGCTGCGCAAGGCCGAGGGGCGTTACGCGGAGGCGGTCGCCTACTACCGGAGAGCCGCGCCGCTGCTTCCGCGAGGCGATCGGCTGGCGCGGGCGACGCTGGAGCACAACCTGGGCGGCATCGCGCATGCGCGGGGGCGCTTCGCCGAGGCCGAGCCCCACGCGCGCCGCGCGGTCGCGCTCCGGGCGGCGGCGGTCGGCAGGCGACACCCGGCCTGGGCGGCTGACGTGGCGGCGCTGGCCGCGGTCGTCGAATCGCGCGGGCGCTTCGCCGAGGCGGCGCGCCTCTACCGGCGCTCGCAGGCCGCGTTCGCGCGCGCGCTCGGCGCGGCCAGCCTGGAATACGCACTCGGCCTGGCCGGCCTGGCGGCCGTCGAGCAGCAACGGGGAGACCGCCCCGGCGCCCGCGCGCTCTACCGCCGCGCCATCCCGAGCCTGACCCGGCGGCTCGGGCGCCTCCACCCCGACGTCGCGCTGACCGTCAACAATCTCGCCGTGCTCGAACGCGACGACGGCCGGCTGGCCCGCGCGGAGGCGCTGTTCCGACGGGCCGCCGACAGCTTCGGGCGCACACTGGGACCGCGCCACCCCCACCTCATCCTGGCGCGCCACAACCTCGAGGCCGTCACGATCGACCGACTCAAGAGAAAGACCCCGACCCGCCGATAGACACGGGGCCGATGCCGGATCGCCTCCTCGACTTGGTCATCCGCGGGGGGATCATCGTGACGGCGGAGGGGCGCCAGCGGGCGGACGTCGGCGTGGCGGGGGGGCGCGTCGCCCAGATCGGCGGCGCCATGTCCGGGGCGCGCGAGATCGAGGCCGGCGAGCGCTTCGTGCTTCCGGGCGGCGTCGACCCCCACGTCCACCTGCACGTGGAGAAGATCGACGACGACCCCGAGTGGGTCGACGACTACACGAGCGGCTCCCAGGCGGCGCTGGCGGGCGGCATCACCACCGTCGGAAACATGACGTACGTCATCCCCGGGGAGACGATCGCCGACCGAATCCGCAAAGAGTCGGCGCTGGTGGCCGAGCAGGCCATCGCCGACGTCTTCTTCCACGCCGTCGTCCTCGAGCCCACCCCCGAGCTCTGTGCCGAGGTCGCCCCCGCGGTGGCGGCCGGACAGTCGAGCCTGAAGATCTTCATGTGCTTCCCCTCGTTCGACCCCTGCCGCGAGGCCTTCACCCGCGTCATGCAGACGGCCGGCGCGGCGGGCGGGCTCACGCTGGTCCATTGCGAGGATTCGTCCACCATCGCCTGCTGCACGGCCGACCTCTCGGCGCAGGCCCGGACGACGATGGCGCATTTCGCGGAGAGCCGCCCGGTGGCCGCGGAGACGATCGCCGTCGAGCGCGCCGTCGCGATGTGCCGCGCGACCGGCGCGCCGACCTACATCGTGCACCTGTCGTCGGCGGCCGCGCTGGCGGCGACGACCGCCGCCCGGGCCGAGGGACTGCCGCTCTTCGTCGAGACGCGCCCGCTCTACCTTTACTTGACCGAGGAGCGGTACCGGCAGCCCGACGGGGCGATCTATGTCGCGCAGCCCCCTCTGCGCGGCGGGGCGGACGTCGAGGCGCTCTGGCGCGGCCTCGCCGACGGCAGCATCGACACGCTGGCCAGCGACCACGCCCCCTGGACGCGCGCGCTCAAGCTCGACCCCCGGGTCGACCTCGAGCACCCGCGGCCCGGCGTGGCCGAGCTCGACACGATGCTGCCGCTGTTCTTCACCGAGGCGGTGGCCAAGGAGCGAATCACGCTGGAGCGGTTCGTGGCGCTCACCGCCACCAACGCCGCCCGGCTGTGCGGCCTCTACCCGCGCAAGGGGACGATCGCCGTCGGGTCGGACGCCGATCTGGTGATCTGGGAGACGCGGGCGCGGCGCATCGTGCGCGACGAGGATCTCTTCTCGCGCGCCGGCCACTCGGTCTACGCGGGGCGCGAGCTCGGCGCCTGGCCCGCGACCACCATCCGGCGCGGCGAGGTGGTGTTCGACGACGGCCGTGTCCTCGGGCGCCCCGGGAGCGGCCGGGTCGTCCCGCGCGGCGGCACCCAGTCAGTGCGCTGACGGCGACGCCCGCACCCCATTGCGCCAGTGGTCGATCTCCTGGGCCTTGCTGGCGCCGTGGGGAATGGCCGCGTAGGCCTTCTCCGCGCTCAGCGCCAGCTCGTCGGCGCGGGATCGGTCGGCGTTCGACCCCTGCAGGGCGCGCGCGAGCGCGAAGTCGGTCTCGGCCACCATGGCGCGGTCGGCCTCGTGCGCCTGCCGGATCCGCGCCGCGCGCTCGAGCGGCGCCCGGGCCTCGCCGGGACGATGGTCGGCCAGGAAGCTCTCGCCGAGGCCGGTCAGCGGGTACGCGACCACCGTGCTGTCGGGGCCGTAGGCGCGCTCCTCGATCGCCAGCGCCTGCTGGTAGGCGGCGCGGGCAGCGGCGTGCCGTCCGAGGTGATCGAGCGTCTCCCCCTTGTTCGAGATGAAGGTGGCGACGATCGGATGCTCGGCTCCCGCCTCGGCGCCGAGGTCCTGGATGGCGCGGTCGAGCTCGCCCAGCGCCTCCTCGTACCGGCCGAGCTCGTTCAAGGTGAGCGCCCGGTTGTTCCGGCTGCGCGCGATCTGGCCCGCGCTCTCGCCGGCCTGCTGCTTGAGCGCGAGCGCCCGCTCGTCGTGCAGCAGCGCCTCCTCGAGGCGCCCCTGCAGGCGCAGGTTGTAGCCGAGGTGCATCTCCACCCAGGAGCGCAGCCGGTCGTGGCCGCCGATCCGCTGCAGGATCGCCGTCGCCTCGCGCGCCCAGTCGTCCGCCTCGGCGAAGCGATCGGAGGCGGTCGCGACGAAGATCAGGATGGTGGCCGCCTCGGCCTTGAGCTCGTCATCGCGCGCGGCCTCCGCCAGCCAGACGACCTCTTTGAACGCGCGCGTGAGCGCCTCGCTGCGCTCCCCCGCGATCACCTGAATCTCGGAGAGCTTGAGCAGCGCCTCCCCCAGCACCGGGGCGTAGCCGACCCGCCGCGCGTCGGCCACCAGCGTCTTCAGGGACTCACTCGCGCCGCGCGAGTCGCCGGCGTCGTCCATCGCCTTCGCCTCGGCGATCCCGGTGCGGATGCGCGCCACCTCCGCGCGGGCAGCCGGGTCGTCGGGCGGCGGGAGCACGTTCCGCAGCAGCGCCGCGTCGGCGCAGGGCTCGAGCGTCTTGAGCGCGCCGGCGGCCTCGACCGCGTGGTCGACCACCTGGCCGTCGGCGTGCACGAGGATCCGGGTGAGCGCCTTGACGCCCCCCAGCCTGTCGCGCAGGCAGGCCATCCGCAGGTCGAGCACCTCGGCCGACTGCTCGCCGCGGACGTTGGTCGCCTCGCAGGCCTCGGTGTACATGCCGCCCCAGCGCCCGAGGTAGTCGCCGAGCAGGCGGTCGACGCTGGCGAAGGTCGCCGCGGCGTACGAGCGGCCGCTGCGCGCGAACGCCGCGCGCACGTCGTTCTTGACGCCGGCGTCCCAGAGGCCAGCCAGCCGATCGCCGGCGGCCCGACAGAGCCGAGGCCGGTCGGCGACCTGCACCGCGCGGACGATCCCGCCGCAGACGCCGACCGTCACCGCGGCCCAGACCAGCCGCGGGTGGCGCCGCACGCCGTTCTTGGCGCGCAACCAGACCCGCTCGACCGCCGAGCGCGGCCGCGCCTCCTCAGCCGCCGCCAGGCGCCCGGCCACCACCAGCGCCGTCGCCGGGCGCGCCATCGGCGCGACCGAGAGGCAGTCGCCGCACAGGCGCGCCAGCTCCTCCTCGACGGGGGTCGCCTCCGGCGGCAAGGGCCAGCGCATCGCCGTCTTCCCCGCCGTCTCCTCGAACACCGGCCGCTGGCCGAAGAACAGCTCGTGCAGGATGAGACCGAGCTGCCAGACGTCGGAGCGCTGGTCGTTGCGCCGCCCGAGCAGCGTCTCGGGCGGCATGTAGTTCGGCGTCCCGCCGTGCATGGTGGTGGTGGCCGCCAGCTCGACGGCCAACCCGAAGTCGGAGATCACCAGCCGGCCGTCGTCCATCCGCAGCACGTTCTGCGGCGTCACGTCCCGGTGCACGATCCCCACCGCGTGGATGGCCGCCAGACCGGCGCTGATCGCCCGCGCGTCGACCAGCCGATCGGAGAGCGGGCGCGCGCCGGCGCCTTCGACCGAGTTCTCTTGCTCGAACAGGGTCCGCAGCGTCGTCCCCATCCCCAGCTCCATGGTGATGAACCAGTGCCCGTCGGCCTGCCCCACCTCGAACACCCGACAGACGTTGGGGTGCCGGATGGCCCGGGCGACCTTCACCTCGCGCGCGAGGCGCATGATCCAGCTCCGCTCGCGCGCCCGGTCGGGGCGCAAAATCTTGATAGCAATCGGATCGCCGAGCACCCGATCCCAGGCGCGGAAAACGGTCCCGCTCCCCCCCTGCCCGAGCGCCGCTTCGATCTGGTAGCGCTCGGCCAGCACCGCCCCCACCTCGATGGGGCGCTGGGACGCGGGTGCGCCCGGACGCTCGCGCGAGGCGTCGGTCACGGAGTGTTCTGGCGCGCCGCTTCCATCATGGAGGAGCTTCTGGGAATGATCCGAATCGTCCATCACGCCGTGCTCCCTCCACGGGCCGCCCTCGTTGTATATCATGTCGTTTTCGTAAACTGGCCCACCCGACCTTCGCGATGTCTAACGATCCACACGAAATCACGCAGACTCTTCCCCCGCGAGGGGGACCCAAGGGAGAGGGGGCGCGGCAGGGGGCGGTGATCGTACTGGGGGACGGCGCGTCGCTGGAGACGCTGGCCGCGCCGCGCCTCGTCCCGATGACCGAGCTGACGCTGGACATCGGGCGCCGCCCGCCGGTGGGAAACGGGCCGACGCTGACGATCGCCGACGGCACCGTCTCGGCGCTGCACGCGCGCATCCAGCGCTCGGATGACCGGTCGGACCTGTTCGTCGTCCACGACCTCGGCAGCACCAACGGCACCTTCGTCAACGGGCGGCGCATCTTCGGGCCGGTGCCGCTCGGCGACGGGGCCGTGTTGTTCCTCGGCTCGCAGGTGCTGGTTTTCCGCCTCTACACGGCGGCCGAGACGAACGCGGTCAACGAGGAAGCGCTGACCCCGCTCACGCCGGTCCCCACCCTCTCGCCAGCGCTGGCGCTCACCACCGCCAAGCTGCGCCGTCTGGCCCGCTCGGACTCCGAGCTCTTGCTGGTCGGCGAGACGGGCGTGGGGAAGGACGTGTTCGCCGCCTCGGTGCACGCGCTCTCGGGCCGGCTCGGCAAGCTCATCGCCGTCAACTGCGCGGCGATCCCGCGCGAGCTGGTCGAAAGCGAGCTCTACGGCTACGAGAAGGGGGCCCACTCGACCGCGCAGATGCGCAAGACCGGCCTCGTCGAGGCGGCCGACGGCGGCACCTTGTTCCTCGACGAGATCGGCGACATGCCGATCGAGCTGCAGTCGAAGCTCCTGCGCTTCTTGCAGGATCGGCGGTTCTCGCCGCTGGGGTCGACGCGGGTGGTGGAGGCCAACGTCCGCATCATCGCCGCCACCAGCCGGGTGACGCTGGAGAAGAACGCCCACGTCCAGGACGCCCTGCTGGGGCGGCTCGGCGCGCAGCCGATCGTCCTGCCGCCGCTGCGCGAGCGGATGGAAGACCTGGGACGGCTGGCGGCCCATTTCCTGCACGAGGTGACCGACGGACGAACGTTCGAGCCGGACGCCTTCAAGGCACTCATGCTGCACGACTGGCCCCTCAACGTCCGGGAGCTCTCCAAAGTGATCACCGAAGCCGAAGTCCTGAGCCGCAGCACCCCCACCATCGGGTTCGAGCACCTGCCGAGCGCGATCGCCGCCAAGGTGCACTACGACCTCCCCGACGATCTGGAGGACACCATGGTCGACCCGCCGCCGGGCGCGACGGCCGGCGACGGACCGCGGGACAACGGCGTGGTGCGCGATCCCATGGGCGCGCCGGCGACGACGCGGGTGCGCCGGCCGGCCCCCACGCGCGAGGAGCTCATCGCCGCGCTCACCTCCTGCAACGGCAGCGTCGCCCAGGTGGCGCGGCGGCTCGATCGCCAGTACGCGGTCGTCTGGCGCATCATCCAGCGCTACGGGATCGACGCCGGCAGCTTCCGGCGCGACGGGAGCGCCTGATGTCGGCCACCATCGTTCTGCGGCAGGGGCGGGCGCGCCCGCTCTGGTTCGGGCACCCCTGGGTCTACGCCAACGCCGTCGCGCGCGTCGACGGCGATCCGGCGCCCGGGGACGTCGTCACCTTGCGCGATCACGACGGCCGGTTCATCGGCCGCGGCTTCTACAACCCCCGCTCGCAGATCCCCGTCCGGCTCTGCACCCGCGCCGACGAGCCGGTCGACGCCGCCTTCTTCCGCGCGCGCCTCGGCCGCGCCCGCGCCGCGCGCGCCCGGCTCGATCTGCCGAGCGCGCAAACCACCGCCTATCGCCTGGTCAACAGCGAAGGGGACGATCTCCCCGGGCTGGTGGTCGACGTGTACGGCGACGCGGCGGTCGCGCAGATCACGACGCTCGGCATCGCCAACCGCCGGCCCGAGATCTTCGACGCCCTCGAGGCCGAGCTCGGGGCGAAGACCATCTACGAGATCTCGCCCGCCTCCTACGCCGAGCTGGAGGGGTTCGCGGCTGGCTCGCGCGTGGCGCGCGGCGAGCCGCGGGCCGCCCTCCCCGTGGTCGAGAACGGCGTCGTGCTGGAGGTGGAGCCGCTGTCGGGCCAGAAGACCGGCATGTTCATCGACCAGCGAGAGACGCGCGCGCGCGTCGGGGCGCTGGCCAAGGGCGCGCGCGTCCTCGACCTCTACGCCTACGCGGGCGGCTTCTCGCTGGCCGCCGCGCGCGGCGGCGCGGCCGCGGTCACCGCCGTCGACAGCTCGGCACGGGCCGTGGCCCGCACGCTGGCCCACGCCGCCAAGAACGGCGTCAGCATCGACGCCGTCGAGGCCGACGCTTTTCGCTACCTCGAGACCGCCACGCCGCGCGCCTACGATCTCCTGATCGTCGACCCGCCGAAGTTCGCGCGCGCCCGCAAGGATCTGGAGGCCGCGCGCAAGGGCTACGAGCGGCTAAACGCGCTGGCGCTGCAGGCCGCCGCCCCCGGCGCCATCCTGGTGACCTGTTCGTGCTCGCAGAACGTCGACGCCGAGACGTTCGAGCGGATCGTGGCCGCCGGCGCCAAGCAGGCCGGCCGCGAGGTCCGCATCTTCGAACGCCGCGGCCCGGCCGCCGACCACCTCCTGCCCCCGGGCTTCACCGAGGGCCAGTACCTCAAAGTCCTCCTCTGCTACGTCGTGTGAACCGGCTCGGCCTCCCGGGGTCCCGCCTCTACGGCGCGCCGTGGACGGCGCCCGGCGAGCCGTGCAGGACGGCCAGGTAGTAGACGAGCATGGCGATGATCGTCGCCAGCGAAATCCACTCGAAGGGAATCCGGCCGAACAGCTTCCAGCGCGGCGCGAAGAACCGCCCCTGCGAGCGCTTGTAGATCTGCTGCTTGACGTCGGCGAGGAAGCTGGGGGGCGCCGCCTCGCGCAGTCGCCCCAGCGAGCCGACCGTCTTCTTGAACCCGGCCAGCTCCGTGCGGCACTGGATGCAGAGCGCCAGGTGCTGGTCGACTTCGGCGCGCTTCATCTCCGGCAGCGTCCCGTCGACGTAGTCGGAGAACTCGTTCTGCGCTTCGGTGTGGTCCATCGGCCTATTTGGTGTGCCGGTCGAGGTATTCCTTGATCGCCATCCGGGCCCGGTGGAGGCGCGATTTGATGGTCCCCTCCGGGAGCCCGGTGATCTCCCCTATCTCTTGATATGACATCTCTTCGACGTCGCGCAAAATCACCAGCAGGCGGTGCTCCTCGTCCAGCTCGGCGATGGCGGCCTGGATGAGCCGGTCGGTCTCGGCCGCCTCGAGCATCTTGTCCGGCGATTCTATCTGGGCGTGCGCCGCCGGCCCCGGCGTCGCCCCCGGCGCGCCCGGCTGGGCGGCGTCGTCCAGCTCGCCCCCCTCGGTCGGCCGCCGGGCCAGGTACTTGATCCGGTTCTTGCTCTGGTTGGCGGCGATGCGCAGCAGCCAGGTGGAGAACTTCGCCTCGCCGCGGAAGGTGTCCACCGTCTTGAACACGGTGATGAAGACCTCCTGTGCGACGTCCTCCGCCTCCTGGCGGTTCCCCAGCATCCGGTAGATCAGGCTGAAGACCTTGTCGCCGTAGCGGCGAACGATCTCGTCGAACGCCGACGGGTCGCGCTCCTTGAGGCGGGCGATGAACAGGCGCTCGGCCAGGCTCATCGTGTAAGGGACCCGCGATCGCGACCGCGCCCGCGCAAAACGGAGGGTCGCTTCCACGTCAGTTCGGACAACCCGCGATTGGAAAAGTTCCCGGCGCCGATCACGGGTTGGTCACGGGCGCTTGCGGGCCGTGCAGATCGAGGGTCGTCTCTTCCGATTCGGAGGCGGGGACGAACAGCCGGAGGCTCACCCCCACCACGGTCTCCCTCGTCTGCTCGCCGCCGCCGGGGAGCGCGCTGCGTGTCAGGTCCTGTCGCAGGCCGGCGTCGATGGCGCCGACCTCGGAGACGCCGGAGGCCCCGAAGGTCACGTAGCCATTGCCCGTCGAGGCGTCGTAGCCCCCGCCGAGCCGCACCGCCAGCTTCTCCAGGAAGGTGTAAGCGCCGCCCCCCATCACCGAAGTCCCCTTCCGTCCCGTCTGGTTGTCCGGCGTCAGACGCGTCAGCCCGTCGAGGACCACCAGCGCGCCGGCGCGCGGAACCAGCGCGGCGCCGTAGCCGACGGCCTGCGTCGCCTCGCTGGTCGAGAGGCTCCGGAGGTTGGCGCCCACCACGCCGATCGAGACGGTCGAGATCGGGCGGATGGTGGCGCCGACGTCGAACGTCACCCCGCCGTCGTGGCCGTCGAACGCGTCGCCCCCCTCGAGTCGGAAATACTTCACGGTCCCCCCGATGGCGACGTACGGTCCGAACGGGTACGAGAGCGCCAGCCCCGCCTCGTGGCCGCTCCCCGAGGGGAGGCCGCTGGGCGAGGTCGAATGGTAGGTGTAGTAGAGGCCGCCCGAAAGGTTGAAGGGCGACGTGCTGTCGACGACCGACACGTGCGCGAACTGGTCCGACAGCCGGCTCGCGTAACCGTAGCTCCCCGTGATGGTGTAGGCCTTGGTCAGCGACATCCCCGACGGGTTCAGGAGCGGCCCCTCGTCGCCGGTCGCCCAGGCGCGCGACGCCTCTCCCGTCCCCAGCGCCTCCGTCGGGGTGAACTCCTCGAAGGCCTGCGCCGGAACGGCGAGCGCCGTCGTCACGAGGATCGCGACGAAAAACCAGGGAAGTCGGCGCACGGACGGCAGTGTAAGGCCGGCGGGCGTTACCTCCAATTGCGCTCGGCCAGGCTGGCGTACCCCTCCCACCCGACGACGACGTGATCGAGCACGGGGATGCCGCACAGATCTCCGACCTCGCGCAGCCGAGAGGTCAGCTCGACGTCCGCCCGCGAGGGGGCCGGATCCCCGGAGGGGTGGTTGTGCACGAAGATCACCGCGGCCGCCGCCTGCCGGATGAGCGGGCGGAAGACGTCGCGCGGGTGGATCTCCACCCCGGTCAGGGAGCCGCGGGCCAGGCAGTGCTCGGTCTGCACCCGATGGCGCACGTCGAGCCCCAGCGCCCAGAACTCTTCCACCGACAGGGGCGCCAGCCGGCTGCGGAAGTATGTCCAGACCTCGGACGCCCCGGCCACCCGCTGGCCGCGCTCGGGACGGCCGGCGATCGCCCGCCGCCCCAGCTCGAGCGCTGCCAGGATGAGGGCAACGCGCACCGGCCCGATGCCGGCGAACCCCGCCAGCTCGGCGGGTGTCGCGCGCAGGAGCCCGGTCGGCCCGTCCGCCCCGCGCAACACGGCCGCCGCCACCTCGAGCGCGCTGGCCCCACGCGTTCCCGCGCCGAGCACGACCGCCAGGAGCTCGCTGTCGGTCAGCTGCTCCGCGCCGCGCGCCGCGAGACGTTCGCGCGGCCGCGTCTCCGGTTCCATCGCCGCAATCAGCGTCATGAACGCTCTAGCATCGCAACGGTCGTGCCAGGCTTGGACGCCCTCCGCCCTATTGCCAAACTATTGCTTTGGAATTCGCAGGAAGGCGTGCTAGCTTCAACCCAACGCTCGTGGTTCGCGGCAATCTGGCCGCACCGGCGTTGAGAGGGCCGCGGAGTTTCGTGGCGGTCCCCGGAAGTTTTCCACAGGGTGCACGAGGGTATGTTGGGCTGAACGGCGAGGCGTCAGCGCCCCGATTTCACAGGAGTTTGAGACTGAGTTCCGACGAAGAGGTGCGGGCCGCCGCAGGCGCAAACAGCGCCGCGGGCCCTAAGGACGAAGATACAGGATCTCCCGTAGCGGAGCTGGATGACGGTGTTCCGACCATCGTGATCCCGACCTCCCGCGCGGGCGAGGATTTGACTGCCAACGCCTACCGCGTCGAGGCGCCCCCCGTCGCCGAAGCAGTGCCGGTGATCACGGCGGAGCCGACGCTTCCGCCGTCGCCGGCGCTGGCGCGCGCGCTGGAGAAGATGCGGGCGGTGTTCCACATCCGGGATCTCCGCCCCGGGCAGGCCGAGATCATCGAATCGGTGCTGGCGGGCCGCGACACGCTGGCCATCATGCCGACCGGCAGCGGCAAGTCGCTGACCTACCAGCTACCGTCGCTGGTGCTCGAGGGACCGACGCTGGTCGTCTCGCCGCTGCTGGCCCTCATCGAGGACCAGTACAGCAAGTTGAAGGCGGCCGGCGTGCCGGTCGTGCGGATCGACTCGACCCGCACCGCCAAGGAGCGCGCCGCCGACCTCGCCGCCGTGCGTGAAGGGACCGCGCGGTTGATGTTGATCACGCCGGAGTCGGTGAACGCGCCCGCCGTCCAGGAAGCCCTGGAGGGGGTGAAGTTCTCGCTGTTCGCGGTCGACGAGGCGCACTGCGTGTCCCAATGGGGTCACGACTTCCGCCCCTCGTACCTCGGCCTGCGTCGTGCCGCCCAGGTGCTGGGGCGACCGCCGATCCTGGCGCTGACCGCCACCGCGACGCCGGAGATAGCCGACGACGTCCTCGTCCAGATGGGGATGAAGGACTCCAAGGTCTGCCGCGTCTCGTTCCACCGCCCCAACCTGGCGTTCGACGTCCGCAAGGTGGCCGGCGAGGCGGACAAGCTGCGCCAGCTCGGCAAGCTGATTCAGCGGCTGCGGCGCCCCGGCATCGTCTATTGCGCGACGGTGCGCGCGGTCGACGAGCTCTACGTGGCGCTCCGCCACGGCAAGATCCCGGTCGAGCGCTACAACGGCAAGATGACCACCGACGAACGCGAGAAGTCGCAAGCGTCGTTCATGCAGCCGGGGCGCAAGGTGGTCATGCTGGCCACCAACGCGTTCGGCCTGGGCATCGACAAGCCCGACATCCGCTACATCATCCACTACCAGATGCCGGGTTCGCCCGAGGCCTACGTGCAGGAGGCGGGGCGCGCAGGCCGCGACGGCAAGCCGTCCCGCTGCGTGCTGCTCTACCAGCCCGAGGACCTGGGGATTCAGGAGCACTTCCTCAAGGAAGCGCACCCGACCAAGTCGCAGGCGCGCATGGTCGCCGAGGGGCTCTACGCCTGGAGCGACGAAGGCAAGGAAGTCTCGGTGCGCGACCTGGCGATGTCGCTGGCGCTCCCCGAGCGGCGCGTGCGCGTCATCCTCTCGGTGCTCGAGGGGATGGGCGTCGCCGAGGAGGTGAAGGCGGCGCGCTGGAAGGGCGTCGAGCCACGCCCCGAGCGCGAGCAGGTCGACAAGGCGGCGCAGGTGTTCGTGGCGCGGCAGATCTCCGATCGCCGGCGGCTCGAGGCGCTGCTCAAGTACATGAACACGCAGCGCTGCCGCGTGCAGATGCTGCGCGCCTACTTCGGGGAGGCCGAAGGGGAGAAATGCGGGCTCTGCGACTCGTGCGCCGGGCTCGACAGCGAGGTGTTCGATTCAGGGTCGGCCGACGAGCGGCACGGGCTGCACGCGGCGACTGATTTCCACGCCCGGCCGCGGCGCCGGCGTCGCGGGCGCGGCGGCTACGATCAGCCGACGGTGCCGACGCCGCCGCCGATGCCGGCGATGCCGGTGTTCGAGACGGCGATCCCGACCGACCTGGTGCCGCCGCTGCCGCCGTTCGAGGTTCCCGCCACGGCGGGCGACGGCGCGTTCGACGACGCAATCTGGACCGACGGCGGCGCGATCGCCGCCGCGCCGCTCTCGGGCGAGGTGGTGATCGATCCGGCCGACGACTGGGCCACGCCGGTTACCGAAGCTCCGGCCGAGGCGGTTGCTCCCAGCAGCGACGCCGTGCTGCCGCCCGAAGCGGACGCGCCCGAAGCGCGCTGGATCGCGGTGCGCGACGCGAACATCCGCCCCTACGTCGATTGGCGCCCGAGCGCGCCCGTGCAGCTGCCACCGCTCACCATCCGCCCCGGCGGAAACGGCGCCCGCGGCCCGCAGCCGCAGCAACACAGCGGCGGCCAGCAACATCGCGGCCGCCCCGGCTACAGCCAGGGTCCGCGCAACGGCGGCGGGGGCGGCGGTGCGGGCGGCGGCGGCGGCGGACGGCGGCGGCGCGGACGCGATCGCGATCGCGATCGACAGCGCCACGGCCACGGGCAGGACCGCCACCGCGACCGCGGCCCGCGCTTGCCCGGTTTCTACAACCCCGGCGGCGATTAGGCCGGCGACGACCGCAGCCAGGTCACGAAGCGGGCGATCCCCTCTTCGATCGAAACCTTCGGCGCGTAGCCGAGCGCCCGTCCCGACAGCGTCAGATCGGCCAGCGTCCGCGTCATGTCGCCCGGCTGCTCCGGCTGCCACTCGACGATCGCCTTTTTTCCCAGCGCCTGGCTGAGAAGCTCCACCAGGCCGAGCAGCGTCGTCGTGCGCGAGCCCCCCAGGTTGTACAACCGGAAGCCGGGCGCCATCACCGCCTCGTCGATCGCCGCCGCTACGCCGTCGACGATATCGTCGATGAACGTGTAGTCGCGGCTGGTGCTCCCGTCGCCGAAGAGAGCGATCCGCGTGCCCGCCTCGATGAGCCGCGCGAACTTGTGGATTGCCAGGTCGGGCCGCTGGCGCGGGCCGTAGACGGTGAAGAAGCGGAGGCAGCTGACGTCCAGCCCGTAGAGGTGATGGGCGGTCGAGAGCATCAGCTCGCCGGCGCGCTTCGTCGCCGCATAGGGCGAAAGCGGCTTCAGGCAGAGATCCGACTCCTTGAACGGCGGCTCACTGTCGCCGCCGTAGACCGACGACGAGGAGGCGAAGACGAACCGGCGGACGTCCATCGCGCGCGCGGCGTCGATCACCCGCTGCGTGCCGACCAGGTTCACGTCGGCGTAGCGCGCCGGCTCGGCCAGCGACGGCCGCACGCCGGCCAGCGCCGCCAGGTGCACCACCACGTCGAAGCGCCCGCCGCCCGTGGCGCGTCCCAGCGCCGCCACGTCGCGGATGTCCCCCTCGAAGAAGGCGAACCGCGCGTCGCCGCGCAGCCGCGCCAGGTTCTGCTCCTTGGTCGGGCGCGGGTAGAACGGATCGAAGCTGTCGAACCCGACCACCTCGTCGCCGCGCGCGCACAAGCGCTCCGCGAGGTGCGAGCCGATGAAGCCCGCGGCGCCGGTCACCAGGATTCGCATGGGCCGCCTATGGTACACGGTCCGCGCCGCCCGGCAGCCGCAGCGCGAGCAGGAATTCGACGTTCCCCTTGCCGCCGGTGATGGGCGAGACCGTGTCGGCGCCGACCGCGAATCCGAGCGCCGCCGCCGCCGCCCGCACCTCGGCGAGCGCCCGCGCCCGCGCCGCCTCGTCGCGCACGATCCCCCCCTTGCCCACGTCGGCGCGCCCCACCTCGAACTGCGGCTTGACCAGCGCGACCAGAGGCGCGCCCGGCTTGACGAACGGCGGCAGCGTCGGCAGCACCAGCCGCAGCGAGATGAAGGAGACGTCGATGACCACCAGGTCCACCCGCTCGGGCAACAGATCGGGCGGCGCCGTCCGGATGTTCGTCCGGTCGATCACCCGCACGCGCGCATCGGAGGCCACCTTCCAGTCGAGCTGCCCGTGCCCCACGTCGACGCAGTAGACGCGTGTCGCCCCCCGCTGGAGCAGGCAGTCGGTGAACCCGCCGGTCGAGGCCCCGACGTCCAGCGCGACGAGCCCGCGCGGATCGACGCCGAACGTGTCGAGAGCGTGCGCCAGCTTGAGCCCCCCGCGCGAGACGTACGGCATCGGCCCCGAACGCAGCCGGAGCTCCGCGTCCCCGTCGACCAGCTCGCCCGCCTTTTCGACCGGCCGATCCCCCGCCAGCACCTCCCCGGCCAGGATCAGCGCCCGCGCCCGCTCCCTCGAGGGGCAGAGCCCCTGCTCGACGAGCGCTAGATCGGCCCGGATCCGCTTGGCCCGCGCGGTCTTGGGCCCGGGGTCAGGCCCCGTCGGACGTTCCATCGGCGGATGATAACCTGCGGTTGCAAAGCGGACCGCCCTGCGTAGAATGTCGCCGCGTTCGATCCCGGTCGGACGCCTTGGGGCTGTAGCTCAGCTGGGAGAGCGCCTGAATCGCACTCAGGAGGCCGACGGTTCGATCCCGTTCAGCTCCACGAAATCACTCAGCTTTTTCTTCTTGAAAGGGCGTTTGAAACGATTCGCGGTCGAATCGTTTCAAACTCAGGAGGCGAGTCGGCCACCCTCCAGCACGGTCATCACGCGACGCTGCTGCGCCCCCGCCACCGCCTCCGGCTTCACGTAGCTCTGGATGGTCGTGGTGCTCGACTCGTGACCGAGCGAGGCCGCGACCACGTGGGCGGAAACGCCGTGCTCCACCGCCAGCGTCGAATGGAGCCCGCGCATCCCGTCGTCTGGCTATCCAACGTCTGGGGTGCGGCTGATCTCCTGTTCGCGATGATCCCAAGGCCCGCGCGTTCTCGTTAACCCGGGAATATTCGGCGCAACATTTTTCATTCCGACCGCGATCGTGCCATCTCTCCCGGTGACGCACGCTCTGGTCTTTCTCCGTCTCTTCGCCACATCGAGATGACGGCCCGCCGTCAGTCCTCTGCGATGGTGCTGCCACACGAACGAGGATCAGCGATACGGCAGCCGGCGAGAGCGAGGGCGGAGGTACCAGGACCCGGCAATCGCAACAAGCGAGAGTGCCGGTCCGACGATTGCCCCGGCTCCATCACCTGACGCCGCATGAGAGAGCACCGCCGAGGAGTAGTCGATCACCATGCCCGCGTATGCCCACTCCTTGATCAACGGATAGCGCGGAGCGAGGATCACGATGGCGCCGAGAATCTTCCACACGCCGAGTATGGTCGCAAAGTACGCGGGATAGCCGAGGTGCAGCAAAAGCCCGAAGAACGGTTGCAAATGCAGGACGTCCGTCATACCGGCCGCCAGCGCCGGAATGGCGACGACCAAGGTGCACACCCAGTACCCGATCGTCGCCTTCGGGGATGGTTGGGGGTGAGGCTCGTGGATCGCCATGTTCAGCGGAGCTCGAGCGCCCGGTCCATCGGGGATCACACCTTGGACTCGGTTGGTCTCCTGATCCTGCATGCAGGCCTCCCTGTTCACCTCGGGCGGCTGCCGCCCTCACTCCCATGACAGCTCGCCAGCGAAGAACGTGACCGATCCAATGGGGTGAGCCGTGAGGCACCCTAGGTCGCGTCAAGCAGAGAACACCCCCACGTCGAGGTAGGCGAGGCGCTGAGGGGCGGTCACCCCATCGATCTCGACGATCCTCCCGTCGGAGACGGTGAAGCCCATGACTGTGACAGGTCGACCGCCTTCGACGATGATGACTCCGGCAGCCCCGTTGACGAGGACGTGAAGCACTGACCGGGAGGGCCGCGCGCCTGCGAACGCTAGGCGGGCCACCCGGCGCGCGCCACGTATCTCGGTGAGCCCCGCAGCATCGGATCTCAGGACAACATCCGGGTGCAGCAATCGGACCAGGCCCTCGAAGTCCCCCGCGCGGCCCGCCGCGAAGAAGGCCTGGACAACCTCGCGCTGACGGGACAGGTCTCGGTCGATCGGCGGCACGGAGGCCCCCTGCACTCGACGACGTGCTCGGCTTGCGAGCTGCCGTGCGGCGGTAGGAGACCGATTGACCATCGGAGCGATCTCCTCGAACGGCAGGTCGAACATGTCGTGCAACACGAACGCCAAGCGCTCAGCAGGAGGAAGCGTTTCGAGCACCACAAGGAGCGCGAGTCCGACGGAATCGGCGAGGAGCGCCTCCTGTTCGGGGTCGGCCTGATCCTCGCGACTGACAACTGGGTCTGGCATACGCCGAGCGAGTCGCTCTTGGGAACGGACGTCCCGGGCCTGAAGCGCGTTCAGGCACACCCGGGCCACGATGGTCGTGAGCCAGCCACCGAGGTTCTCGACTCCATCGGCACCGGAACGGCTCAGGCGTAACCAGGCGTCTTGAACGGCTTCATCCGCCTCGGCAAGCGACCCGAGCATCCGATAGGCGACCGCTCGGAGGTGCGGGCGGTGGGCCTCGAAGCGCTTGGCGAGCCAGTTTTGATCGTCCACGGTCACATTCCTTTCGCGGCAACTGTCATGGAGATGACCGACGAAGGTGGTCCGATGTGACCGCCCCGGCGGCCGATCCAGATCCGTAGCACCGTAGAAAGGAAGGCCGACATGGAGGCTCGACTGAAGACCCTGGGGAGCATCGTCGCCGACGCGATGCCGCCCCTCCTAGCGCTCGGAAGGACGTCTGCGTCGAACCTCATCCTCGAGAGAATCGGACCTCTTGTCCACGACCGCCCGGCCCCCGCCAGAGGCTGATAATGGGTGCCGCACGCGCTGCGCGAGCTCGAACCATCGCCTTTTGGGTCGTCACCGTTCTGGTTGCCCAGGAGAACGTCTCGGGGTTCTTTTGGGCACTCTTTCACCTCGAGTACATCACGGCCAACCTCGCTCACCTGGGGTACCCGCCGTACTTCTCGAACGTGGTCGGCGTCGGACAACTTCTCTGCGCGCTGGCGATCCTCAGCCCGGGCTTCCAGCGAGCGAAAGAGTGGGGATATAGCGGGGCACTCCTGAACTACTGCGCGGCTGGGTACTCCCACTTCGCGGTCGGCGATCCGACTGGCGCGTGGATGCCGCCCTTGGTGTTTGCAGCATTGACTCTTGCATCGTGGGCACTCCGATCGCCCGACCGTCGCCTCGCCCCGAACAGCGAGCCCGTTTCGAAACGCACGTGGGGCATCGCATCTGGCGCGCTGGCCCTGATGGCGCTCGTTGCGCTGCTGACGCTCCCGAAAGGTAGCAAAGGTTTCTGACAGTGATTCGCGCCGAAACCTTCCGTCAGTTTACCGAAGGCCAGACACACGCAGTGGATGCGCAAACAGCGAGGAGCCGCGATGATCTTAGTGACCGGAGCGACGGGGAACGTGGGGCGTGAGGTGGTGAACCTGCTGATTGCTGCTGGCGAGGAGGTGGTGGCGGTCACGCGACATGCCGGCGCGCCCTCCCTACCCGACGGCGTGCACGTAGTGAGTGGCAACCCCTCACAGCCGGCAACGCTGGCGCCTGCGCTGCGCGGTGTAAAAACTGTATTCATCAGCCCACGCGCGCTCGGTGATGCCACGGCCGGGATGGCGAGCGTCGAACTGCTGAAGCTCGCGACTGATCACGGCGCGCGGCGAGTGGTCGCGCTCTCGGCTGTGACTGTGCAATACGGCGGTGGCTATCAGCGGTTCGCCGACGCATTCCGGGCGGTCGAGGACGCGGTACGCGCTTCCAGTTTGCAGTGGACCATCCTGCGCTGCGCCGACTTCGCATCGAACGCGATGGCCTGGGCACCGCAGATTCGAAAGGCCGGTGTCGTACGCGGCGTTTACGGCGAAGGGGCGACGTCGACGATCCATGAACGCGATGTTGCCGCCGTCAGTGCGCGGGCGCTGACGGACGCTGCCCACGCTGGGCGCACCTACGTGTTGACCGGCCCGCAGTCGCTCACACAACGCGCCAGAGTGCGACTCATCGGCGAGGCAATCGGCAAGGAGATCCCCTGGGTCGAGATCGCACCGGACGACTTCCGAAAGGCGATGCTAGCCCAGGGTCTACCCGCGGACGTCCCCGAGAGGGTGATTGGCTACTGGGTGGATCGCGTTCAGCAACCGGGTCCGTCCTCGGATGACGTCGAACGAATTCTCGGACGCCCCGCAATGACCTTCGCCAAATGGGCCGTCGAGCACGCCGCCGCCTTTCGGTAGCCATCCGCGAGACGCGGGAGCCGAGCGCAGCTCTAACCGCCGCGGCAGAAGCCGTTCACGCAGGATTGCCCACCGGCGCAGGCAGCCTGGCTACCGCACCGGGTTCCGTAGGGGACGATGACGCCCGCGCCGAAGGTTCCGAGCGTCGACGTTGAGGCCGAGACGTGCGTCGGGTCGACCAAGGTCGACGGCAGAGGGGTGATCGAGTTGGATTCCCAGTCGTTGTCATAGATGGCTCTGCATACACGACGTCGCTGCTGGCTGTGCCAGGCGGAACCTTGGTGGGGTCGAATGGCAGCGTGACGGTCACGGGGCCCGAGAGGGTCGTCCCGTCGGAATCGAGATCGTACGGTAACCCGACATCGATCAATTGGAACGCGGAGCTATCAACAATAACGTTGATCGGCGACGTCGGCGGCGCAGTGAGGCTCACGACGTTCGGCCCGGGCGCCACAGTGAAGAACGTGGCGGTCGAGACGACGCCGGGAGGAACCACGATGGTGACGCCATCGGGCGTTGTCACGGTCCCACCGTCCGGGGAGACGAGCTCCGATGTCGAGCCACCGGGCAAATCGGCACGCTCCGGCGAGACTGCTTCGATCACTTCATCGTTCGGGACGAACAGCATGCCGGGCGGGTCCTCCGCGAGTACTCGTCCTTCTACCAAGGTCGACCTCATCGCGGCCTTCGGATGCAGACACCCGATGGTGCCAGGCACCTGGCCCCACTACGGTCGCCGCGCTGAACCCCGGTAGTCGCCGTCCCGGTCCTCGGCGGTCTTCATCATCGCTACGCCTGGCGCAGGTACTTCGACAACGTGACGATCAGCGACCCACTGCCTCGAGCCCCGTCAGCTAGCCGCGCTGGCGTAGCCCGAGCCGGGCGCCGTGGCGCCGTCTCATTTCGGCGGGGTCGAGACGGCGTAGATGCCGAACTTGCCGTTCACGGACTCGTACTTGTCGTTCTTGGTCTTCCTGAGGAAGAAGAGGTAGACGCCGCCGGGCGCGCAGCAGTCCGTGTTCAGCTCCGCGGCCGAGCCCTTGGTCAGCACTTCGATCTCGTCGGGTGGGGTCCCCTTGAGGACCTTATCCACGTGCACGCGCGCGTATTCGAGCGTGAGCACGCCGGACGCTTCCGACCGAGTCGAGACCGCCCGGCCGATGATCACCACGTCGGCAGAGTGGACCTTCTTCTCGAGCGGATACTCTCGCGCCACGTTTCCCAGCGCGACCGCTGCCATCGTCGAGAGCGAGACCACGATTGCGGTCGCGGCGAACGGTTTCATTCGCGAGTCCTCCTCATGGTACTTCTACGTGGTTCGGCTCCGCGGCGCGCTGACCCGCGCCGGCCTCCTGGGCTCGTGCTTTGTTCTCGTTCCTCACGGCGTTCCCGGTGTCCGTGACCCCGATCATCGGCACCGCGTGTCCCACGACCTCGTGCACCAGGATGTCGGCGGGATCGTCGCGCAGCGCGTGGCCGGCCGTGTCTTTGAGTCCTGTCAACGCGTGCCCGGAGATCACCGAGTCGACGTTGCCGCTCGCCAGGGGTTGCGTGAAACCGTTCCCCCAGTCCACGTCGATATTGTAGGTGTGACCACCCGGCGCCGTGTAAGTGTTCGACTTCTGCAAAGTGATCGTCTTGTCGCTCGCGATCGCCGCGTCCAGCTTGTCGGCGAAGTAGGTGGAGTACTTGGTCGCATCGCCCGTGTTCTTTGTGCGAACCAGCTCGTTGTGTTCGTTGAACTTGTACATCCCGAGCGCGCGCGAGTTGATCAACTTCTCGAAGTAGGCCTTCTGAGCCGGATTCTTGACCACGACGGTACGGCCGGTCGGGTCGGTCTTGATGATCGGATTCCCCTCGCCGTAAGTGTAGAGCTGCAGGTTCACGGGGTTGAACAGTCCGCCGTTGGGGTGGCCGGTCACATAGCCGGTCAGCGCGGGATCCGTGCTCTGCCAGTTCTGCAGCTGCGGATCGTAGTAGCGCGCCCCCACGTAGTAGTAGCCGGTCTTGGTGTCGAGCTCCTTGCCCGTGAACTGGTAGGCGGGACGGAACGGCTCGAGGGCGTCGACGGTCTGCTCGTCCCAGGTCTCGCCGCTGCCGAAGTACTCGAAGTGCTGGATCAGTGACTGGTCCGACGCCGAGACGAACTCGGTGCTGTGCAGGTGGTCGGGGTGGTACCAGATCGGGTCGGGGTTGCTGAGCGAGTCGGCGTTGACCTTGCTCGCGATGCGCGTCTCGCCCGCGTAGATGTGCTCGGTGAAGAACGAGCCGTTTCGGATGGAGAGATACTGGTTGGGGTAAATGGTCTCGTTTCCGTCGACGAAGCTGTGCGTCCGCACGCCGTCGAATCGGTAGAGGTACTGGCCGACCACGGCCCCCTGGTCCTGGACCTGGCGCAGGCGGTCCTCCTCGTCCCAGGTCTCGGCCCGGTGGATCCCGTTGGCGAACGTCCAGCCTGTCTGGTTGCCGTCGAGGTCGTGGGAGAGGTCGCGCGGCGTGGAGACGTTCCCCTGTTTCGCCTCGTCGACGTGGCTGATCTGGTGCGGCCCCGGCGCGGCGTAGCTGTAGTTGAGCAGGTAGGTGGTCTGCGGCCGGGCCGGGCCGGGCGTGAAGGTGCCGCCCGTACCGCCGGTGTCCTGGAAGTCCTGTTGGTTCTTCTGCGTGACGTTGCCGATGCTGTCGTAGGCGAGGTCGATGCTGTGGCGCAGCCGGGTCGCCACGTGGTCCTGGTAAGTGCCGTCGGCGTGCGTGAGCTGGTAGAGCCGGTCGTAGTCGAAGGTGAAGCTGGTCGGCCCGACCACCACGCTCCCGTCGTTGGACTCCGACGGCACCGCGTTGGCGAGCGTCCGCACGTTACCCACGAGGTCGTAGGCATACTGGAGCCGCTGCATCGGCAGCGGGCCGATGTTCTGCGCCACCTGCACCGGATCGCGGTAGTCGGTGTTCACCTGCGACAGCCGTCGCGTGTCGGGCTCGTACGCGTAGGTGGTGGGAATTCCGTTCCCGAGCAGGAGGCGCGTCCGGTCGCCGAACTCATCGTAGCCGATGTGCTGGAGGTAGACGGTCTCGAGCGGCGGCTTGTTGGCCTTCGATACGCTGTTCACGCCGCGGGCGCTCGTCACCTCGCCGCCCCGGTCGTATCCATACCGCACCACCTCCTGGCCCGGACCGGGGAACTGCATCTGCAGCATGCGCCCGAAGCTGTCGTAGCTGTAGCTCATGGTGTTGACGTAGGGCTTCTTCGGCAGGCGCTCGTCCACGAACGTCGTCGTCTCCTGCACCACGTGGCCGAGCCCGTCGTAGAGCATGTCGGTCTCGCCCGATTCTTCGACGCGGGTCTTCACGCGCCCGGCCACGAATCCGTGGGCGGCCCCCGTCTCCGACGGAGCGCCGTAGGTGTACGTCACGTTCGGGCTGGTCGGGTAGACCACCTGCTGCAGGCGATCCGCGTTGTACACGTAGTTGATCACCTTGCCAGCCGCGCGCAGGTTCGCCGTCTCCTTCACGGCCTTGTTGCCGGCGCGGTCGTAGCGCAGCTCGGTCCGACCCGCGTCGGGGCTGGTGAGCGCCACCAGGTTCCCCACCGTGTCGTAGGCCGTCGTGGTGACGTTCTCGTTGGCGTCCGTGGTCGTCAGCAGCTGACTGAGCGGGTCGTATGCGTAGCGCGTGACGAGGTGGACGTCGTTGACGCCGCCGATGTCGTTCACCTCGTCCACCGCCACCACCTCTTCCCGCACGGACCGGAACGTGCTCCGCACCTCGCCGCGCGGATCCTGGACCAGCTTGAGCAGGTAGAGCGCCCCGTCGAGCGTGCCGAGCTGATACGAGGTGGTGGTCACCGCGAGGTTGCCGTGAGCGGCTGCGTCCACGGACGACGCGTCCGGCCGGCTGACCTGGCGCTCCCGCCCGAGCACGTCATAGGCGTAGGTGGCCGGGTTCTGCATCGCGATGTCGGTGGAGAAGTCGGTGCTCGCCGCGCGGAACGCCGGCTGCCCCTGCTGGAACACCCGCCCGCGCGAGTCGAACACCACCGCGCCGCTCACCGACATCCCGTCGACGGCGCTCCCCGAGCCGTCGTCGTGCGTGATGTCCTTCTTGGTCTGGATCACCCGCGTCAACCCGTCGACGAAGGCCACCGTCCGGATTCCCGGGCGCGCCGGCAGCGGATCGCCCGGGCGGCTCATCTCGGGCGGCGCGACGTCCTTGTGCGAGGTGGTGGCCGAGGCGGGGAGCAGCTCGACGAACCCCGAGGGGTCGTGCGGTTGCTCGGAGTAGTCGAACACCAGGCTCGGCGTGGTGGGGACTCCGTTGGCGTCGAAGTCCAGGGCCCCGAACACCTGGGTGGGGCGACCGAAGTCGTCGTAGCTCGTCCGCTCTTGCGACCCGTCGATGTCCGTCACCGCCGTCGGCAGGCCGAAGCGAAGGTCGTAGCTGGCCGTGGAGAAGTAGCCGAGCGAGACGTCGCTGTTGGTGATCCGGTAGGTCTCGGCCACCGGGTCGTACTGGTACGAGAAGGCGTGCCCCTCGGGACCGACGGCGCTGGTGACGTTGCCGAAGCCATCGTAGCCGAGCGTCCAGGTGGCCAGCGCCGGCGCCTGCTCCGTACGCGGCGTCCCGGTCGCCGGATCCTTGCCGCCGGCGATCGTGTCGGTCACGGTCTGGGGCTTCCCGGTCGGGAAGTAGGTGGCTGTTCGCTGGCGAAGCAGCGCGCCCCCCGTCTGCGTCTGCCCGGTGCGGGCGGTGATCGCGCTCGGCTTGGTGACGAGGTGGGCGGCGTCCGGCTGGACGTAGTCGATGTGATAGTTGAAGTCGTCGGTCGGGTCGGCGAAGTCGACGTCCCCCACGTCGACCAGGTCGGTCAGGTTGCCGCTGGTGTCGAAGGTCCGGGTCTCCTGGTGGTGCTTGGAACGGTTGCCGGGATCGGCCTCCAGCCAGAAGGTGTCCTTATCGCGCGGCGCCGGGAACAGGGTGCCGGTCCGCACCGGCTGCGTGGCGGGCGTGTCCCCCGATGGATCGGCGTAGCTGTAGGTCTCCTGCTTGAGGGTCTGCACCGTCGTGCCCGTGTCGACCTGGTTCCAGGCCGCGGCGACGACCAGCCCCTTCTGGTAGTAGTCGTGATTCAGGAACTGACGGGTGATCGAAGTTCCTTCGTTCGGGAAGCTGCTCTTCACGTCGCCGTAGCCGTAGTGCTCGCGCTCGGCGCGATCGTAGAAGCCGACCGCCAGGCCCGGCGTGCCCGGGGCCGAGTAGTCGATGGCCTGCAGCAGCGGCTGCGGCTGCGTGGCCGGCTGGCCGCTCTCCAGCTGCACGTTGGCCAGCGCCCACTGGTTCGTCGGCATGTCCACGACGGGCGACGCCTCATGGTCGACCCGGTTGCCCACGCGCTGGTAGTCCAGCGAGATGAGGCCCCCCAGCGGTCGGTGGACGGCGCGCAGCAGGTTGGTCTTCCCGGTCTGGTTCAACTTCACGTACACGTTCGGGTCGTGATCGATCTTCAGGACCTGATCGGGCTTACCGTCCCCGTCGACGTCCTCGAAGTTCATGTTCGAGCCGCCGTTGTCGCGCTGGTAGAAGGCCGACCCGCCCACGCAGACGATGAAGCAGACCTGGAAATGGACGCTCGCGCCCCAGCCCGTCATGCTCGAATAGCTGACGCCGTCCGGCGACGCCAGCAACTGCTCGACTGGCAAGCTGTCGTCCACCGTCCAGTTCGGGATCGACCACTGGGTCTCGGGTCCAAAGTGGTCACCGAGGTTCAGCTTGACCCGGAAGACGTCCTTCGCCTCGTCGGGCGAGCGCATCACCTGGTCGGGGAGCCCGTCCCCGTTCAGATCGACGAAGTCCACGATCCTGCGGGTGAGCGTGGCGTTCGCCCCGCCGCCGGCGCCGAACACGTCGCCCGCGCTGACGCCCAGGCTGAGATCGTTGGTCTGCGTGTCAGCCCAGCGCACGGCGTTGGTGTTCGTGACGTCGCCGGGCACCAGGCCGAGCGCCCCCTGGATGACGTCGGAGGCGACGTTGCCGGAGCTGCTGAGAAAGCTGGCCGGCACCTCGGGGAGCTGCCAGCCGTCGGCCGACCAGAGCAGCTCCTTGCTGAAGCCGTAGCCGAGGTTGAGTCGGACGCGCAGCCCGGCGTCGCCCGGCTGCTGGGAGACGTGATCGACCAGGCCGTCGCCGTTGACGTCGAGAAAGTCGACGCGGGTCGAGCTCACGCCGTAATCCGTGGCCCCGCTCACCGCCGCGGTGGCGACGGTCCGCGAGATCTTCGAGCGGCTGCTCGCCATGTTGATCAGCTGCCCGATGCTCCCGAGATCGACGGCCAGACGCATCGACGCGTTGCTGGTCGAGCGGACATCATCGAAGCCCAGGTCGAGGTTCTGCCGGGGCGTGAAGGCGCCGACCCCGTCGTTGTACTGGACCGTCCCGGCCGAGACCGAGTCGGGGTACCGATCGCCGTTGAGATCGAGCAGGTCGATGTCGGTCGTCGAATCGCCGTCGTTGATGGCGGCGCTGATGATGGTGGCGTTCGCCTGCAGGTCGACGTTCCAGGTGTCGGACACGCGCAGCGCGCTGACCCCGGCGCCGGTTCCCGCCGCCGCGCCGGAGGTCGTCAGGCCGGGGTTGATCCGTCCCGCGGCCATGTATTCGCCGGAGCCGCGTCCGAGCCACATCGGAATCGCCCCCAGGTCGGGCCGCGCGGGAAGACCGAACGGCGCCAGCGTCGCGTAGAGGAACGAATCCGTGACCTTCGGCGTGGCGGTCACCTTGATCTGCGTCTCGTCGAAGGGCCGCGACCCGTTCCAGTCTCCGTAGAACCAGCGGTGATAGCCGCCCGACATCGGATCGCGCGCGTCCGTGATGGCGCCGTTGTTGTCGAGGTTCGGGTCGGGGAAGAGGATGTTGACGGGGGCCGGGTTGCCGCCGACGGTCGGCGTTCCGATCGAGAAGCCGCTCGACGCCTCGCCGTTGGGGAAGAAGGCCGTGAAGAAGATCTGGTCTCCCGCCTGGGCGCTCGGGGAGACGCTGATCGTCGCCGTGGGATTGAAAGCGTCCAGCTTCTGTTTGGCGAACAGTTGATTGACGCCCTGGACGAGCACCGTGATGGGGACGCCGCTCGTCGAGACGTTCCAGGACACGCTCTGCGTGCCGCTGGTCGACACCACGAAGCTGCTGGTGGGCGCTGGCGGGTCCGAGGTCCACTCGAACGCCGGGTAGAACACGCTGCTCGGCGACTGGATGAACCCGACCGGCAGCGGGAAATCGGGGAGCGGATCGGTCGGACCGATCGTGCAGAGCCCGGCCAGACAGACCGGGGGGGCGCAAACCGAGGCGCGGGTCGTGGGATCGATCCGGCAGTAGTTCTGATACGCCACCTCGACCGGCCAGCTGACGCTGGTGGGGTCGATCTGCGCGTCGGACGTCACCTGGAACGACAGCGTGTCCTCCGCCTGAACGTGCACGGTCTGCTGGAGCTGGTTGAGACAGAACGTACCGCTGTTGCCGGCCGGCTCGAACTGATCGAACTCCTCCACGACCGTGGTTCCACGCTTGTGGATGACCGAAGCGGTGATGTCGTCCGCGGTGGCCGTCTTGGTGAAACAGGGCGTCGCCGAGACGTCGCCCTCGGCGGTCGCCGTCCAGGGAACCTGGGGCATGCCCGCCAGCCGGAAGTCGTCGGCCTGGCTGAACTGGTAGATGGGCGCGCCGTACGGTTCGCGCAGCGACGCCAGATTGGGGACGACCCCGTAGGCGATGGTGAACGACGAGACCAGATCGTCGAAGGACGGATCGGTGAGGCCGTCCACCTTGGTGTAGACACGATCGCCGGCGTTGACGGTCAGGGAGAGGCTCTGCGGGCAAGGGGAGAGATCGTCGCCTGCGAACGCGCAGGTCCAGCGCGGCGTGCTCTCGCCGTTGACGAACAGATCGGCGCGCACCCCGTCTCCGCCCGTCCTGGCCTTCGTGAGCGTGCTGTTGATGGTGACGGTTCCCGAGAAGGGGGCCGTCCAGCGGATCAGCGGATCAGCAGAGAAGAACGCCCCCGCCTGACCCGCCGCAGAGAAGCGATCCTGCCGGGTGAACGACACGCCGGAGAGCGAGAACGCGTCCCAGGACTGAGGCGCAGAGAGCTGCCGGTCCCCGTTGTTCAGCCTCACGTTGACAGTGCCGCTGTCCATCGTCACCACGTCCGGAAACCCGTCGCCGTTCATGTCCGCGACCACGGCGTCGTCCTCGGCGGTGTGCTGCGAGTAGCTGGCGCCGGCGCCGAACAGCCCGTCGAGCACTCCGATACTGCCGCCCACCGTCCAGCCCGAGCGGTTGGTGTGCCCGATCGAGCCGAGCCCCGGGAACGGCCCGCCCGTGAAGTGCGCGCTGGGGCCGACGCCGAGCAGACCGTTGAAGCTGGCGAAGCCGCCCTGCTGCACCTGATCGGGTAGACCGTCGCCGGTGGCGTCGATGAACATCAGATCGGGCGTCGTGTTTCCAGTGTCACCGCCCGCGCTGACGCTCGCCGAGAAGATGCCCGAGAAGCCGACGCCCACCGAACCGCTGCCGCCGATGAGCTCGTCGGTCGCGTGGTCGAGCCCGTTGTCGGCGCGCGGTGATGCGTCGGCGTTCTGCACCGGTCCCCAGGTGCTCTGGGGAGCGAACATCGCGTTGGTGGACGGCGCCGTGAAATAGTCGAACGTGTGCCGGTAGAGCTCGCTGGCGGGATCGGCAGGGTCCGATCGCAGCGCCACCGCGGAGAGAACGCTCTTGTTGAACGAGTCGCCGAGGTTCGGGTTGTACTCGAACTCGTACGCGCGCACCGGCGTCGTCCCGGACAGCACGCGGATCTCCACCAGTCGCCGCCGCGTGGCGACCGGGAAACCGGAGCGACCGCTCACCACCACGTCGGGACGCGTGCCACCGTCGTCGAGCGCGAACACGACGTGGTAGGCGGCCGACAGGCCTCCGTTCGACGTGTAGTCGATCTGCTGCGGATAGACCTGGTCGAACTGGTCCCCGTTGGTGAACGGATCGTGCACGTAGCTCACGGTCATGGTGTTGCCGAACGTGTCCTGCATGCTCTCGAGGTACCAGCGGAAGATGTTTCCCTGCGACGAACGCGGATCAGAGAGCCGCCCCGACTGCGCGCCGTACGTGAGCTTCGTGCCGTTCTTGTCGGTGACCTCCCAGTGGAAGCTGGTGGGATCGCCGCCGACACGAACGATGTGGTCGAAGTGGCCCTCCACCCGCCGGCGGAAAGAACCGTCCGGATTCTGCACCAGCATCGCGCCGTCGAGCAGGTAGGTCTCGCTGCCGTCGTAGCGGGGAACGCCGAAGCGGGTGTCGATCTCGATCGACGACAGCGCCACGTTCCAGCCCTCGCCGAGCCAGCCGTCCATGTTCACGCGATCGCTGTCGTACGTCAGCGCCAGATCGGGCTGGACGCCGTTGCGCCCCGCCGGCATCTTGAGGGGATAGCTCAGGTGCGCCGCGCCCGAAGCGTCCGGCTCCGGCGGTTCCATGAGCGCGATGTCGGCGCCCGCGTCGCCGAGCTTGATGTTCTTCATTCGGTTCGGGTCGAAGAGCTGGGCCGTCGGGTGGTCGGGCGTCGCCAGCGTCGCGCTGATGAAGTCGGTGAAGTGGCCGGTCATCGCCAGCACCTGCTCGCGCCCACCGGCGGTCCGCCCCAGGCTCACCCATCGGCCGTGCGCTTCGTCGTAATAGAACGTGTGCACGTCGGAGGCCGACATTCCCTCGGGGACGCGCCCCGGGTCCACCGGGAGCGTCATCCTCACCGGCCGCTTGAATACGAGGCCGTGCGGCCCGAACCGGTAGAGGCCTCCGCCCGGCGTCACGTTGGTCATGAGCCGCCCGAGCGGCGGTAGCGTCTCGGCGCCGAGCGGCCGCACGGTCACGCGCACGTCGCGATCCACCGCCCCCGCGGGCACCTCGAGGGTCGCGTCCCCGAACGACAGCGTGCGCGCCCGGCCCGGCGACACCACCGCGCCGTAGGGCGCCCCGACGTCCTCGACCGGCGGCGACGCCCCGGGCGCACGCGGGCGCGGCGGCTCGACGCAGGTATCCATCGGGACCGCCCGCGTCCGGCGCGTCCCGTCAGGGGCGGCCACCTCGAGGGCGAGCGTCCAGGGCTTGCCGCGCGCAACGGCGGGCTCGGCGACGGTGGCCGCGAAGCTGCCGTCGGCGTCGAGGGCGCCCGCGCGACGCTGGCCGTTGGCGGCCAGCCAGGCTCCGCCGAGATCGCCGGCGCCGCGCACAAAGCCACGCACGTAGGCCTGATGATCGATGCACTCGCCGTGCAGCGGGTACGCGATCGCCAGGTCGGAGGCGGCGTCGAGCGCGGGGAGCGACAGGACGCGCGCCTCCCCAATCCGCGCCGTCCCCTCCCGGTCCCCTTGCAGGGTCACCGTCACCTCGCGGGCGGGCGGGAGCGCGCCCCCGAGCGGCACGCTCTGCCAGCCGGCGGGCAGTCCGGCGAGGTTGATGTGCACCTCGCCGCGGCTGTGCGTGCTCCCGTCGTGAGACGAGACCCGGAGCGCGCCCTCGGCGGGCTGCTGGAGGTAAAAGGTGAAGTAGGCGGGTTGCGCCCCCGGTGCGGACGGCAGTCGCGCCGTGTGCAGCCCGCGCCCACCCAGCGCCGTGTCGCGGTCACCGTCGTCGAGCGGCCCGCGGTCTCCGGCGCGGGCCTCGCCGGCCGCCGGCGCACCCACGATGCGGACGCGTCGGACCCGGTACCCAAGACCGTCCTCCGCATTCGACGGCTGAAACGTGACCGTGTTTTCGCCGCGGCGAAGCCACCCGGGCGCGATCTCCTCGACCTCCGTCCCTCCGAGCCCGCGCACGCCGGCGCGATAACCGCCCCGCAGCACGTGGCCGTTGATCGACCGTGAGGCCCCGGTCCAGTGCGCGAGGCTCTCGAGCTCGTAGACCAGGAATGTGCGGCCGAGCAGGGCCGGATCGCGATCCAGTCGGACGGTGAACGTTCCCACGCTGGGCCCACCCGTGGCGACGCGCGCCACCTCCGCCTCGGCCGGAGCGCCGTCGGCACGCACGGCATTCGCGGGCGTCGCCGTGACCAGCAAGTCGGCCAGCGGCGCCTCGCCGATCGCCTCGCGGGCGGGACCGAGCACCCACAGCCGCAGCTCTCGGAGCTCGGCACCGCCATCGCCGGCCGTGAGCGCCACGACCAGCGATGTCCCCGGCGTCGCCGCGGCCGGCGTCACCTGTTCCCACCTGCCGGGCGACAGCGCCAACGCGCGCGGCTCGAGACCTGGCACGACGCGGGGTTCGGCTCCGTCCCCGACGTAGGCGCCCACCGTGGCCGGACCGGTCCCCGCCAGAGAGACCCCCACCAGAGTCCGCGTGGCGCCGAGATCGATGCGCACGCGCTGCTGCTGGCCTGGCGCCAACCGGAGCGCGGTGCGCGCGTCACCGTCGAACAGAACGCGCGCGGCTCCCGGGTCGGCCGCGCCGTCGAGGCCCGCGCGACGCGGCAGCCAGAGTGTCGGCAGCATCGCGGGCGCCTCCGCGGCGCCCGCCGGTGGCGAACCAGCCGCGGCCGGTTCGGGCGGCGGTGCGACCGGCATCCGCAGCGCGTCCGGAACCGCGCCCCCTGGCGCCGTCGGCCCCGGATTTCCTCGCGCCGCCGCCATCGCCGCCGGCGCGATCGCGCTCGAAAGCATCAGCCCGACCCCAACAGACGCCGTCAACCGAAGGCCAAAGGACTTCGAAGAACCCCACCCTTTCATCTCCTACCTCCGCGCAGGTTTTGACTGCGAAGAGCTGGCTTCCCCCCGGACCAGCTTGACGCCGAGCTTTCTTCGCACCCGCAATGAAAAAGATCAAGCGCAAAGCCCTTTGCAGCCGAACTGTCACCACGATTTGGGTGCCCACTTGCTCGGTCTCGGAACCCAGCATTGCGCGCAAGAGCAATCAATCCACAACCTTCGACGATCTTCCCCAGCCGGACGTTGAACGGCGGCGCGGGTCAGCCGCGCGCGCAAAATCGTGGACGAGAGTTGCCGGCGCCGAACGCCTCGAGCCCGGGCAACGTTTTCGCATCGGCGTCCTTAATGCTTTTGCGTGTGCGACTTTGCGCTCGTGTCCTCGCGCGGTCCGCGTGGGAGTTGACCCCGTCGAACCGGAGCACGTACCCAGATTCCGAGCGACGCAATTCATGAACCCGCGGGTTCACGCGATCTGGGCGAATGTCGCCCTCGGTTGAGAGACGCCGATTGCGCTCGGACGCTCGGGTCGAGCTCAAGGTCGTCGCGGCCTGACCCTCAAGTCAGGCCGCCTGAGACCGGCTTCCTAGTAGAAGTAGAGCTCGGCGGTGTCCCAGCCCATGCTCGAGCCGTCGGTCCCGCCCGCCATCAAGACCGAGCGGTTGGTGAGAGCCGTGGCGCTTTGAATTCCGCGCGCGTCGACCATCGACCCGGTCGCCTTGAAGGTGTTGGTGGTGGGGTTGTAGATCTCGGCGTTCGAAAAATAGGTCTCGTCGAAATTGAAGCCACCCGCGATGAGCACCGTCCCGTCCGCCAGCAGCGTCGACGTGTGCGCCTCGGTGGCGACGAGAAGCGAGCCCGCGGAGGAGAAGGTCCCGGCGGTGGGGTCGTAGATCTCGGCGCTGCCGGAGGCCGGCGAGCTGCCCCACGGGCCGCCACCAGCGATCAGCACCTTTCCGTTCGCGAGCAGCGTCGCCGAATGATCCTCGCGCGCGGTCTCCATCGCGCCGGTGGGTGAGAAGGTCCCGCTCGCGGGATCGTAGAGCTCGGCGCTGGCGAAGGCGTTCGGGGGGGTGGCCATCCCGCCCGCGACCAGCACCTTGCCGCTCGCGAGCGCGGTGACCGTGTGGTAGTAGCGGGCGGCGCCGAGGGACCCCGTGGCGGTGAACATCCCGGTGGCCGGGTCGTAGATCTCCGCGGTCGCCGTCGTCTGGTCGGTCGCGTTCTGGCCACCCACGATGAGGACCTTCCCGCCCGGCAGTACGGCCGCCTCGGCGCCGTTGCGGGGGATGACCATGGAGCCCGCCGACATGAACGTGCCGGTGCTCGGATCGTAGATCTCGGCGGACGCCAGAAAAGTGGTGCCAACGCCGCCGGCGATGAGAACCGTCCCGTTCGAGAGCAACGTCGCCGTGTGCGCCTCCCGATCGGTGATCAGCGGCCCGGTCGGGGAAAAGGTGCCGCTCGTGGGATCGTAGATCTCCGCGGTCGGGTGGACGCCGTTTTCGTCCTGGCCGCCGCCCGCGATCAGGACCGTCCCGTTCGGCAGCAACGTCGCCGTGTGGTAGCGACGGTACTGGCCCATCATCCCGGTCGCCACGAACGTGTTGGGCGTCGGCGAGGTCCCCGCGCCGCCACCGACGCCAGAACCGCCAACGCCCGCGCCTCCGACGCCCGCACCTCCGACGCCCGCGCCTCCAGCGCCCGCGCCTCCGACACCCGCGCCGGCAGCGCCACCCTTCCCGCCTGCGCCGCCCGAGCCGCCCGCGTTTTCACCGGCGCGGCCACCTTGGCCACCTGCTCCCGCATGCGAGCCGGCCGCGCCGCCGGTCGAGCCACCGCCGCCGCCCTTGCCGGTCGAGCCGCCGCCGCCGCCGCCCAAGCCGCTGCCACCGTTACCTCCGGCCGCGTGCCCCCCATTGCCGCCGCCTCCCGGGCGACCGCTACCTCCGCCGCTGCCGCCGCTCCCGTTCCCGCCCCCACACGACAGAAGGACCACGCAAACCAAGGACAGACCGACACTCCGACCAACGCGCTCTTCAGTCATCGTCCGTGAATCCTATCAAACAGGCAGCCGGCGGAGGCGCCGTTCCAGCGCGAAAATGGCGAGCGCCTCCGCCTTCTTCTCGCTCAATGAGGCCCCGCTCGTTCGGTTCTCTTCGGGTTTCCCCAGGCAGCGCGTCGGTGCGTCTCGGGACGTACCATTCGCGTACTAGAAGGGTTCCAGTCGAGTCGCTCGGATGCGCCCGGTGCCGGTCTCTGCGACGACCCTTCGGGCGGGTTCACGTCGGTTCCTGCGCCCGCAGTGAACTCAAAATCCGCCGCCCCGCTCTGGTTCCCTTCCCCGCCTCGTCGACCTCCGCGAAGAACATTCCAAGCCGATAGTCGGTGTCCTCGACCGAGCCCGGCTTGTTCTGCTTCTCGCTCCACAGATACATCAGATACTCCTTCTTCGCGTCGGCCAGGGTTCGCTCCTCGGCGATCTGTGAGCATTCGCCAAGCGCGGGGGCGGCGGTGCTAACCTTCGCCCGTGCCCGCGGCGCGGATCGGTTCGTTCCGGGAGTTCTGGCCCTATTACCTCAGCCAACACCGCAAACGGCTGACCCGCAGCCTGCATTTCTTCGGCACCGACGCGGCCGCGATCGCCATTGTGGTCGCGGCATGGCAGCGCAGCCCGCGGCTGCTGTTGACCGGCCTCGGGCTCGCGTACGGGCTGGCCTGGGTGGGGCATTTCCTCATCGAGCACAACCGCCCAGCGACGTTCCAGTACCCGCTCTGGTCGCTGGCGGCAGACTGGAAGATGTGGGCGCTCCGGCGGACGGGGCGGCTGGACGCTGAGCTCCGGCGCCACGACATCGAGCCCTGAAGCTGGCGATGACCGACCAAGGCGAGATCGGAATTTTGGTACGCGGGCTCAGCATCGTGGTCGTGGCGGGCGAGCCTCCCGCGCTGCCGTGGCGGAGCGCGGTCTCCGGGTATGCCACCGGGGACTGGATCCCGGTCGGCTCGGTGGAGGGTCACCCCTGCTGCGCGGCGCCGCTCGCCGACGGCGACGGGCTGGGGGCGGGGCTGGCGCTCACGCCCGTCCGGGGGCTCTTCGATCGCCTGTCCCTCCCCGTGCTCCACACCGTCGGGCGTGCGCTCGCGCTGGTGGAATTCGAGCTCATGCACCGGCACTGCGGCCGTTGTGGCCTGCTGACTGAGCCCGTGCCCGGCGAGCGCGCGAAGCGCTGCCCAGCCGGACATGGGACCTTCCATCCTCGCATCGCCCCCGCCGTCATCATCCTCGTCACACGCGGCGATGAGATGCTGCTTGCGCGCAACGGCGAGTGGCCGGCTGGGCGATTCAGCGCCGTGGCCGGGTTTGTCGAGCCGGGAGAGTCACTGGAGGAGGCCGCACGCCGTGAGGTGCACGAGGAGGTGGGGGTGAACATGGACGCCCTCACCTATTTCGGAAGTCAGCCCTGGCCGTTCGGCCGCTCGCTCATGGTCGGCTTCTTCGGCGCCTACGCCGGAGCCGACATCCGCGTCGACGGCGCGGAGATCGCCGAGGCCGATTGGTTCAGCGCCTCCCGGCTTCCGCCGAAGCTCCCGCCGCCCATCAGCATCGCCCGCCGCCTGATCGACGCGTTTCTAGCTTCTCGCTGACCGCCTCCTACCCTATGTTTTCGCGCGGGAGGGACGAAGCTCGCAGTTATCGCGCTCCACCGAGACGGCGCAGGACATCAGCGAGCGCGCGCCGCGGCTCAGGCCACCGCCTTTCCGCCATGTCGATCATCGTCTTCGCGAGCAAGCTTTCGCCGTCCTCGTCCCGATCCACGAGATCGATGCCGTTCACGAACAGAAACGCGGCCGCGGCCGCGAGGCCCGCGCGCTTGTTGCCATCGAGAAAGGGCTGGTTCTGCGCAACATGGTACGCGTACGCAGCCGCGACGTCGTAGAGGTCTGCGGCCGGGTCGTAGAGAGCCAGGTTCATCGCCGCGCCGACCGCCGACTCGAGAAGCCCGCGATCGCGGATTCCGTGCGTTCCGCCCCAGGCGTCGATGGCATCCTCATGTAGCGACAGCACGTCCTCGACGGAGAGAAACGTGAACGTCGGCTCGACGTCGGTCACTTCGCGAGCTTCTCCATCGCCTTCCCGAGGTTCTTACGGATATGGAGCTTGGCCTCGGCGAGCGTCCGCTTGTGTAGAGGTCGGATGTTGAGGCTGTGGCCGTCAGTCGAGATCTCGAGCGGCGTCTCGGGCGTGATGTTGAGGAGCTCGAGGATCGGCTTCTCGATGATCACGCCGTAGCTGTTCCCGATCTGCTTGAGGCTCTTGACCATGGGCGGTTACCCTCCTGTACCCACAAAGTTAGCACATGCCCAATCGTTCCCAGCACAACCTCGTGAAACTGCTGACGTTTCGCTGATCGAGGAAACGATTGCGGTCCGTAACTACTGGTACTTGCTCGGTTCACCCCGAAATCGCACTCAGGAGGCCGACGGTTCGATCCCGTTCAGCTCCACGAAATTACTCGTTTTTGAACGCCTGGCCAGCACGCTCAGCGCCCGTCGGCGTTTGGCACTCTCGACCGTGTCCCCCGGGCGCCGGAACTGGCGGTTAGCTTCCCTGACGAACGTTTCGGCTTCTTCGCGCGTCGGAAAGTAGCGATAGATTCGCGTACCTCCCTCGACGAGAGCGATGCGCCATCGTCCTCGCGCAGCGTATGGTCCCACTGCTTTAGGCGGTCATCGGATTGGCGTTCGGCGTTCTCGGACGATCCGGACGCAGTCGTGCCTCCAGCGCGGGCGCGACATACGTACCACCCTGGGCCACGACCTCGATGGCCGCGATCAACTCCCGAGGCGACTGAGAACGTATCCCGAGGCCCCGGCATCGAGCGCTTCGGCAACCAGATGCCCGTCGCCAAATCCGCTGAGGACAAGCACGTTCTCTCTACGTCCTCGGCGGTAAAGCGCGCGAATCAACTCGACCCCGCTGCCGTCCGAAAGCGAAAGGTCAGTAAGCACGAGATCGGGGGCCAGTCTCTCGCTGAGAGGCAGTGCCTCGGGCACCCGCGGCCACACCACAGACGGTGCGTCGCCATCTCCGCGCGAGGACTCTTTGCAGCCCGTCGCGCACGGTGAGGCGGTCTTCGACGATGCCAGCCCTGATAGACGGTTCGCTCATCGGCGCCAACCTCTCCACCCTGATTGTCGAACGATCAACAGAAGCGCGCGCCGTCAAACGTCAAGTCCTGCCGTGTACCATGGGCCAGGTGAATCGCCCGTATCGCGCGATCGATTGGAAGTGGGCGCGTGGTCGGAGCAGCATCGGAAACAAGGCCGCCGGTGATCGACCTGATCTCCCAAGGACGCTTTGCGTCCCTGGCAACGGTGCATCCGTCAGGAGCAGGGCCGGTGGCCTCTCTCGCAAGCCGGCCAATGCGTCTCGCGCATTACAGAACAGTCGGGCGTGAATCCCTCGGCTTCCAGCAGCTCACCAAGGGCGAAAAGAAAGTCATCGTCGTCGTCGAGCGCCAGCACGGTCTCGTTCGCCATCGTTCAACTGTCCTCCAACCGGGCGCCGACAGTGCGCAAACGAGATGGCACGTCTCAATAAGGGAGACTTCTGATTTTCAGAACG
>DATNDC010000042.1:0-22865 GCA_035607055.1 Polyangia bacterium
CGCCCAGCGGGGCGATCCGGCGCTCAAGGATCTTCCGGTGGCACTCATCACGGCAGCCGGGTTCAGCGAGGGGACGATTCGATTGCAGTTCGGCGAGATCCCGCTCCTGCGCAAGCCGATCCGACCGGCCGAGCTGCTGGACCTGGTCGAGCGTCTCAGCGGGCGCGGGGCCGCGTAGCACCCGTCGGCGAGCAAGACCGCGACCCTTTCGGACCTGGCGCCGGACGGATGCCGCCGGCCGGAAGCTAGGGCGCGACGATCAGCTTCTGCAGCGTGACGAGCTCGGGGAGGCTCAGGTCCGAGACCAGCACGTAGCCCTCCGCGCCGGAACGCCAGAGCATCAGGTTGAAGCCGCGGACGATCTCCGTGCGCACCCGCGCGGGGAAGGCGAGCCCGTCCGCCATGACCACGAACAGCGACGCCGTGTGCAGCCGCCGCTTGTAGACGAAGACCGCCGCGCGTCGATCGAGAAACGGCTCGACCGCCCCCCCCTGCAAGGGGAAGTCGGCGTTTCCGGCGAAGCCGACCGCGGGCGCGAAGTCGAGCTTGCCGCCGAACCACGGTTTGACCTCGTGCAGGCCGCCGGTCACCTGCGCCAGGGGCGCCCCTTGCAGCACGCGCAGGTGATCGTTGAGCGCCTCGGTCGCCACGGCGCGTGACTGGGCGCGCCCCTCGACGATGACGGCGCTGGTGCCGCCGGCCACGACCGCCACCGCGAGCGAGAGCGTGGCGGCGAAGGCCAGCTCGCGAACGCGCGCGCGCGGGCGCACCGCCGGGCGCCGAGAGCTTCCGGGCCAGCGCGCGGCCAGACGCTGCCGGAGCGCGGCCGGAGCGGCGTGGCGCGGTACCTTCGCGGCCAGCGCTTCACCGAGCGCACGCTCGGCCTCGACGTGCGCGCGGCACGCCGCGCAGGTCGCCAGGTGTGCGCGCGCCGCCGCCGCGTCTTCGGGACCGAGCGCTTCGCGCAGCAGGTCCAGCGTCAGCTCTCGTACTCGACTGCAATCCATCTCCATCCTCGTGTTCTGTTTCAGGGGCGATGCCCCGCCAGTCGCTCGCGCAGCGCCGCCCGCGCGCGGGCGAGCCGGGACTTCACCGTCCCTTCGGCGCAGCCGAGCACGCCCGCCATCTCGGCTTCGCTGAGACCCTCGAGATCGAGGAGGATCGCCGTTCGCCAGGCCTCGGGCAGCGCCTGAACCGCCGCGGCGACCTCCTCCGCGACCAGCGCGCGAATCTGGGCCGAGTCCGACTCGCGCGCGTTCGGCGCCGGGGCCATCTCCTCCACGTTCTCACCCGCAACGTCGCCCCCCTCCGGCCGCGCGCGGCGGCGTCCGTCGAGGTAGGTGTTCCGCAGGATTCGCATCAGCCAGGCCTTGAGGTTGCTGCCCGCCTCGAACTGATGCGCGGCGGCCAGCGCCCGCGCGTAGGTCTCCTGGACCAGGTCCTCCGCCTCCTGCGGATCGCGCACCAGCCAGCGGGCCAGGTTGTAAAGCGCGTCGGCGTGCGTGAGCGCCAGGGCCACGACCTCACGGGCCCCGCCACGGTCGATGGAGCTCACGGCAAGCATTTACTGCCGAGCCCATGTTTGTTCAACGTCCGAGACGCGAATCGGTTCCCTGATCCCGCGCCGGGGAACCGATTTTCGCGGCCCGCGTTGGAGCGGGTGAAAGGGCGCCTTCCATTTCCAGTGGCGCCCGGAGGAGAAACGCCATGAAGCTCAAAGACACAGCTCGGTTCTTGCTCACCCCATCCACCTCGGGACCGAAAGCGACGCTGGCCATCCGGCTGATGGCGGGCGGCGTCTTCTTCTGGGAGGGGCTGCTCAAGTTCGCCTACGCCAACCAGGGGGTGGGGCGGTTCACCAAGCTGGGGCTGCCGGTGCCCGACGTGCTGGCGCCGGCCATCGCCGTGCTGGAGATCGGCGGCGGCCTGTTGTTGATGAGCGGGCTGCTCACCCGCCTCATCAGCGTGCCGTTCATCATCGAGATGGTGGTGGCGATGCTGGCCACCAAGGTGGGCGTCTTCTTGGGGACCTCCCCCCTCCCGCGGCCGCCGTCGCCGCCGACCGTCGGCCTGTGGGCCGTGCTGCACGACATCCGATCCGACTACGCGCAGATCATGTCCTGCCTCTTCCTGCTCGCCGCGGGCCCGGGCCCCTGGTCGCTCGACGCCTGGCTGGCCAAGCGCCGTCAGGCGCGCGCCCCCCTGACCGTCGAACGCGATCCGCAGCTCGACGCCGTCCGGGCCTGATCCCGCGGCGGGCTACCAGGGGAGATGCCAGCCGAAGAGCGCGGCCAGCCAGGCCATGACCACGAAGCGAACGACGCGCAGGACGAGCACCAGCGGCAGGAGGCGCAGCGGGCGCGGGGCCACGCCGGGGAGCAGCGTCGCCGTCACCGACACGGGCGGAAAGCCGAACAGGCCGGCGGCGACGACCACGCCCGTCGAGGCGCGCGGGGTGCCGAGGCGCGCGCGGGTCCGGGCGCGCTCGCACTGGCGGTCGAACCAGCGCCAGCGCCGGCGCAGCGCCTCGCCGAAGAAGAAGAGAGCGACCAGCGCCACCGACTGGCCGCCCGCCGTCGCGAGCCCGATCGCCAGCGGCCCAGAGCGGTGCGCCGCGGCCGCCAGCGCCACGGCCGCCTCGGGGCTGACCAGCCAGAAGACGGTCCCGACGAAGCCGACGACGGCGAGCCCGAGGAGCGACATCGAATTGCCGCGACATTGTAGGCGGCGCGCCCGCGGGACGCTCAGTTTTTGAGGTGACGTCTTCCTCGCGGGCACCGGGCGAACCTGCGGTAAGGTCGCCGCATGGCCACCATGCGGAGCGATCTGCAGCGCATCGCCCAGCGCGCGATGCGCGAGCGGGGCCTGCTGCCGGAGTTCACCGCCGCCGAGGACGCCGCCGCCAAGGTCGAGCGCCAGGTGCGAAAGTCGGCCGCCGCCCTCCTGCTGCGTTCGCGGGTCGGCGAGACCTTCGACGCGCTGGTGACCGGCGCGTCGGCCAAGGGGACCTGGGTGCGCCTCCGGCGACCGCCCGTCGAGGGACGCGTGGTGCGCGGGGGGGAGGGGCTCGACGTCGGCGAGCGGGTTCGACTCGAGCACACCGACGCCGAGCGCGGGTTCATCGACCTCTCCTGCCAACGGTGACGCCCATGAAAAAAAAGCCCCCCAGCCCGCCTCCCCCTTTTGAGGGAGCGGACCCGGTGGTCGCCTACCGCAACCCCGACTTCGTCGACAGCGACGACGCGCGCCCGCTGCGGATCCTCTCCGAGTACCTGGCGCCGCTGCGCGCGCTGCGCGAACAGCAGGTGCGCGACACGATCGTCTTCTTCGGCTCGGCGCGCATCCACTCGGACGGGCCGCTCGGCCGCTACTACGACGAGGCGCGCACGCTGGCCCGCGAGATCACCAAGTGGTCGATGACGCTCGAGGGGCACGGCCACCGCCGAATCGTCTGCTCGGGCGGCGGCCCCGGCATCATGGAGGCGGCCAACCGCGGCGCGCGCGACGCCGGCGGGCGGACGGTCGGCTTCAACATCGGGCTGCCGCACGAGCAGAAGCCGAACCCCTACATCACGCCTGGGCTGTCGTTCGAGTTCCACTACTTCTTCATGCGCAAGCTCTGGTTCGCGCAGATCGCCTGCGCGCTGGTGGCGTTCCCGGGCGGCTTCGGCACCCTGGACGAGATGTTCGAGATCCTCACCTTGCAGCAGACCGGCAAGCTGGATCGCCGGATCGCCATGCTCCTCTACGGCTCCGACTACTGGAAAGAGGTCATCGACTTCGAAGCGCTGGTCCGGCACGGGACGATCGACCGGCGGGATCTCGATCTCTTCACCTTCGTCGACGATCCGGCCGCGGCGCTGCGCGCGCTGCAGGGCGCCCTGCCCCCCGAGGCGCCGCGCAAGCTCTCCGGCGCGCCGGCGGCTGCGGCCACCCCCGCCTTCGCCTCCTCCCGCAGCCCAGACGATGATGGCGGCGACGACGGCGACGGCGGCGGCGGCGACGGCGGCTGACGACGTCGCGGCGGGGCCGGCCCTCAGGTCGCGTAGGTGACGACCAGGTTGCCGCAGGAGAACGCCCGCTGCTCGACGAGCCGCAACGAGCGCCCCTTGCTGAACACCGTCCGGCCGCCGCCCAGCGCGACCGGGACGATCACGAGCTGGTACTCGTCGACCAGCCCGGCCTCACCGAGCTGCGCCGCCACGCTGCCGCTGCCGAGCAGCGTGAGGCCCGGACCGTCGGCGGCCTTGAGCGCCCGGACGGCTGCGATCAGATCGCCCGTCAAGAGCCGCGTGTTGTTCCAGGTCGGCGTGACCGTCCGGGAGGCGACGTACTTCCGCGCCGCGTTCATCCCCTTCGCCACCACCGGCATCTGCTCGGCCGCCAGCGGCGTCGGCCAGAACGCCTCCATCATCTGATAGGTCTTGCGCCCGAGCAGCAGCTCGCCGCCTCCGCTGGCGTTGCCGCCGACCCAGGCGGCGAATTCGGGGTCCTGCTGCCCGGCGTGCGCGAAGCCTATGTCGCCGCGCGCGTCGGTGAAGTAACCGTCGACCGAGATCGATTCGAACACCCGGAGCTTTCTCATCGCGCCCTCCCGCTTGTCCGCGCTGGATACTACCAGCGTGTTCAGGCCGCGGCGGCGAACCGCTGGCGATAGGCGGCCGGCGGGACGCCCAGGCGCTGGGTGAAGGCGCGCCACATCGTGCTCGCGTCGCCGAGGCCGGTGCGCGCGGCCACCTCTTTGAGAGACAGCGACGTCTCCTCGAGGAGTCGCCGCGCCTCCTCGAGGCGCAGCCGCCGCACGAGCTCGGCCGGGGACTCGTGGAGGTGGGCGCGGCACCAGCGGCTGAGTGAGCGCGCGCTCATGCCGACGCCGCGGGCGATCCGTTCGACCGGCAGCGGGTCGTCCAGGTGCTCGAGCACGAAGCTGGCGATGTCCTGCAGCTTGGGCGGCTGCTTTTCCTGGCGCTGCAAGGCCGCGCTGAACTGCGCCTGATGGCCCGAGCGGCGCAGGAACAGCACCAGCCGGCGCGCGACCGCCATCGCCACCCGGTGGCCGTGGTCCTTCTCGACCAGCGCCAGCGCCAGGTCGATGCCGGCGGTGACACCCGCCGAGCTCCAGACGCCGCGGTCCTCGACGAAGATCCCCTGGTCGACCACCCGGACGGCGGGAAAACGCGCGGCCAGCTCGTCGAGGTACATCCAGTGGGTGGTGGCGCGCCGGCCGTCGAGGACGCCGGCCGCCCCCAGCACGAAGGCGCCCGTGCAGATCGAGACCACCGTCGGGATGCGCGCCGCGAACCGGCGCAGCCAGGCGACCAGGGAGATCTGCTCGCCCGGCCGCGGACGCACGGGCGCGCCGGCCACGATCGCCACCTCGGGAAGTCGCGCCCCCGCGCGGGGGAGCGGGCGCAATCCGCCCACCACCAGACCGTACCCCGTCGCCACGGCCGGCGCGGTCGGCCCCACCAGCTCCATCCGATAGGCGGGGCGCCCCAGCACGTCGTTGGCGTGCCCGAACACCTCCCACGGCCCGGCGATGTCGAGCAGGCCGGTGCGCGGCACCACCAGGAACCAGACCCGCTTCGTGCCGCGCCCCATCGTCCGATCTTGGATCGGTATGGCCGAAAATGCAATTGTCTTGTCCTTTCGGCCAGCGACGCTTCCGGCATCCTCGAAGAAACCACCAGGAGGGCTCGACATGCTCAGGATCGGCATCAACGGCTTCGGACGGATCGGCCGGACGGCGTTCCGCGCCGCGCTCGCGCGGCAGGACCTGGAGGTCGTCGCGGTGAACGATCTGCTCGACCTCTCTCACCTCGCCTATCTGCTGCGCCATGACTCGGTCCACGGCCGGCTCCGCCAAGACGTCTCCGTGCGGGACAGCCTCTTGCTGCTCGACGGCCGGCCGATCCGCGCCACCGCGGCCAAGGATCCGGCCGCCTCCGCCTGGGGCGACGCCGGCGTCGACGTGGTCATCGAGTCGACGGGGATCTTTCTGTCGCGCGAGAAGGCCGCCGCGCACCTCCAGGCGGGCGCCCGGCGGGTGATCATCTCGGCGCCGGCCAAGGACGACACGCCGGTGTTCGTCTACGGCGTGAACAGCGATCGGTACGCGGGCGAAGCCGTCATCTCGGCCGCCTCCTGCACGACGAACTGCCTGGCCCCCGTCGCCAAGGTGGTCGACGAAGCGTTCGGGCTGCGGCGCGGGCTCATGACCACGGTCCACGCCACCACCGCCACGCAGAAGACCGTCGACGGCGTCTCGGGCAAGGACTGGCGGTTCGGGCGCGGGATCCTGGAGAACATCATCCCCGCCTCGACCGGCGCCGCCGAGGCGGTGACCAAGGTCCTGCCGTCGCTGCGTGGGAAGTTGACCGGGATGTCGTTTCGCGTCCCTGTCTCCGACGTCTCGGTCGTCGATCTGACCTGCGAGCTTGCGCGCGCGGCCAGCTACGCCGACATCTGCGCGGCGATGAAGGCCGCCGCCGCCGGACCGCTCGCCGGCGTGCTCGGCTACACCAACGAGGAGGTCGTCTCCAGCGACCTCCGCGGCGAGGCCTGCACCTCGGTGTTCGACGCCAAGGCGGGCCTGGCGCTCGATCCGACGTTCGTGAAGCTGGTCGCCTGGTACGACAACGAGTGGGGCTACTCGAGCAAGCTGCTCGATCTGGCGGTCAAGATCGCCGCCGGGTGAGCGCGCTCGGCGGTCAGCTCCCGGGGAGCAGGCCGCTGATCACCGCGTACCAGGCGTCGCCCATCCAGTCGTAGCCGATCTGGTTGGGGTGGATGCTGTCGCCGCTCAGCATCGTCGAGGTCTGAAATCCCGTGTTGAGGTCGGCCATCACCACGTGCTTGCCGGCCGCCACCTTCGACTGGACCATGCTGGGGATCGAGTTGTTGATCAGGTTCACGTTCGCCATCTGCGACGGGTAGGGAACGATCTTGGCGACCACGATCAGCGCGTCGGGGAACTCGGTGGTCAGCGAGTCGACCGCGGACGACAAGCGCGACGGGGCGCCCGAGGGATCGCTCATGTACGTGTCGTTGGTCCCCGCGTGCAGAAGGACGATGTTCGGCTTGTAGCTCGCGTCGTTGGCCATGGCCTTTGCCAGGATCATGCTGATCGTGTAGCCGCTCCACCCCTCGTGGCTCTTGGGGAAGGGGACGGTCGTCCCGGCCACCATGGTGGGGCCGTTCGTCTGCGAGCCGACGAAGGTCATGTTCTGGTTGGCCGTCACCGCCTTCTTGAACAGCTCGGTCCGGTAGCCGCCGTGCGAGTCCTTGCCGTTGATGCTCGGATCGGAGGACGCCTGGTCGGCCGTCACGGTGATGAGCCCGTAGGTGATCGAGTCGCCGAGCGGCAGCACCTTGCAGGGATCGCCGTTCGTCGGGCAGGGGGTGTAGGCCGCCGTCCCGCCGCTGCCGCCCGTCCCGACGGTGCCGCCCGAGCCGCCGCCGGTCCCGTGGCCGCCCTGTCCCCCTTTACCACCCGTGCCGACCGCGCCACCCGTTCCGGGCGTCCCGCCGCTGCCCGTGTTGCCCGCCTTGCCGCCGGCCCCGCCGCTACCGACCCCGCCGGTGCCGTTGCCGCCGCTGCCGACCCCGCCGGTGCCGTTGCCGCCGCCGGTGCCGGCCGCGCCGCCGCTGCCGTGAACGCCGCCCGTCCCGGTGGCCGCTCCCCCCGTGCCGGTCGTCCCGCCCCTGGCGGTCTCGCCGCCGGTCCCGCTGCCGGTCGCTCCGCCGCTGGCCGACGCGCCGCCGGTTCCGGTGTCATCTGTCGTCCCCGATGAAGCGCAGGCAGCGACGAGGACGGACGTCAGGACCAGTCCGGCGAGACGAAACGATCGTTGTCGCTGTTTCCGCATGGGGGAGCCTCCGGGGATGCAATGGGAACTAGTCCGGGGGGACTTCAGCGTATAGAACGAGATTGCGCTCGCGCGCCGCGCCGCGCCGCGGATCGCGCGGCGATGTCACGGCTGACCTTTGCCGGCTGCGCGAACGGTGGAATAGTTCGGGCGTGGCCGACGACGTCCCGGCGAAGCCGCGTTACCGCCGGCACGCGGAGCTGGCGATCGAGACGGTCGCCTACCGGGGGCCGCTCGAACGGATGCCGACCCACGCGCACGCGCAGTTTCAGCTGACGCTCTACGACGGTGGCCCGCGCCGTTTCCGCGTCGGGCGGCACGACTTCGCGGGGGGACCACGAACCTCGATCGTCATTCAAGCGGGCGAGCCGCATTCGAGCGTCCCGGTCGCCGATCCGTTGCTGACGCTGCGGACGTTCTATCTCGAGGAGCCGCTCGTGGCCGAGGTGGCGGCCGCGCTCTGGCACGGGACGGGGACGGTCGCCTTTCGCGACCCGCGCCTCGAAGACGCCGAAACGGTGGCCGGGCTGGTGGCCGCGCATCGGGCGCTCGATCGCGGCGAGCGCGCCGCGGAGGAGAAGACGTTCTTCGCGCTGGAGCGGCTGCTACACCGCCACGCACAGCCGACCGGGGCGGCGCGGCGGGCCACCGCCACGGACGCCAGCCTGGCGCTGGTGCGCGAGCTGCTCGGCGACCGCCTGGCGGAGGCGGTCGGCCTCGCCGAGCTGGCCGCCGCCGCCGGGCTCAGCCGTTTTCACCTCATCCGCGCCTTCCAGCGCCGGTACGGGCTGACGCCCTTCGCCTACCAGCGGAATCTGCGCATCGAACGGGCGCGGGCCGTCCTGCGGGCCGGCGTCTCCCTGGCCGACGCGGCGGCCAACGCCGGCTTCGCCGACCAGTCGCACCTCGGCCGTTCGTTCCGGGCCGTCATGGGCTCGACGCCCGGCGAGTACCGAGCCTCCTACCGGACGGCGCTGCGCTGATCGCGCGCGCCCGCGGCGAGACGCCCGAGCGCCGCCCGGAAGCTGGCGGCCGCCCAGCGCAGGGCCTCGAACCAGGCCGCGCGACCGAGCGGCGGCGCGCCGGCGACGCCGTCGTCCTCGAGGCGCTCGGGCTCCAGCGCCGGTCCCGGATCGTCGGGCGGCGCCGCGGCGAAGAAGGCCTGCTCGAGCTCGCTGAACGCGCGCTCGACCGTGCGCGCCGGCGGGCCGGCGCCGTTGTTGCGTTTGCGCCCCCGGAAGCGCCTCTTCTTCGATCCGACGTGCGGCGGCTGAATGCGGGCGAGATCGGTGCGAGCCATCGACCGATCTACGGTCCCCGCGCCGCTTCGGATGGGTAGAAACGTCAGGGCGAGACGAGCACCACCACCGAGGCGGTGTACGCGCTGCCGTCCGAGCCGGTCACGGTGAAGGAGAACGACGCCAGCCCGTGGAAGCCGGCAGCCGGCGTGAGCTGCGCGGTGTGCTTGTCCGACGCCAGCGCGACCGCGCCATTCTGCGCGCCCGAGACCGTGTACGTCGGCGAGACGCCGCTGAAACCCGCCGCGTAGGCCGAGAGGTCGACGCTGACCGCCGTCCCCGCTGTCGTCGAGGCGTGCGGCTCCGCCAGCCAATTGATGTAGTGCTCGACGAGCACGTAGCCGTCGGACGCCTTCGTCATGGCGTCGTCGGCGTTGGGATTCGAACCGGTGGCGTTCTCCCACAGGTCCGGCATCCCGTCGTCGTCGGTGTCGGCCAGGCGCGTGCCGGCGGCGATCGTCCCGTAGCCGCTGTTGGGCAGGCCGGTGTCGCTCTGGCTGCCGTAGAGGCTGCCGTCCGGGCCGACGGTGCCGGCCCCGGTCCCGGTGGTCCCCTTCCCCAGCGTCTCGAGCTGGCTGACGATCAGCGCGTCCATCTGGTCGCGCGGCAGCGCCCCCGCCTCGGAGATCGCCACCCGCGCCCCCGAAGCGGCGTCGAGCGGCTTCTGCGCCGTCGTCTCGGTCGACCAGGGGCTGGTGAGCACCGTCCCCGTCCCCTGGTACCAGGACGGCGTCGTCGTCGCGCCGTCGAGCGTGCCGTTGAGGTTCGTGTCCTTGAGGTTGCCCGTGTAGTAGATCGATTGGTTCTTGTCGATCTGGTACCAGGTGTTGTCGGTCCCCGTCGAGGCGGGGCCCATCACGAAGTAGTTGTTCACGATGTCGTGCGTGAAGTTCGTGCTGGTGTGGGTCGTGTAGCCGGCCGAGTAGTTGTAGAGCAAGTTGTTGACGAAGACGGTGTTCACCTTGGCCAGCGGGTTCCGGTTGTGCGAGTTGGCGAAGATGTTCCGGTACCAAGACCAGTTGCTCTGCACCGACTCGGTGTGGGCGCCGAACTGCTGCCCGGTCGGATCGGCGACCATCGAGTCCTGGAAGGTGATGTTGGTGACCGGGTAGTTCTGCCAGTCGTCGCTGACCCCGTCGATGACGTCCCAGGGGGCGAACTCGAGCGAGGTGTGGTCGATGATCACGTCGTGCGCCCGGTAGAGGCTGAGCGCGTCGTCCGTCGAGCTGGCGGTCAGGCTGCCCGGCCGGATCCGGATGTGGCGAATGATGATGTTCGACTGGCTGGCGAACGATATCTCGCCGCCCATGAACCCGATGCCGTCGCCCGGCGCGGTCTGACCGGCGATGGTGAGGTTGCTCTTGCCCGAGACGGCGGTCTTGAGCTGGACGTAGCCGCCCACGTCGAACACGATGATCCGCCCCGAGCTGCTGACGGCGTCGCGGAAGGACCCCGTGCCCGAGTCGTTGAGGTTGGTGACGTGATAGACGACGCCGTTCCGGCCGCCGGTCTCGTTCTTCGCGAAGCCCTGCGCGCCGGGGAACGCCAGCGCCGGACCCGGCGTGCCGCCGGTACCGGTGACGCCACCGGTTCCGGTGACGCCGCCCGTGCCGGGGGCCCCGCCGGTTCCGGTCGTACCCCCCGTGCCCGTGGCTCCGCCCGTCGCCTTCGCGCCGCCGGTCCCTCCGGTCGCCGCGGCGCCGCCGCTGCCGGTGGTGCCGCCCGAGCCCGCGTGTCCGGCCGCGCCGGATCCCGCGGCTCCGCCCGTCGCCGCGCTCCCGCCGCTTCCGGGGCTGCCGCCGGTCGCGCTGCTGCCGCCCGTCGCCACGCTGCCGCCCGTGCCGACACTGCCGCCCGAGGACGAGCTGCCGCCCGTGCCGGAGCCGCCGCTCGCGGCGCCGCCGGTTCCGGGCGCGCCACCGCTGGCCCCGCCACTGCCGGACTCCCCGCCGCTGCCGCTGTTGGCGCAACCTGCGCCCAAGAGAATGGCCGTCGCCGCGAGGCCGGCCCGGAAGCCATTCAAAAGCTGTGAGCGCATCGCTGTTGATGTTCCCCCACGGGCCAATCGATCACGAAAAATCCGCCACGATTACCGAGGACTGGCGCTCACCGGCGCTCCGTTCGCCACCTCGCCCGATTCGCACCCGATTTGGCCGAGCGCGATGGCCATTTTGTGGACTAGAATCACGGCTCGATGAAGGCGATCGGGAGGGTGCTGGTGGCGTTCGCCGCGCTGGTTGTCGGGTGCGGTGGATCTGGGTCGCAGGGCAGCGGCGCCGCCGGCGGCTCGACAAGCACCGGTGGCTCCAAAGGCGCCGGCGGCTCCAAAGGCACCGGTGGCTCGAGCGGTGGCGGGACGGCCGGCGTCACCGGCAGTACGGGTGGAGCGTCTGGAGGTGGCGGTTCACTCGGTGGCGTCGGTGGAGGCGGCGCGGCTGGTCGCGGGGGCGCGGGTGGAGCGGCTGGCGCCGGTGGCGCGGCGGGAGGCGGCGGCGCGGTGGGCGCCGGTGGCACAGCCGGGAAGAGCGGCACGGGCGGTCAGGGGGGGCCGAGCGGAGGCGGCGCAGGCGGCGTCACCGTCCGCGACGCGGGATCGCTGGACGCGCCCCGCGACATGGCGACGCCTGCCGATGCCGGCCCGGCGTGCACCACGGGCGGCTGCGCGGCGCAGATGTACTGCAACCTCACCACGGGGAAGTGCGCGCCCGGCTGCGAGGGTAACAGCGCGTGCATCACCGGCGAGACCTGCTCGCTGCCCGGGCACAGCTGCACCTGCGCCTCGGGGTCGCACGTCTGCGCGAACGTCTGCGCCGCGGACAGCCCGGCGCGCTGTGGCACCGGCTGTCAGGTCTGCCCGGCAACGGCCAACGGCGACGCCACCTGCAGCGCCGGCGCCTGCGGCGTCGCCTGCCACACCGGCTTCGAAGCCTGCAGCGCCGGCTGTTGCCGCGGCTTCGAGGTCGAGCGCGTCGACCCGCCCGTCGGGGGCGGCGGCGCGCACCAGCCGTCGTTCGTCTTCGACGCCGCCGGCAACGCCCACGTCGGCTACGTCGACCCGACCAACGAGGCCGTCATCCACGCCGAGCGCGTGGGCAGCGTCTGGACGCTGGAGCAGGTCGCGCATCCCATCTATTACGGCAGCGGCTCGGCGGTCTCGCTGGCCGTCGACGCCGCCGGCGACGTCCACCTCGTCTACCTCTCCGACGATGACATCCTCCACTACGCACGCCGCACCGCCGGGGTGTGGTCGCTCGAGAATGTCCCGACGACCACCCAGGCCCGCATCTCCGCCGCGGTGGCGGTCGATCCGAACGGCGTCGTCCACATCGCGTACATGACGGGCTCGCCGTACAGCCTCATGCACGCCTGGCGGGCGCCGGCAGCCACCACCTGGAGCTTCGAGACGATCGACGCCGCCACCAGCGTCGGGAATTCCATCTCGCTCGCCATCGACGACGCCGGCCACCTGCACGTGGCCTACCTCGATTTCGGCAACGGCGTCCTCAAGCACGCCGTCTGGAACGGCACGGCCTGGCAGCTCGAGACCGTCGACAGCGCCGGCGACTACCTGGCCCAGTCGACGGGGCTGGCCCTGGACGCGGCGGGGCGCCCGCGCATCGCCTACGCGAACCCCACGACCACCGCCGTCAGATTCGCCGAATGGACGGGGACGTCGTGGACGCTCTCCACGGTGCTCACCGAGTTCGGGTCGCAAACCGGCGAGTTTCCCCACCTGGCGCTCGACGCCACCGGCGCGCCCTGGATCTCGTTCTACAGCGGGTACTACAACCGCACGGAGATCTACACGCGCGCCGGCACGACCTGGACCAAGCAGCTCGTCGCGCCCGACCAGCCCGACGGCTACGACTCCGCCGTCGCGCGCGATCCGAACGGAAACGTCGCGGTGATCTACACGGCGACCAACGAGGACAACCTCTGGATGGCGCAGTCGAGCGGCACGAGCTGGGTCGACGAGGTGATCGACCCCTACGGGGACGTGGGGGACGAGAGCCAGATGGCGCTCGACGGCAGCGGCCGCCCGCACATCAGCTACGTCAACAGGACGACCAACGACGTCTGGTACGCGACGCGCGACGCCAGCGGCGTCTGGACGCGCCTCCGGATCGCGACCTCCGGACCCGCCCCCGCGACCAACGCCACCGGCGGCTACACCAGCATCGCGCTGACCGCGGCGGGCGTCCCCCACGTCGTCTGGTTCGACGCCAGCACGGGTTACCTCCAGCACGGATCGTACAATGCGTCGGCGGGGAGCTGGGCGATCGACACCGTCGACCCGGCGCCCAAACAGTTGCCGTCACCGTCGATCGCCCTCGACAGCGGCGGCCAGCCGCACATCGCGTACCTCGGGGCAACGGGGTTGGTGGTCGCCACCCGCGGCGCAGGCGGCACGTACACCACCGACGCCGTCCCGGGCGGCGGGACGTATCCGTTTTTGATCCTCGACGCGACCGGTTCGCCGCGCCTCAGCCTCCTCGACGGCAGTGGGAAGATCGACTACGCGTACAAGCAGGGAGGGACCTGGACGGTCGAGCCCGTCGCGCCGGCGACCGCCTCCGCGACCGGCCTCAGCCTCGACGGCAACGGCATCCCGCACCTCTGCTTCGCGCAGCCTTCGGGGGCGGGTTTCAGCAGCCTGGGCCACGCCGTGCGCGGGGCCGCGGGGGGGTGGACCGTCGACGGGCCGACGATCGCCAACCGGGACTATGGGTACAGCTGCTCGATCGCGATCGACGCCCAGAACCAGCCGCACATCAGCTACAAGGTCGACGCGAACGGCGGGGACGCGCTGGAGCATGCGGTGCTGCAGGGCGGGTCCTGGGTCTACACGCCGGTCGACACCGACCTCGTCACCGGCGGGAGCAGCTCGCTGCGGCTCGACGCGACGGGCGCCGCGCAGATCAGCTACTACGACAACGAAAAGCACCAGCTGAGGTACGCCCGTCAGGAGTAGCGACTCGAACGTCCCCGATTGACACTGCTTGTCCGGCCTCCGCGCTTTTTGTCGGCGATTGTTTTGGGTCATCGATTCGCGGAGGCGCGCCCCTATACCCAACATGGAGAAACGGAGCCCGCTGCCTCGCGCCCTCCTCGCCGCCACGCTGGCGCTGACGGCCTGCGGAGGCGGTAGCTCGATGCCCGTCGCGTCGGACGCGGGGACCGGCGGCAGCGCGAGCGGCGGCGCCACCGGCCAGGGCGGGGGGACCGGCACCGGCGGTGGCTCGGGGGGCCGAGCCACCGGGGGCGCTGCGGCAGCGGGGGGGGCGGGCACGGGCGGCGCCACCGCTGGTGCGGCGGGTGTCAGCGGTGGCGCGGGTGCAGCCGGCACCGCCGGGGGGCCAGGCGGAATGGGCGGCACGGCAGGCGTCGCCGGCAAAGGGGGTGCGGGCGGCGGCGGTGGCGGACACGGCGGCGTCGGCGGCGGAAGTGGCGGCGCCGCAGGTGGAGGCGGCGGCGCGGGCGGCGCGGCCGCGAACGCCTGTGCCGCGGGCGCGACCGGCGCCACCTATCTCGACGCCGCCGCGGGGAACGACGCCAGCGACGGGATGACGCCGGCGACCGCCTGGAAGACGCTGGCCAAGGTCAACGCCACGACGTTCCAGCCCGGCAACAAGATCTGCCTCAAGGCCGGGGGGAGCTGGACGGGGCAGCTCGCGCCCAAGGGCTCGGGCTCGAGCGCGGCGCCCATTGTGATTGACCAGTACGGCACGGGCCCGAAGCCGATCATCGCGGCCGGCGCCAGCGTGACCGACACGGTCTACCTCCTCAACCAGCAGTACTGGGAGATCAACGACCTCGAGGTCACCAACACCAAGAGCACCGTGGGAGATCTGCGCGGGATCTCGATCAACGGGCAGGACGGCGGCACGCTGAACCACATCACCATCCGCAACTGCTACGTCCACGACGTGACCGGCCAGGTGAACTGGATCGGGGGCGACACCGCGGACAACGCGCCGGGCGTCACCTTCCAGACCGGCTGGGACGCCTCCAAGCACACGGGCGGCATCGTGTTCGACGTGCAAGCGGGCAGCGCCAACGTGAAGACCAAGTTCAACGACGTGCTCGTCGAGTCGAACACCGTCGCCGACTGCTCGTTCGGCGGCATCATCTTCAAGCAACTCGACGGCACGGTGCACTGGGGAACGCGCAGCTCGGCGGGGAGCTCGACCTGGCTGCCGCACACCAACGTCACCGTGCGCGGCAACTACATCTCGCAGCTCAACGCCAGCCTGGGGTGCAACGCCATCTACCTGACCGACGTGCAGAACGGCCTCGTCGAGGAAAACGTCAGCAACGGCGCCGGCACCAGCGCCATCGAGCTCTACTACACCGACAGCGTCACCGTGCAGAAGAACGAGACCTTCGGCACCAAGGTCAAGGCCGGCGGCGCCGACTCGAACGGCATGGACACCGACAAGGCCACCACCAAGACCATCATCCAGTACAACTACTTCCACGACAACGGCGACGGCATCCTCATCTGCCAGCTCTCGTTCGGTGATTCGGTGATCCGCTACAACATCCTGCAGAACAACAGCCGCTATCAGGTCTACCTGCACTCCGACCCGGCGGCGTCGAGCGCCGTCTACAACAACACCGTCTACAACAACAAGACCAACTCCGGCGTCGCCTACGGCTACGGCACGTCGCTCTCGGCCTCGTACACGCTGCGCAACAACATCTTCTTCGCGGCCGCCGGCAACGGCGTGCTGACCACCAGCAGCACCATCGTCTACCAGAACAACCTCTACGCCGGGTCGGCCATCCAGGTGCCGGCCGGCGACACGGCGGCCGTCAAGGCCGACCCCAAGCTGGCCGCGCCCGGCACCGGCCAGAGCGGCGGCGCCGGCGGGCCGGCATTCGGCTCGCTCGGCGGCTACCAGCTCGGCGCCGGCTCGCCCGCCATCAACGCCGGCGTCGCGATCAGCGGCAACGGCGGCGTCGATTTTTGGGGCGACGCGATCGCGGGCGCGCCCGACATCGGCGCCTACGAGTCGCACTGACCTCAGGGGAGGACGTCGAAGCTGACCCGGCTGACGAGCTGTCCCGCCTCGTTGAGAAGATCCGCGCGCCAGCGACCGGGCGCGGGCGCGATCCTCGAGGTGGCCGTCCGGTAGCCGCCGGCGCGCCCGCCTTCGATGTTGGTGACGACCGGCTCGCCCACCGCGCGGCCGTCGTGGAACCACTTGTAGACGACCCGCTGCCGGTAGCGCGCGGGGAGCGAGACGGCGAACCAGGCGTAGACGCGATGGGTGCCGCGCGCGAAGCTCTCGGCGCGGCCCTCCAGGTTGCGGCTCACGATCGCCGTGCCGGCCCCCTGGTCGAGGCAGTCGGCCGGCACCGGCGGCAGGAGCGGTGCCGCCAGCACGACCAGCGCGGCGACGGGGATGGCGCCCGCCAGGATGCCGCCCAGCGCGCGCCGGCTGAGGATGCTGGCGCCGTCGCTGCGCAGCGCCGCCGTCGCCACCGCCGCCGAGAGGAGCGCCGCCAGAAACAGCGACACCCGCGGCGAGGAGAAGGCCATCACCTCCAGCGCGGGGACCAGCGCCGCGAACAGCACGACCGCCGACCAGAGCACGCGGCGGACCGGGTGCTCGATGATCGCCTGCTGGTACCAGTGGGCGAAGCAGGTGGCGAGCGCCATCGCGGCGAACACGAGCGGCAGGCCCATGTTCAGCGACGGGAAGTGCGCCGCGCCGAACCAGATGGGGACCAGGAAGAAGAGGATGTTCTTGTAGAGGACCACCACCGCGAACGGAGCGCCCACGGTGCGGACGGCCCGCCGCCACCCCGGCTCGGGCACCTCGGGCCGCGGCGCGGGCATCACCCGCGCCATGATCGCCGGCAGCGTCCAGGCGATGACCAGCAGCGCGACCGCCTTGGGCGCGAACTGGATGTCGTGCTTGTTGAGCAGGCGCGCCAGGACCCCCAGCCCGAGCGAGATCCAGGGGGCGAACTTGGCCGCGAACGCGCGCAGGAAGGTCACCGGCTTCGAGAGGCGGGCGCCCGCGCCGTCGACGGAGAAGATCCCCGACGGTGACGCCGTCGCCGACGACGCCGGCTCGGCGTCAGCCACCGCTGGCCTCGCCGACCGGCGCCGGCTCGGCCGGGGCCTCTGCGCCCGCGGCCGGGGGGAGCCGCCAGAGCAGCCTGAGCGCGCCGGCCAGGACGCCGGAGAGCAGCAGCGCGCCCAGCACCATCCGCCACACGTACCGCCAGGCGCGCGCGCGGATGGAGGTCGCCGCCCCCTGGAACACCGAGGGCGCCACCATCGCCTCGATCGTCTCCTGCATCGTCGGCCACTCTCCGGCTGCGCCGCGGGCGCGCGCGCGTAGCGTGTCGACGACGGGCGCCAGCCAGGCGCGGTGGCGGCGGCCGGCGGAGAGCGTCTCGAACTCCTCACGCAGGTAGAGGATCACCTGCGGTGGGACCAAGGCCGCCTCGGCCTTCTGCTGCAGCGCCTCGACCTCGGTGTGGCCCAGCACCTCCGAGATCCACTCGGGCGTAGCGCGCACCACCGTCGAAAGCTCGCTCTCCGAGAGGCGCTTGGCCAGCGGGTACCGTCCGAGCACGCTGGCGCGCAGGCCGTTGGCGCGGCCCATCCAGGTCTCGACCGTCGCCCGCACCGTCGTCGAGACCGGACCCTCGACCACGTTCCCGAGCCCGTGCGCCAACCCCCAGAGGAACCCGGCCGTCGCGAACGCCGGCGGCAGCACGAGGCCCCAAACCAGACAGCAGACGCCCGCCGTCCGTCGCACGGCGACCCGCTGGGGCGTCGCCCCCTGCGCCCGGAGGAGGCGCGAGATCGGCAGGTAGGCGAGCAGGCCCCCGACGAGCGCGCCCACGATCGCGCCGCCCTTGGCGAACCAGGCTACCCGTGTGAACGCCATGGAGAAGAGCGCTGAGTAGAGCCCGGACATGAGGAGAGGCGGTCTGCGAGGTTCGCGTGACGGTGGGGTGAAAGTCAAACGGCACAGAGCAAGTCGCACTTCGCGGCACGTTGCCGCGACTCAAATTTTCTTGACGGATCGACCCCCGTCGCGGAATTTGGGCCGGGTGCCGCGTTCTGGGAGGGGGATGTCCGCGTCTCGAAGACCACCATTGCGCTCGGCCTGGATTGTCGCGCTCACGGTTGTCCTTGCGGCTACCGTCTGTCTTCGCGCGCCGGCGCTCGCGGCGCTGGACAAGCGCGAGGTCGAGGCGCGCAAGGACTTCGCCGCCGGTCGCTACGAGCAGGCGGCCGATCTGTTCGCCGAGCTGTTCGCGCAGAACGGCGACCCGATCTACCTGCGCAACCTCGGGCGCTGCTTCCAGAAGCTGAAGCGACCCCAGGAGGCGATCAACAACTTTCAGGAGTACCTCAGTAAGGCGCCGAACCTCTCGGCGGCCGAGCGCGATCAGATCGCGGGGTTCATCAAGGAGATGCAAGACCTGCTGGCGTCCCAGACGCCCTCCGCGCCGGCGACTCCCGTCGCGACCGTCCCCGCGCCGGCGGAGCCGGGCCCCACGGTGACGCCGGCGCCGACACCGGCGGCCGCGGCCACCGTGGCCACCACGCCTTCGCCGCCGGCCGAGGTGGGCGTCGCCGGCCCGCGGTTCCGGACGGCGGCCTACGTGACGGCCGGCGCGGGCGTCGCGCTGGTCGGCGTCGGCATCGGGTTCGGGCTGGCCGCCCGCTCCGACGGCAGCTCCGTGAGTCATTTCTATGACCCGGGCACGGCCGACACCGGAAAGCGCGACCAGACGCTGCAGTGGGTGGGCTACGGGCTCGGCGCCGCCGCCATCGCCACCGGCGCGATCCTCTACGTCTACGGGGCGAGCGCCGCCGACAGCGCGCCGGTTCACGTCAGCGCCGCGCTCGGAAACGGCGCCGGCGGGCTGCTGGTCGGAGGACGGTTTTGAGACCCGGCGTCGCCGCGGCCGCGCTGGTCGCCGCGGGCACGCTCGCCGCGTGCCAGTACGCTCCCGACTTCATCAGCGGCACGACCGAATGCTCGCTCGAGCTCGGCTGCCCGAGCGGCTTCGTCTGCCAGGTCACCGACGGCGGCGATCGCGGCGTGTGCGTCCTCACCACCGACGGTGGGCCTTCGGGCCTGGGCGGCGGCGCGCCCGCAACGGGCGGAGCCGGCGGCAAAGGGGGCCGAGGCGGGGCCGCGGGCGGCCACGCCGGCGCAGCAGGGAGCGGCGCCAGCGGAACCGGCGGGGGCGGGGCGGGAGCTGGCGGCCACGCCGGAACGGGCGGAGCCGGCGGCACCGGCGCGGGCGGAGCGTCCGACGCCGGAACGTGCCCGACGGTCTGCACGCTCACCGCGCACCGCTGCGCCGGCGGCCTGCTCGAGGCCTGCGCGCTCATGAACGGCTGCCCCACCTGGTCGAGCGGCATGAGCTGCGGCAGCCACGGGACCTGCACGGAGAACGGCGCGGGAACCGACGCCTCCTGCGTCTGCGACGCCGCGCCGGCCGGCTGCAACGGCCAGATCGGTTCGTACTGCGCCACCGACGGCGTGACGCTCGAGACCTGCGCGTCCGACACCGGATGCCTCTACCTGCAAAGCCCGCCCACCACCTGCCCGAGCGGCAAGCCCTGCACGGTCGCCGGCGGCCAGGCGAGCTGCTCCTGCCCGGCACCGCCCGCCGCTTGCATGGGGGTGACCGGTCCGACCTGCGCGTCGGACGGCAGCGCCGCGTACGTGACCTGCAGCCGCGATTCGACCAGCCAGTGCCTGGTGGCGGGCCAGACGACCGCTTGCCTCGGGGCGCAGAAATGCACGGGCAGTCCCGGCGCCGCGCAGTGCACCTGCCCCTCGGCGCCGCCGGCGGTTTGCCAGGGATTCGGCAGCGGCGCGATCTGCAGCGGCAACGCCGTCTACGACTGCACGACCGACGCCGGCGGCTGCGTGAGCGCGACCCTGGTGGCGAGCTGCGACAGCGGCAAGCCTTGCGCCGGGACGCCGAGCGCCGCCTGCACGTGCCAGAACCCGGCCACCTCCAGCGACTGCCCGAGCAACACCGACAACGGCGCCCGCTGCTCGGGAACCACGCTCATCAAGTGCACCACCAACAGCGACAGTTGCACGACCGTATCGAAGACGACGTGCCCCACGAACGGTGCCTGCCAGGGGACGTACCCGAGCGCAGCCTGTGTCTCCGAAGAAGACCTCGGCTGGCCGACCGACTTCGGATCGATGACCACCTCTCAGACGAGCTATCTTTCGGCCTATCCCATCTCGGTGCCCACGGGGAACAATCCGGTGCTGAGGCGCTTCGGGATCATCGCCCGCGCGACCACCGTCACGAGCCCGGCCGTCACGATGGTGCTCTACGCCAGCGATTCCACGACCGGCAACCCGACTGGCGCGCCGGTGGCCTCGGCGGTCAACATGCCGCTCGCGACGGGGATGAACGAGTTCAGCGCCACACCCAACGGCGTGACCCTCACCGGCGGCGCCACGTACTGGCTCGCCGTGGCGACGAACGGGACCATCCCGGTGGCTTCCAACGCGACGCTCGCGCAACCCTTCGACTACCAGGCGTACACGTTCAACGCTCCGCTCCCCCAATCGTGGCCCGCGATGCCGTTCCACGACACGACCTACACGCCGAATTACTACGTCGTGGTCCTGCCTTAACCACTGTCGCGTCCGGCGCGAACGCCGGAAAAACAAAGAGAGGACCTCATGAGGAACGGGTGGAAGAACATGCTGGCCGCGACGGTCGCGGGCACGTTGTGCCTCGCCGGGAGCAGCGTTTCGGCGCAGATCTGTTTCCCGCCGGCAAGCGGCGTCCCGGGCGGCGGCGGTGGTGGACCGCCGGCCTGGTGGGTTTCGGGCGCCACGCTGACGGGAAGCGAGACCAGCTCCTGGCTCGACGATCCGCGCTGGGTCGGCGCCGCCGCCGACCTCGATCTGTCGTACGAGCGGTTCCGCGTGCTCACCGAGACAGAAGGGACGACGACCTACCTCGTCATGTCCTGGGAGGTCAACGTCGATCCGAGCGGAGCCGGTGACTACCTCTACTTCGGCCTCTGGGACGACGCCTCGAATACGGGCAACGTCTATCGACTGACGCGCGGGTCGGCCAACCAGACGACCGTCGACGGCGACACCTTCGCCACGGGCGGCTTCGTCGGTCGCGTCTTCGCCGGCGCGGGCGCGCTCGGCTCGGTCGCCTGGCAGAGCACCAGCCCCACCGCCCCTTATCCGCTGCCGGCCTGGCTGACCAACGACGCGCGGGTCGACGTCACCTGCAGCTCGCCCCCGTCCGGGGGCTGCGATCAATGGGCGTTCCGCCTCCGCGCCCCCATCGCTCCGACGGCCAACACCACCGACGCGACGCCGAGCGGCCTCAAGCTCACCGGCTCGACGTTCCACTTCTGGTACCAGATTCAGGACAACTCGGCGATCGGAACGGTCGGAGAGTACGGGATGCCCGGCGGCCTGGCGGCCGCGACGGAGACCGGCGGCGCCCCGATGATCGTGTTCCCCGATCCCGCGGGCTGGCAGCAGGCCAAGCTCGGCTCGGGCTCCACCTGCCCGGGCGACGTCGTGTTCGACACCAGCCAGATCTGGGTGAACAGCGTCGGATCGACGACGCTCAGTCTCACCTCCAACACGTTCCACGCCACGCCCACCAACAGCTCGGGCCACGGCATCGTCGAGTCGGGGCTCACCGCCCGCTTCCGCATCGCCAACTGGGGCTCCGCCGGGTTCAACTCGCCGGCCTGGACCCAGACCTGCGTGGCGACGCCGACCAGCGCCACCTCCATCGCCAGCGGCAGCACGTTCGATCTGTCGTGTCTCTGGTCGGGGTTCGATTCGTGCCCCTACGAGCCGGCGGGCAACGGCTGCGGCAGCGAAGCCGGGAGCAAGGATCCCCACCAGTGCGTGCTGGTCGATCTGGGCCAGGCGGCGGGGGCCACCGACCACCTCGTCTTCTCGCCGCAGAGCCTCTACCAGAACATGAACTTCGACGTGAACTCGAAGCTCGTGCGCAACGCCACCGTCGACATCCGCGGGTTGGGGGCGGCGCCGGCGGGCGGCCCGAACCGCGACGTCTACCTCTACGTCCAGACGCGGAACATGCCGGAGCGGATCGCGCCCGAGCCGCCGCCGCCCGCGAGCAACGAGAACGGTCAAGGGAAGGGCAAACCGATCGTGATCGCGCCGGCGCGCGAGCGCTTCCGGTTCCTCGAGCTGCCGGCCCAAGGCCCCATCGGGACCAAGGAGTCGGCGCGCATCCAGGCGGCGGTGCAGGCCGGCAAGCTCAACTTCGCGCAGGTCGCCCAGTTGATGCCGACGTACATCGTGTACGTCTGGACCGACAGCGGGAAGACGGTGAAGACAGGGGGCGGCCCGAAGAAGGTCCTGCAGCCGCAACCGTCGTTCGGCCTCTTCCTGGCGCACGACGGGACGCTCGACGGCTGGAAGCACCAGCTGACCGCGGCGGGCGCCATCCCGCTCGGCCCGAACTACTTCAAGATCAGCGCGCCCAACGAGAGCACCTTCGGCGTCACCGCCACCATCGAACCCGTCGAGCTCGGCGGCGCGGGCCCGGCCGGCCCGCACCTGCCGCGCTGGCTGGTGCTGCTCTTCTTGCTCCTGGTCCTCCTCTTCATCTTCTTGAGGCTCAGGAAGAAGACGATCTGAGTCAGAGCTTGCGCGCGTCGTCGGAGAGCTCG
>DATNDC010000061.1:0-7479 GCA_035607055.1 Polyangia bacterium
ACCGAGATCAGCAACGTCCCGCCCAGCATCCCCGGCCTCCCCGACGCCGCCCAGAGCGCCCCCAGCGACGCCCCCATCAGCATCCGCGAGATGATGGAGGCCGGCGTCCACTTCGGCCACCAGACCAAGCGCTGGAACCCGAAGATGAAGAGCTTCATCTTCGGCGCGCGCAACGGCATCCACATCATCGACCTGCAGCAGACGGTCCGCGCCTTCAAGCGCGCCTACAACTTCCTCGTCTCGACGATCGCCCAGGGGCGCTCGGTGCTGTTCGTGGGCACCAAGAAGCAGGCCCAGGAGGTGATCCGCGAGGAGGCGCTGCGCGCCGGCCAGTTCTACGTCACGAACCGCTGGCTGGGCGGCACGCTCACCAACTTCAACAGCGTCAAGGGATCGATCGATCGCCTGCACGCCATCGAGAAGATGTCGACCGACGGCACCTTCGAGCGGATGACCAAGAAAGAGGTCCTCGGCATCACCCGCGAGCGCGAGAAGCTGGAGAAGGCGCTGGGCGGCATCAAGTCGATGTCCGAGCTGCCGGGCGCCGTCTTCATCGTCGACGTGGTCAAGGAGCACATCGCCGTCACCGAGGCGCGCAAGCTGGAGATCCCGATCGTCGCCATCGTCGACACCAACTGCGACCCGGACCTCATCGACTACCCGATCCCCGGGAACGACGACGCCATCCGCTCGCTGAAGCTGTTCGCCGGCAAGATCGCCGAGGCCTGCGTGCTGGGCCAGAAGGTGGGCCGCGAGCGCGCCAACCAGCAGCGCTCGGCGCGCGAGGAAGGCGGCGGCCATGAGGAGCCGCAGACGATCCGCGTCTCGTCGGGCGGCGAAGGCCCGCGCGTCGAGGTCGTCTCCCGCCACCGCGGCGGCGGCGACCTGCCGGCGCCCGAGGCCGCTGCCACGCCGGAAGACAAGGAAGATCGCAGCTAGCCGATCGCCTGTCATCCCACCAGTGCACCCATTTTTCATCGACGAGAACGAAAGAGGACAGGGAAGTCATGGCTGCTGAAATCACCGCTCAGATGATCAAGGACCTGCGCGAGCGCACCGGCGCCGGCATGGCCGACTGCAAGAAGGCGCTCACCGAGTGCGCCGCCGACATGGAGAAGGCGATCGAGTACCTGCGCAAGAAGGGGATCGCCTCCGCCGCCAAGAAGGCGACCCGCATCGCCGCCGAGGGGACGATCGCCCAGTACCTGCACGGCTCGCGCATCGGCGTGATGGTGGAGGTCAACTGCGAGACCGACTTCGTGGCGCGCAACCCCGACTTCGTGGGGTTCGCCAAGGAGATCGCCATGCAGGTCGCGGCGCTCAATCCGCAGTACGTCTCGCAGGAAGAGATCCCGCCGGCCGTGCTGGAGAAGGAGAAGGCGATCCGGCTCGAGCAGGCCAAGACCTCGGGCAAGCCGGAGGCGGTGTGGGGGAAGATCGTCGACGGGCAGCTCGCCAAGTGGTCCAAGGAGGTCTGCCTCCTCGACCAGGTCTGGGTGAAGGACCCCGAGGGGAAGAAGGACATCCGCGCGCTGCTCACCGATCTCGTCGCCAAGACCGGCGAGAACGTCAAGATCCGCCGCTTCCTCCGCTACGAGGTCGGCGAGGGTCTGGAGAAGCGCGCCGACGACTTCGTGGCCGAGGTGCAGAAGCAGGCTGGACAGGCGTAGAGTCCCCCAGCACAGCGATGACCGCCAAGGGGAAGGGCAAGAATGGTCATAGTCACGGCCGCGTGGCCGGCGACGAGGGCGACAGGCCGCCGCCGCCCGTGACCGCGCGCTCCGGCGCGGCGGGGCAGGAGACCAAGCTGCCGCTCGCGCCCGGGGTGAAGTACCGGCGCATCCTCCTCAAGCTGTCGGGCGAGGCGCTCATGGGGTCGACGCAGACCGCGATCGACCCCGCCACGCTGTCTCAGATCGCCGACGAGCTGATCGACGTCCACTCGCTGGGGGTGGAGGTCGCGCTGGTGCTCGGCGGCGGCAACATCTTCCGGGGCCTGGCCGCCAGCTCGGGCGGCATGGACCGCGCCCATGCCGACTACATGGGGATGCTGGCCACGGTGATCAACTCGCTGGCGCTGCAGGACGCGCTCGAGTCGCGCGGCGGCCACACGCGCGTCATGACGGCGCTGGAGATGGAGCGCGTGGCCGAGCCCTACATCCGGCGGCGCGGCATCCGCCACCTCGAAAAGGGGCGGCTGGTCATCTTCGCGGCCGGCACCGGCAATCCGTACTTCACCACGGACACGGCGGCCTCGCTGCGGGCCATGGAGATCGGCGCCGAGATCGTGATGAAGGCGACCAAGGTCGACGGCGTCTACGACAAGGATCCCAAGAAGCACAAGGACGCGCGCATGTACCGGCGCCTCAGTTACCTCGACGTGCTCAACCAGAACCTGGGCGTGATGGACTCGACCGCCATCTCGCTCTGTCGCGACAACAACCTGCCGATTCTGGTCTTCAACATGACCAAGCCGGGGAACATCCGGCGGGTCCTGCTGGGCGAGCCGCTCGGGACGCTGGTGCTCGACGAGCGCCGCGAGCCGCGCACCGGCACGTCCGTGGCAACCTAGGGGTTGAGCCACAAGGCACTAGGTAAAGGAGAGCTCCGATGATCAACGACATCGTGAAAAGCCTGCAGGGCGATCTCGACAAGGGGATCGAGGCGTTCAAGCGCGAGCTCGGCAAGGTCCGCACCGGCCGCGCCAACCTGTCGATCCTCGACGGGGTGCGGGTCGACTATTACGGCACGCCGACCCCCTTGAACCAGGTCGCCTCCTGCAACGTGGCCGACGCGCGCCTCATCACCATCAAGCCCTGGGAGCGGTCGCTCATCCCGGAGATCGAAAAGTCGATCCGCGCGGCGCAGCTCGGGCTGAACCCGCAGTCCGACGGCGAGCTGGTGCGGCTGCCGATGCCGGCGCTCACCCAGGAGCGGCGGCAGGAGCTGGTCAAGGTGGTCAAGAAGATGGCCGAGGAGGCCAAGGTCGCCCTGCGCGGCGCGCGCCGCGACGCCAACGAGATGGTGAAGGAGGCGCTCAAGGAGGGCTCGGTCACCGAGGACGACGAGCGCAAGGGCTTGAAGACGATCCAGGAGACCACGGACAAGTCGGTCTCCAAGGTGGACGAGATCGTCGCCAAGAAAGAATCCGAGATCCTGGAGGTCTGACGTGGCCCTGGTCTTTCGCGAAGCGCACGCGGCGCCCGACAAGAAGCGAATCAACGAAGAGTGGTTCATCCTGGAGAACGCCGGCGCCACCTCGGTGAACACCGGCGGCCTGCAGGTCATCGGCGGCCGGCCGGGGAAACGCGGCTCGGTGCTGGGGGTGATCGACCCCGGCTTCATGCTGCAGCCCGGGGAGAAGATCCTGGTCGTCTCCGGCGTGCCGGGAAAGAAGTCGCACGGCGAGCCGCCGGCGCGCGACGGGATGCGCACCTATCACCTGTTCCAGCGCGAGGCGCTGCTGCACGGCCAGGGGACGCTGCTCCGCCTGGCCATGAACCAGGTCGAGGTCGCCCGCCTGGTGTTCGATCCCAGTACCGCCACCGGCGTGGCGTGATAAGGATTCGCCCATGCCCAAGTACGAGGTCGACATCCCGCACCAGCTCGCCGTCGACGAGGCGAAGAAGCGCCTCGCCGGCGCCACCGAGAAGCTGACGCGCGACTACGGCGCCTCCTGCAGCTGGAAGGACGACAGCACGCTCTCCGTCTCGCGCAAGGGGCTCGACGCGCTGGTGACCGTCGAGCCGGCACGCGTCCACATCGCCATGAATCTCGGTTTTCTCCTCACGCCCTTCGCCGAGAAGATCAAGAGCGGCATCGCCAAGCAGCTCTCCGGCATCCTCGCCGCCGCGCCTACGAATTAAGCGCCGCCCTGCGCAGCGAAGGTGGCGGCGAGAACCGCTTTGCGCGCCTGACCGGCCTGCCCGAGGCCGAATCTCGCGGCCTTCCCGAACGTTCGGGCGAGGCACGGCGATTGCTGCAGTTTGCGGCGTGCGTTTCGTGGAGCTCGAAGAGGCGCGCGCGGCGAAAGGCCTGCGCGTGGTGATCGCGACGAATATTCCCAGCCCCTGGTCGCAGGCGGCGCTGGGTCTGTTCGACATGAAGGGGCTCGACTATCTGGCGGTCCGGTTCCGGCGGAGCGACGAGGAGATCAAGCGCTGGACGGGCGCGCGCAACGTCCCGGCCGTGCTCCTTGACGACGAGCCGCCGCGCACCGGGTGGGCCGAGATCGTCATGCTGGCCGAGCGGCTGGGCGGCCGGAGCGCGCTCGTGCCGGAAAATGACGAGCGCCGCCTGCGGATGTTCGGGCTCTCGCACGAGCTCCTCGGCGAGGGGGGCCTCGGCTGGAGCCTGCGCCTCCTGCTCACGCACCGGAGCTTCGCCACCGAAGGGCGCGAGGGGTGGCCGAAGCCGGTCGCCGAGTATCTGGCCCCGCGCTACGGCTACGCGCCCGAGCGCGCCGCGCCAGCGCGCGCCCGCGCCGTCGCGGTGCTCGGCCTGCTCGATCGAACGCTCGCGGAGAGCCGCGCGCGCGGTCACGACTACTTCTTGGGTCCGGCGCCGACGGCGCTGGACATTCACGCGGCGGTGACGCTCGCGGTGATCGAGCCGTTGCCCGAGGCAGAATGCCCGCTGCCGGCGGCGGTCCGGCACGCATTCGAGACGCTCGATCTCGAGGTGAGAGACGCCGTCACCCCGGCGCTGCGCGCGCACCGAGCGCTCATGTTCGAGCGCCATCTGGTCCTGCCGGTCCGTTTCTGATCGCGACGTCGCCCCGGAATGCCCCGGGCTGACATCTATAAGCATACGATTTATACTGAATCGTATGCGCACCACGCTCGACTTGCCGGAGGCGCTGATGGGCGAGGCTCAGCGGCTGCTCGGCTTCAAGTCCAAGACGGACACCGTCGTGCTGTCGCTGACGGAGCTCGTCCGGCGGCGGCGGATCGACGAGCTCAAAGGGCTGCTCGGACGGGTCGACCTCGCGCTTGACCTCGGCCGTTCGCGGCGCCGCCCCGCAGGCCACCGACAGCGCCGCGCCCGGCCGTGATCGCCGTCGATACCTCCGTCTGGATCGACTTCTTCCGAGGCCGGCAGCCTGTCGCCGATCGCCTAGCGGCGGCGCTGGATCGAGACGAGCTCGCCTTGCCGGTGCCGGTGCGAATCGAGATCCTCAGCGGAGCGCGGCGGGCGGAGCGGCCCCGTCTCGCCCGTCTGCTGAGCGCCCTGCCGTTGCTCTCCCCCTCGGACGAGACCTGGCGTCGGATGGAGAGCTGGGTGGCGACCGGCGCCGCCGCCGGTCACCGCTTCGGCGCGGCCGATCTCCTGGTGGCGGCGATCGCCGCCGAGAACGACTGCGAGATCTGGTCGCTCGACGCGGACTTCGGGCGTCTGGCGCGCCTCGGCCTGGTGCGGGTGGCTCACCCCGTCTGAACAGCCGTGGCGGCGACGGCCACCTCGGCGTCCGTCGCGTCGGGCCCGCCCAGGACGACGCGCGGCAACCCACCGGGCGGAGGAGCGTCGGCGAAACGCCCGTCCCGCTCGCCCAGACCGGGGAGATAGCCGCAGCCGAGGCCAACGGCGTCGTTGTCCAAGATCACGGCCGCCGCCCCGGCCAGGGCCTTCAACCGCTCGTCGCCGACGGGCAGGCCGAGGACGGCCAGGACCGACAGCCGCGCCGGGTCCCAGACGACGCCCAACCCTTCCCCGAACGTCTCGTACAAGACGCCGAGCTCGCGCGGGCTGGGCGACTGCCAGGGGGTCACCCCGAGTTGGGCCGCGAGCCTCATCCCCGCCCGATCGGCGGCGCGCAGCAGGCGCTCGAGGGCGAAGCGGCAGGCGTCCAGAATTTCGGGTGAGAGCGCGCGGCGTTCCGCCACCGCCGCCGCCAGCAGCACGCCTCCGGGCTCGCCGGGGCCCGCGGCCCGGCGGGCGAAGGCGTGCGCGAACAGTGCCGGGTCGGCGGCCAGCGCGACCGGGCCGAAGTCGAGCAGCGCGCGCGCGGCGCCGAACGACGCCGCGATCTCGAGGCCGCGCGCGGCGAGGGCGACGGCGGCCTCCCGCTCGTCGCGCGCCGGCGCCGCCAGCCGCGGCAGGCGGCGGCCGGCAGGCAGGACCCGCTCGGCGAGCGGCAGCGTCAGCGACGGAACCGTCAGTCCGAGACGGAGCGCCGAGCCGACCAGGGGCGCGCCGTTGATGACCTCGAGGTCGCAGTCGGCACCGAGGTGGATCCCCTCCACCCCCGTTTCGGCCGCGAGCCGAGTGATCCGCTCGCCGCCGTCGGCGCGCGGCGGGCGGAGCTCCGTCGCCAAAAAAGCCATGCGCCGACGCAGGATAGCGCTTTGATTCGGATCTCGACGCTGTTATAAATGACCGTCGCGGTTTTTGTAGGCAGCTCGGTGGAGCCGGACGTTCGGGCTCCTGTTCTACCGGAGGTGTTCATGATCGTTCGCCCACGCCGGGGTTGGATCCAGGCGGCCGTCATCGCGGCCGCGGTCACCGGCTTCGCCACTTCCGCGCACGCCCAGTTACAAAGCGGCCCCGTCGATCTGCAGCTCTTTCGCCCGGCGATGGACTCCAAAGGGTTCATCACCATCAACTCCTCGGGCGTGCTGGGTCAGGGCGACGTCTCGTTCGGCCTCGTCACCTCCTACGCGCGCAAGCCGTTGGTGCTGAACGGACCCGCGGTCGGCGGCCAGCCGACGCAGTTCAACGTCAACAACCTGGTGTCGCCGTCGCTGCAAGCGGCGGTCGGGTTCACCCACCTGCCCCACCTCGGTTTCGAGCTGGGCCTGATCCTGCCGTTCGCGATCATGTCGGGCGAGAGCCTGCCCAACAACCCGACGGCGATGGGGACCCAGACCTTCACCTTCACCGCGCAGGGGCTCGGCGACCTGCAGGTGCATCCGAAGATCCGCCTGATGAACGCCACCCGCAACGGGCTGGGCCTGGCGATCATCCCGTCGGTCATCCTCCCGACGGGGGACAAGAAGTCGTTCTTCGGCGAGGGGCAGACGATCTTCCAGCCCAGCGTCGTCCTCGACACCGAGATCGGCTACCTGGGACGCTTCCGGGCCGCGGTCAACGGCGGCCTGCGCATCCGCCCGCACAGCGCCGTGTTCACCGACAACGCGATGGCGTTCATGAACGCGAGTGACCCGGCGGCCTCGATGGTCCCCCCGGCGGTCACCGGCGCCGGGATCAGCATCGGCAACGAGTTCATCGGCGGGCTGGGACTGTCGTACGGCATCGTCCCGCAGAAGTTCGACCTCGTCGGCGAGATCTACGGCAACTACGGGACCAACTCGAAGCGGATCGACGCCAACGGCACCCAGACCAACATGGGCCTCTCGGCCGAGGCGATCGCCGGCGTGAAGCTGTACCTGGCGCGCAACTCGTTCTTCGAGATCGGCGGCGGCTACAAGGTGGCCGACGGCTACGGGTCGGCGGCGCCGCGCGCCTTCATCGGCTTCATCT
>DATNDC010000079.1:0-4157 GCA_035607055.1 Polyangia bacterium
GCGATCGCGTTCGACCGGGACGCGGTAGTCTCTCCGCCCGATGATCGATCCCGAGGCAGCGACACTCGACGCCGGCGCGCGGCCGGCGGCTTCGCGGCGCGGCTACTTGCTCATGGTCGCGGTGGCGGTGTTCGCCACCACCTTCGGCCAGCAGCGGGTGATGGGGAACTTCCCGATCCTCTTCCACCTCAAGGAGCGGCTGCATTTCAGCAAGGAGCAGGTCAGCGAGTTCTTCCTCTGGGCGACCTTCGCCTGGAACCTGAAGCCGCTGGCGGGCGTCCTCACCGACGCCTTTCCCCTCCAGGGCTCACGGCGGCGCGTTTACCTGATCCTGGGCGGGCTGTTCGCGGGGGCCGCCTGGGGGGCGCTGGGGCTGGCGCACGACTACCACGGGTTCCTGACCACCTCGATCCTGCTCAACTGCGGGCTGGTCCTGGCCAGCACGGCCATGGGCGGGCTGCAGGTCGAGGCCGGGCAGCTGTTCGGCATCCCGGGCCGGATCTCGTCGCTGCGGCAGGTGGTCACCGCGGTGTCGCAGGTGCTGGGGCCGCTGCTCGGGGGCGTGCTGGCCGAGCGGGCGCTGGGCCTGACCGCCGGCCTGGGGACGGTGGTGCTGCTCTCCATGGTGGCCGTCGCGCTGTTCGGGTTCCGCGAACGTCCCATCGCCGCACGGCCGCCGCGGGTCGCGGCCGCGGCGGGCGCCGCCGGTTACCGCCCCTCGGCCGCGCTCTGGATCGGCGTGGCCGTCCTGGCGGCGGCGGCGGCGGTCAGCGTCCTCATCCACGGGATGCTGAATATCGGCCTGTCGCTGTTCGCGATGCTGGCGGTCTTCCTTCTGGTGCTGGGGCTGGCGATGGCCCGCGTGCGCAACCCCGTGCTGGTCCAGGCGCAGTCCCAGCTGTCTCAGATCCTGCGCTCGCGGACGCTCTGGCTGGCGGTGGCGATGCTCTTTCTCGTTTACGTCGTTCCTGGCTTCAACACGGCGCTCACCTACCACCAGAGCGACGACCTGCACTTCGGCAAGGAGATGATCGGGCGCCTGGCCAGCCTCGAGGGGGGGGCGGGCATCGTCTTCGCCATCCTCTACGCCGTCGTCTGCACGCGCTTCAACCTGCGGGTGCTGATCGTGTTTTCGATCCTCACCAACGCGGCCGCGACGCTGCTCTTTCTGGTCTACGACGCCTCCAACGCCTACATCATCCACGTCCTCATCGGGGCCGTGGGCGCCATCTCCGAGGTGGCGCTCATGGACCTGGCGGTCCGCTCGACGCCGGCCGGCTGCGAGGCGCTGGGGTTCGCGCTCATGATCAGCGTGCGTAACTTCGGCATCGCCATGAGCGACGTCGTCGGCTCGAAGCTGATGGACCAGGCGCACTTCTCCTTCAACACGCTGGTTCTGCTCAACGCCGCGACGACGGCGGCGGTCCTGCTGTTCGTCCCGGCGCTGCCGCGCGCCCTGGTGCTGCGCAAGGAGGGCGAGAAAGGCGAGGGGCCTGCGTCCTGACCGCGCCGGCTACCTCTGATAGCCCTCGGCCGGCTCGTCCCAAGGATGGCTCTCGTCGGAGGGCGGAGCCCAGGGGTCGACCCAGCTTGCCGGCGGCTGCTCCGTCGGCGTCGCGGCGGCGGCGGCTTCCTCCTGGGCTCGCCGCTGGTCGGCTTCGGCGCGCTGGACCAGGCCGGTCTTGTACCCCACGCCGCCCATCTGCTTGTACTGGTCGGCGAGGCGCGCGTAGTGGTCCGCCTCGGGCGAGGTGATGGTCATGGGGGGGGCCGACATCTCCTCCGCCATGCTCGAGTAGCGGGACGCCTCCGCCTCGGCGCGCTGCACGAGGCCCGTCTTGTAGGCGACGCCGCCGAGCTGCCGATATTGATCCGCCTGCTGCGCGGCCGCTTGCGCCATGGCGTCCGCGTCGGCCGCCGTGACGGGCTCATCCGCGTGCGCGGCGCGCGCCGATCCCAGCAACAAGAACCCGCCCAGCGTCAGGGCCACCAGCCCTCCCCGACGCGCCCTGGTGGTTGTTTCCATGATCCGAATCTGGCGGCAGCGCAGGCCGAGGCAAGCTCGGGCGAAGCAAGCTCGAGCGAAGCAAGCATCGACGATGCGCCGGCTCGGCCGTGGCGCGCGCTCACTCGGTGACGGGGAGGCCGGCCTGATCGCAGCTGTAGAAGGAGTTGTATTGCCCCACCGCCGTCAGGCCGCCGTTCTGTCCGGTGACCCAGTCCTGCCAGGCGCAGGTCGGCTTGCAGCAGTCCTGCATGGTGGTGGTCGTGTAGGGCAAGCCACCGCCGGACATCGAGCGGAAGCTCGAATCGGCGGCCGCCTCGGTGGGCGTGGCAACGTTCGGGTTCGCCGCCGGCAGCCCCTGCGGCGCCAGCTTGCAGCCGGTGACCTCCGTGAGGTGCGGCGGGCACTCGATCTTCTTGGCGTAGACCTGCCAGTTGAGGTGCCGGTAGTCGTGAGGGTCGTTCGACGATTGGCAGGACTGGATCGAATCGGACAGCGCCTCGGCGGTCAGCGTCGAGGAGGCGAACATGCTGCAGGCGCTCTGGACGTTGGCCTGGCAGGTCGACGACGAGAGCGTGGCGGCGGTGACCAGGTTGTTGTTGTCCTTGCAGCCGGCGAGCTGGGTGGCCGCGTTGACGCCGCCGGCGTTGGCTTCCCCTTGCTCGGGGAACGTCGAGTAGAGGTAGCGGCCCGACTGGCTCTTGAGGGGGGAAAAATTCGGATCGCAGGCGTTGTTCGCCCCGAAGCCGCCGGCGCCCAGGAAGACGTCGAAGTTCTGCCCGCCGCCCGCCGCGGTGTTGAAGGACTGCACGATGAGCGGGCGGGGGATGTCGATCGCCGAGGCGCCGTTGCCGTTCACGCGCGCCTCGTTCTCGGGCAGGTCGTAGATGAGCTGGTAGCACTGGCAGCAGGAGCTCTTGGCGCTGCCGTCGAGCCCGTTCTGATCGACGTCGTGCCCGACGATGGCGTAGTCGAACGGCGGCGAGGCGCCGAAGTCGTCGATCGCCGCTTGCGCCATCTCCGAAGACTGGAGCGCAAAGCGCGGACAGAGGAACCCGACGTCGGCGTGGGGCTTCTGCGAGATGTCCTCGCAGGCGTTGGCCGCCGAGCAGACGCCGCCGCAGGTCGTGTCGGCCATGCCCGTCTGGCATCCCTGGACGAAGAACTGGTTGTCGCACTGCTTGGGCGGGCCGAGCGCGTAGCTCCCCTGACCGGTCGCGCCACCGCCGCTGCCCGCTCCGCCGCCCCCCGTGCCGATGCCCGCGCCGCCGGTGGCCGACGCCCCCCCGCTGGCGCTCTGACCGCCCCCGCCCGTTCCGGGCGCCGCGCCGCCGGTGGCGCGGCCGCCCGTGCCGGCGCCTCCGCCCGTGTCGCCGCCGGTGCCGGTCGCGCCACCGCTCTTTCCGCCGCAGCCGACGAGGGCGAGACAACCCATCGCCAATGAGAGACGAAGGAACCGCATCGGCCCAGTATGCCCGAGTCCGCGCGACGCTCAGCGGTGAAGCGGCGTCTGCACGGTCGGCACCAGCACGGCGATCACCGGCAGGTGATCCGAGCGGCCCGCCGTTCGGACCTCCGCCCAGACGGCCTGCAACCGCGCGTCGTAGAAGACATGGTCGAGCTGCCGGTGCAGCGTCCCCAGCACCGTCTTCCAGCGCCAGGTCGGCTGTTCGGGCGCGTAGCCCGCCAGCGCCGAGCGCATCCCTCGGTCGAGAAGGACCTTCACCGCGCCGCCGTCCTCCTCCTCGTTGAAGTCGCCGGCCACCAGCGTGGGATACTCGGGCGAGAGCCGGGCGACGAAGCCACGAATCTCGGCGACACGAATGGCCGGCGTGGTGAAGTGGCCGCTCACGAAGCTTCCGCCGTCGCTGACCGGCGGGTGGAGATGGATGCTGAGGGCCTGCACGCGCCCGAACGACGTCTCCACGACCAGGCGGGCGGCGGCGAACCACCCCTCGGGCACCGGCGGTAAAAACTCGATCTCGATGAGCGGGAGGCGTGACAGCACCGCGAGCCCGCCGGCGTCGCCGCGGTTCCTGAAGACCATCTGCGGATAAGCGCCGGCCAGCGCGGCGCGGAGGGCCCGCTCCCAGCGGCGGTTGGTCTCCTGCAGGAGGACCAGGTCCGCGTCCGCGTCTCGGATCGCGGCGAT
>DATNDC010000080.1:0-19279 GCA_035607055.1 Polyangia bacterium
ACGGGTGGCTCGTCCGGCGGCAGCACAGGCACGGGTGGCGCGGCGGGCAAGAGCGGAACAGGCGGTAGCACGGGTACGGGCGGCGCCGCGGGCAAGAGCGGAACGGGAGGCGCCGCGGGCAGCATCGGCACCGGCGGCGCAGCCGGGGCGTCCGCCACGGGCGGGGCCGGCGGCGCGGCGGGGGCGCCCGGCACCGGCGGCGCGGCGGGGGCTTCCGCGACCGGCGGGGCCGGGGGCGCGGGCAACGGCGGAGCCGGCGGCGCCACGCCGTTCGTCTACTTCGTCAAGCAGGCCAACGGCACGACCACGGCCAGCCTGGCCAGCGGAACGATCTCCGTGTCGAGCACCTTCGGCTCCTCGGGGAACGCCTTCAAGTACGTCGCGCCGAACTACTACGGGACCGTCAGCAATGGCTTCATCTCCTTGCCCACCCAGGTGAGCGGGGACTTCAGCATCACGGCGCAGGTCACCATCACCGCGGTGAACAAGAGCAACAACGCCTGCGGCATCGGCCTGGGGATGACCACGGGCTTTCTCGGCACGGACAAGTACGCCTACGTTCTCATGCGCAACGCGAACAATTCCACGAACGGCTACTACGTGAACGGCGCGGGCACGACCAGCGCCGGGATGCCGACCGTCGCCTTCACGCCCGGCGCCACCGGCACCGGCACGCCGCTGCAGCTGACGATGAGCCGCACCGGGAGCAACGTGACGCTGAGCGCGGGCACGGTGGGTGGCACGCCGACCACGCAGACGCTGGCGGCGACCGCGCTGACCGACGGCACGACCGCGTATGGGACGGGCGCGGTCTACCCCGCGCTCTCCTTCAACAACGTGAACGCCACCATCACCGGCCTGGTGATCAAGGACGCGACGGGCGCGACGCTGTTCGACTCGTCGACCGGCGCGCTGGTCCCCTACGTCCCCGCCTCGCTGACGCTGTCGGCCTCCACCGTCTACGTCAACAAGGGCTCGTCCACCACGGTCACCGCCACGGCCATCGCCGTCGGCGGCGCGGTCGCCGGCGTGTCGGCGGTGGCGGCCGACGCGACCGTCGTGGGCGTCAGCGTGGCCAACGGCGCCACCAATTCGACGATCACGCTGAACGGGGTGGCCAGCGGCACCAGCGACGTGACGGTCACCAACCTGAGCGACTCGAACGCCGCGACGAACACCCAGACCCTCCACGTCTCGGTCGCCGACTTCACCACCACCGACGGCTACGGCCCGCTCACCACCGCCTACCCGGCGCCGGGCGCCACCAACGCCTACACCGACGGCGAGCTGGCGCTGACCTTCGACGCGGCGCCCACGCTCAACGCCGGCGGTACGATCCGCATCAACAAGGTGTCGGACGGCTCGCAGGTCGACATGATCGCCTTCGCCGGCGAGACCAACACCTACGGCACGACGACGATCAACGTCGGCTCGCAGTTGGCGCGGGTCAGTGGAAACACGGTGTTCTTCGCGCCCCACCTGGGCAAGCTCGCCTACGGGACGGCCTACTACGTGGCGATCCCCAAGGGGGCCATCACCGGCACGCTGAACGGCGTCTCGTTCGCCAACGGGCTCTCGAACGTCTCCACGGTCGCGACCTGGAGCTTCACCACGCGCGCGGCGCCGACGCTGACCGCGGCGAACGTCACCGTCGACGGGTCGCAGGCGAGCACCGCGAACTTCCGAACCATCCAGGGGGCGCTGGGCGCGCTGGCGGGCCTCTCCGGCGCGACCAACGTGACCATCAACGTCGCCGCCGGCACCTACAACGAGCTCGTGCACTACACCGGTCCGGGCGTCACGCAGACGGTGACCATCGCCGGTCCGGCCGGCAACACGCGCGGCGACAACTGCACCCAGCAGTGGGCCAACGGCAACGGCATGAACGGCAGCACCTCGACGCGGCCGAGCTTCTACTTCTCCGGCGCGAACCTGGTGCTGGAGAACATCACCCTCAAGAACACGGCGCTCCGTTCGGCGGTCAGCCAGGCGGAGGCGCTCTACTTCGCGAGCGGCTCGGGCTTCACGGTCGCCGCCGGCAACAGCTCGTTCTTCAGCAACCAGGACACCATCCAGACCTCCGGTCGTGGCTGGTTCTACAACTGCTTCATCGAGGGGAACGTCGACTTCGTCTGGGGAACCTCGGACGTGACGCTGATCGAGGGGAGCAACCTGCACTTCATCAACGACGTCTCCGGGGGCGGGGCGGCCACCTACAACATGTTCGTGGCGCGCACCGGCGCCACCATCGCCGCCACCGCCAACGGCACGGTCGGCAAGGGTTACGTGGCGCTCAACTCCTCGGTCGCCGTCGACGCCAACGTCACCGCCTTCTTCGGGCGCGACGCGGGCGGCAGCGGGTTCTACGATCAGGCGGCGCTGGTCAACGTGATGTTCACGGGCGCGGGCACCATCGGCACGGGCCTCTGGACCACCACCACCGCGCCGCTGGCGCTGGGCGACTCGAGCTTCGTCGGCTGGAAGTCGGCGGGCTGCACGGGCCTGAACGTGGCCACCGACGCGACCGCAACGGGGACCTCAGCGGTGATCGCCAGCCAGAGCACCGAGTACGCGAACCGCGGCGAGATCCTGAACGACGTGGTGGTCGTCACCGCGGGTGCCCCGACCGGCTACGCGGCGGCCGCCACCACCTGGGACGTCTCGGCGCTGGCCACGGCCTGGGGCGCGCCGTAAGGGCCGGGCTCACTCCCGCTTGAAGCCAAGCCGGAGGAGACGCATAGAGAGGTAGATGGCACGAGAGGCCGGGGCCAGCCCAGGCTGGAAGAAGAAGCTGCCGTTTCTGCGCTGGTCCATCCTCAGGATGTTCCTCACAGCCAAGCGGCAGCTGCTCGTCCACTGGCAGGCGGGTGACGGCCGCGAGGAGAAGCTCGCTCGCTACGTGCTGGCCAACGCGCGGCCGGGCGATCTCGGTGAGGCGATCCGCGCGATCGATCGGTTCGCGTACGACAAGGCGTTCCTCATCAACGTCGGCGACGAGAAGGGGCAGATCCTCGACGCCGCCGTCCGCCGCGCGCGCCCGAAGCGGATCCTGGAGCTTGGGACCTACTGCGGTTACAGCGCGCTGCGGATGGCCGCGGCCGCCCCCGAGGCGCAGATCGTCTCGATCGAATTCAACGCCGCGAACGCCGACGTCGCGCGACGGATCTTCGCGCACGCGGGCGCCGGCGCGCGCGTCACGGTCGTCGTCGGCACGCTGGGCGACGGCGGCGCCACGCTCCGGGCGCTGCGCGAGACCCACCGGTTCGGGGCGGGCACGGTCGACTTCGTGTTCGTCGACCACGCCAAGGACGCCTATCTGCCCGACCTCCGCCGGATCGAAGCCGAGGGCTGGCTGCACCCGGGCTCGGTCGTCGTCGCCGACAACGTCAAGTTCCCCGGGGCCCCGGCGTACCGCGCTTACCTGAAGGAGAACGAAGGGCGGTCCTGGCGCACCACCGAGCACCCGACGCACGCGGAGTACCAGACGTTGGTCAAGGATCTGGTGCTCGAGTCGGTGCGCCTCGGCTGAGCGGTCCTGCTGTCGCCGCGATGGCGCCTACGGGACTGCGGCCACCGGGACCAGGTGCTTGACGTTCTTGGCGTTGCCCTTCACGTCTCCCGAGAGGACCTTCACCGGCACGGGCGGCGTCAGCTTGAAGCGGTAGCCCTTGCTGTCGCTCTGGAGAGCGATGTCCTGTCCCTTGTACTGCAGGTGGCGCTCGTAGTCCTCGGGGACCAGGCCGTCGCGCGTGTTGGCGTGGTGCTTGATGAGGAAGGCCGCCAGGCGCAGCGCCTCGTAGTTGTGCAGCCGGTGGCAGCCGTTGCTCTCGCCCCGCTTGACCGAGCGGTAGCCGGGCGTGCCGTGCGTCCGGATGCGCAGGTCCATGAGATCCGGCTCGCCGTTCGGCAACGTCCCCATGATCTGCTTGTGCAACATGGCGACCAGGCCGTAGGCCGCGCGGTAACCCGGGCCGATGATCTGCGTCTTCGGCACGTAGGTGTCCCCCACCTTGATGAGCAGGTGGCTGGTGGGCATGCCGGGCGCCGGGTGCCAGGTCGGCGTGGCCAGCACCTCGGTCCAGAGCGCGTCGCCGGTGATCGACTCCTTGTACTTGAGCGCCATCGTGCCGTCGGACTTCTGGAACATCTTCCAGCCGCCGATGGTGGTCGGCCACCGGCACAGCGCCACGTCGTGATCGCCCACGTGCGCGAAGAGCGTGATGGTCGGGCGGTCGGCGACCGGGGGCTTCCACTTCTTGTGCCCGTCCTTGTCGAACTTGGGACGCACCAGGTTGACCTCGCCGCGGTCGATCTCCGCGCGCAGCTCCATGTTGGCGCTGTAGTAGGAGGGCAGCGGCGGCAGGCGGATCGCCACGGCCGTCGGCAGGGGGAGCGGCCCCTTGTGCGCCACCTTCTTCTTTCGCGAGCCGGCCGGCGGCGCCGGCTCGACGACCAGCGTGCTGGCCAGGACCGCGTCCGCCGACTTCCAGCCCAGCGCCTCGCTGGCGGCCTGCGTGGCCGGGGAGATCAGATCCGCCGCGGGGACGATCTTGGCCGTTGGGTCCTTGCTGGACGCTTCGCTGGCCGCTGAATTTTGAGACGGGGTCGGGGGACTGGCGGCCAGGACCTTCTCGGCGGCCGACGCCTCGGATTTGGCGGGGGCCGTCGGCGAGGTGAGCGGCCGGAACTCGCTGGGGTCGATCACCCGCCCCTCGACCTCGCCCTGCGCGCCCGCCGCCGAGCCGTCCTCGATGAGGCCGGTCGCGTCGACGACCCGCGCGCGCAACACGCGCAGCATGGCCCGGAAGTCCTGCTCGCGGCTGTCCCCGAGCAGCGCGCCGCGGGTCTCGAAGTCTATGTTCCCGTTGTCCGCCAGCATCTGCAGACGCTGGTAGATCTGGAGGCCCGCGACCGTGCGCCGATCCATGCGGCCGGAGGTCGCCTTGCCGGACAGCAGGTCCTCGCAGCGCAGGTGGGCCTGCATGGCGATCACGGCCCGCTTTTCTTGCGCCGTCAGCGGCCGCGGCGAGACCGTCTTCCCGGTGGGGATCATGGCCGGCGCGTCGCCGCGGGCGACCGCGTCCTTGTCCGGGTTGGGGACCTTCTCCGCCTCCTCGGCGGGGATGACGTTCCTCGCCGACAGCTCCTCGAGCACCCCGTCCTTGACCTTCTGGTGGCAGGCGTGGCGCTTCTTGTCTGCCAGCCGCCGCCGCAAGTAGTTCAGGCTGGGAAAGACCCCGAACGCCTCGAAGAACCGGTCCTCGCGCGCGCGCGCGTACGCGCTGCCCGAGTGGTTGAACCGCCCGTTGGCCAGATCGATCAGATAGGGGCGCAGCGGTTGCGGCTTGCCGGGCTCCTCCGAGAAGACGTACGGCAGCCAGTCGTCCGAGAGATCGACCACGGTCAGGCCGTCGCGGCGCGCGTTCTCGGCGGTCGTCTGACCGACGATGCGTCCACCCTCGAGGACCGGGATCGGGGCACCGGGCGTCGCGGCAGGCGCCGGCGCTGGTTTGGCCGCGGGCGCGGGTTGCGCCGCACGCGTCGCAGCTCCACTGCCGGCCAGCAGACCGGCGAACGCCAGAGCAATCGCCTTCACCGCCGGCGCGCGTCGGGCGCGGGAGCTTCTCGGACCCGCGAGCCGTGTGTCCCTCACCAGCACAGGCGGAAGCCTAGTTTCGCCGCTCTCGCGTTTCAAGCGGAAGTTCCGCACCGGCCAACGCGCCTCGGCAGAGAGCGTCAGGTGATCGGCGCCTCGTTTTCCAGGCGGGTGAGCCAGTAATCGACGTCGAAGCGCGGTTGGCCGGTCAGCGCGCGCCAGAGACGAATCCGGTTGGCGATCTCCAGGCGAACCTCGTGTCCGTACCAGCGGTGATCGCGGCTCAAGATCGCGCCGACGGCGGGATCGTCGAGATCGGCCAGGTTCCACCTCCGCTGTTGCCGCGTCCCTGGGCCGAGCCGCAGCTTGAACATGGTGCGCGGCCGCTTGGTCAGATTGGGCTGCCCGCAGTGCCAGATCCCGTGATGGCAAACGAGCAGCGAGCCCGCGGGACAGACCATCGGCGCCTGGCCCAGGAAGTTCTGATAGCGGGCGATGGCCGCCTCGTTGATTCGGCGCAGGTGGCTGCCGGGCAGGACCATCGTCCCGCCCATCTCGCGCGGCGTCTCGTGCGGAAAGAAGAAGAGCTGGATGTCGAAGGCGGTCCGGCGGGGGTCGATGATGGCGTCGGCGTGCCAGGGCTGACTAAAGCGCTGCTCGGGCGCGATCACGTGCGCGTAGTGGTGGTCGTAAAGGGGGGTCGGGCCGAGGAGACTCTCGATGATCGCCGCGACCGCCGGCAGCTCGAGCAATGAAGAGAGCGCGGGCCAGTCGCGGAACAGGCCGGCGAGCGGGCGTCCTGGCCAGGCGCGCGCCGGGTCATTCGGCGCGGCGCCGAACGAGGAGGCGGGACCGCCCGCGCCGAGCTCGCTCAGCACCGCGGCGGAGAGCGGGCCCGGGACGAGGCCGTCGAAGCGGAGGTAGCCGTCCGCCACGAAGGCCGCGACCTGTTTGCTGTCCAGCAACTGCCTCGCCGCCACGCTAGACATCCACCAGCTTCTCCAGGACGAACTCGTACTTCAGGAAGGCGGTGTCGTGCTCGGCGCCGGGCGCCGCTGCGGCGAGCGGGGGGAGCTGGATCACCCGCCAGCCATCGCGCATCGCCGCCAGCACCGACGCGTAGGGCGGTTTGTCGGCGTCGCCCGCCATGGCGCTCTGCCGGCCGGCCCCGTCGAACATCGACCAGGCGCCGACCTCGCTCTCGGGGCTGGAGGTCGCCGCGTAGAGGACGAGCAGCTGCTGCCGGAGCATCGCTTCAGTGTGACATGGACGGCGGGGGCCCAAAGCGGGCCTGGAGGGCGCCGCCGCTCGAGCGCCCCGGGTGGATTAAAAGTGCCTTGACAGGTATATGAACCAATGAGTATATACGTGGTGTGGAATCATCGTTCGCGATCATCGCCGAGCCGAATCGCCGGGCCATCCTCAGCCTCCTGGCGGCTTCGGAACGATCGGTCGGGGAGCTCGAGCGGGAGCTGGGGATGCCTCAGACGTCGGTCTCCAAGCACCTGCGCGTGCTGCGCGAGGCCGGCTTCGTCGAGCCGCGGGTGGAGGCCCAGCGGCGCGTCTATCAGATCCGGCCCGAGCCGCTCCGGGAGGTCGACGCCTGGCTGGCTCCCTTCCGCCGCTTCTGGGAGGCCCGCGTCGACGCGCTGGAACGTCACCTCGATCGGATGGCCCAGGCCGCCAAGACCTCCGCCCAAGACAGCAAGGACAGCAAGGACGACAAGGACGCGAAGACCTCCAAGAAAGGAAGAAACCGATGAGCAGCCGTGAAAGTTACCAGCCCGGCCCGGCGGCCGGGGCCGAGGTCCAAAAGGAAGGCGACAAGTGGACGCTGGTCGTCATCCGCGAGCTCCGCCATCCGCCGGCGATGGTGTGGGAGGCGCTGACCGATCCGGCGCAGCTCGCCGAATGGGCGCCGTTCGACGCCGATCGGAACCTCGGCGCGGCGGGGCCGGCCAAGCTCTCGACGGTCGGGGCGCCGACCCCGCAGGTCGCCGAGATCGTGGTGAAGCGCGCCGAGCCGCCGCGCCTCCTGGAGTACACCTGGGGCGGCGACCTCCGCTGGGAGCTCGAGCCGCTGGCGGGCGGCGGCACGCGGCTCCGGCTCTGGCACGCCATCGACAACCGCTTCATCGTCTGGGGCGCGGCGGGCTGGCACATCTGCTTCGACGTCCTCGAGCGGCTCCTGGCGAAGGATCCGATCGGACGCCTGGTCGGTCCTCCGGTCATGAAGCTCGAAGGCTGGAAACGGCTGACGGGCGAGTACGAGAAACAGTTCCGCGTCGAGACCCCGGGGTGGGCGTCGGGCGCAAAGCCATGGAAAGAGTGAAAGGAGAGACCGTCATGGAATCGACCCTGCAAAATCCGGCCTTCGCGGCGGCCTTCAAGGCCCCGGGCAAGGCGAAGGTCATCATCTACTGGCTCGTCACCGCCGTCTTCTGCCTGCAGGTGGGGTTCACCGCCTACGCGCAGCTTCGGCTGCCGCAGGTCTCGGCGGCGTTCGCCCACCTCGGCTTCCCCGACTACTTCCGGGTGGAGCTGTCGTGGGCCAAGCTCATCGGCGTGGCGCTGCTGCTGGCGCCCGTGCCGGCGCGGCTCAAGGAGTGGGCGTACGCCGGGTTCGCCATCGATCTCGCCTCGGCGCTCATCGCGCACCTCTCGGTGGGCGACGGCCCGCAGGCCTGGGGCTGGGCAGCCGGCACGCTCGTGCTTTGGGGGCTTGCCTATCTCTTTTGGCGCCGCCTCGAGGCGGCGCGGCTCCCGGCCGGCGCCGCGAGATAGGTGCGGGCGTGGAGGTCGTCATGAAAAGGAAGCCCGCGGTGGAATCGGCGTCCGCCCGGATCGACGCGCGGATCAAGGACCTGGGCGACTGGCGCGGCAAAACCCTGGCGCGGATGCGCAAGCTCATCCACCAGGCGGCTCCCAAGGTCGTCGAAGAGTGGAAGTGGATGGGGACGCCGATCTTTTCCCACCACGGCATCGTCTGCACGGGCGAGACCTACAAGAGCGTCGTCAAGCTGACGTTCGCCAAGGGCGCCTTCCTGGAGGACCCGGCGCGCCTCTTCAACTCGAGCCTGGGAGGGAACCTCCGGCGCGCCATCGACATCCGGGAAGGCGAGGCGCTCGACCAAGCGGCCTTCAAGGATCTGGTGCGCGCCGCCGTGGCCCTCAACGTCGGCGGGAAGCGTACGAGCAAATCGAAGCCGGTGCAGAAGACGAAGCCGGCGCAGAAGACAAGGAGATCGACATGAAGATCAAGACGATGACCCTCTATGTGACCGATCAGGAGAAGGCCCTCCGTTTCTACACGGAGAAGTTGGGCTTCCAGAAGAAGGCGGACTTCAGCCAGGGCAACTACCGCTGGTTGACGGTCGTGTCGGCCGAGGAGCCGGCCGGCGTCGAGCTGGTGCTGCAGGCGAGCGCGTTCCTCCCGGCGGGCCAGACCTACCAGCAGGCGCTGTACCAGCAGGGGATGCCGGCGGTGATGTTCTTCGTGGACGACCTCAAGAAGGAGCACGAGCGCTTGCAAGGTCAGGGGGTGACCTTCACCCAGCCGCCCACCAAGACGACCGGTTCGACGATCGCCATGCTGGACGACACCTGCGGGAACCGGATCCAGCTCACCGAGCTCGACGCCTGGGCCAACAAGTAACGACGACGTCGCGACCGTCTGGCGTTCGTCGCGGGCGACCCTAAGTTTCCGTCCGCATCCGGTCGGGGTGCGGAAAGGACGTTCGCGATGAACAAGACGACGGAGAGGACGTCGAACGGCGGGAGCCTGGCGCGGAGCAGCCAGCCCTGGCTGCATCAACAGGGAAAAGAGATCCAGAAGTTCGACGCCATCCGGCAGCTCCCGATCGGCCTCGGCCACGACGCGCGGGAGTACGCCTGCCAGCGCCTGAACCAGATGCTGGCCGACACCCAGATCCTGTTCGCGCTCTACAAGAAGCACCACTGGCTGATGCGCGGGGCGACGTTCTATCAGCTGCACCTGCTGCTCGATAAGCACGCCGGCGAGCAACTGGAGCTCGTCGACACCATCGCCGAGCGGGTGCAGACGCTGGGCGGGGTGGCGATCGGCGACCCGCGCCACGTCGCGGAGGTGACCCGCATCCCGCGACCGCCCAATGGGTGCGAGGAGGTCCCGGCCATGCTGTCGCGGCTGCTCGAGGCGCACGAGACGATCTTGATCGACGCCCACGACGCCGCTGCCCGCGTGGAAGCGCTGGGCGACGACGGGACCAACGACCTCATCGTCTCGGACGTCATCCGCACCGGCGAGCTCGAGGCCTGGTTCCTGGCCGAGCACCTGGTCGACACGCCGCTCGTTCACGCCTAGGCCCAGGCGGCGACCAGGGCACCGGAGGCGATCGGTCCAAGCGAGGTCGCCGCGTCCCCTCGAACAGGGGCTGGATCTCGGTTTCATCCCCGGCCCTATCCGCGCCGGCGCGAAGAAAATCCGAGCTCCGCCGCAATCGAAAGTCATCGTCAAGCCCTCCGGGATCGGCGCCTCCCGCGCAGGTTGAAGTTCGGGGAACGGACAGAAGGGGAGGGCAAGGCCATGCGACTCAACCGATCCATCCTGCTCGCGGCGACCATCACCGCGGCGGCCGGCACCGGAACCGCGTTTGGGCAGACGGACATGGAGAATCCACCGTCGGCGCCGCCCGAAGCCCAGGTGATGCCGCCGCCCCCGATGCAGCCGGCGCCGGTGGCGGTCCCGCTGCCGCCGCCCCCGCCGCCGGTGATGCAGCCGGGGCCGGTCGCGCCGCCCGCGTACTCCTATGGGCGCCCCGACGTCGCGCCGCTGCCTCGCCGCGTGACCTGGATGCCCTCGAGCGGTATCGGCCTCGGGTTGTTCGTGGGCGGCGGCGTGACCGACTTCTTCGACAGCTCGGCGCGCAGCGTGACCAACACGGGTGGCTCGTGGACGGCGCGGATGACGTTCGGGACGCGAAGCATCGTCGGCTTCGAGGGGTCGTACATCGGAGGCGCGAACTCGATCGCCGGCTTCGGCAACACCAACGCGACGCTGCTCCGCAGCGGCCTCGAGGGCTCGCTGCGGCTCAATCTCCCGATCTACGCGCAGGACACGCTGTTCGAGCCGTATGTCATGGGCGGGCTCGGCTGGAACGACTACCACATCGTCGACTACAACTCGGCGGCGCTGGCCAGCCTCAACTCGGGGACCGACAACACGCTCTCCATCCCGCTCGGCATCGGGTTCACCATCGGCTATCGCGGGTTCCTGGCGGATCTCCGCTACACGTACCGGCCGACGTATAACCAGTCGATCCTGGTCAACCAGGTCAACACCGCGCTCACGAACTGGGATCTGGGCGGCATGGTCGGTTACGAGTTCTGATCGGCATCTCGTAACAAGCCACGGCTGCGCCACAAATGAGAGGCGTTCGCCCGGTGTCAACCCGGGCGGACTTAGAAGGTCCGCTTCTTCGGAGGCCATTTCGTCGGGGGAGAACCTCGATGAAACCGCAACGGACCTTCAGCTCGGCGCTCGGCTCGGCCCTGGTGCCCGCCTGTATTTTCTTCCTGGCCTGTTCCAGCTCACAGGGCGGGGGCGGGACCGGAGGCTCGGCGACCGGGGGCGGGACCGGCTCGGGCACCGGCGGGAGCGGCGCTGGCGGGACGACCGGCACGGGCGGCGCCGGCACCGGCACCGGTGGCAGCGCCACCGGCGGCACGGGAACGGCCAGCGGCGGCGCCGGGGGCGCCAGCAAGGGATCGGGTGGTTCGGGAGGCTCCGTGACGGCCACCGGCGGCAGCGGCGCGGGTGGCGCGGCCGGCACGGGCGGCAGCGGCGCCGGTGGCAGCGGCGCCGGTGGAAGCGGCCTTGGTGGCAGCGCGGCCGGTGGGGCCGGAACCGGGACCGGCGGCGGCGGGGGAACCAACAGCGCGGCGGTCTACAATCCGGACTTCGTCGAGTTCTCGGGCTCGGACTGCAACGTGGCCACGCCCAAGGACGTGAGCATCAGCGGCCAGCTGCCCAACCTCTTCACGAAGCTCGACGGGACGACGATGTCCAGGCGGTCGGACTGGCGCTGCCGCCGAGCCGAGATGAAGGCGGTCGTCGAGAAATACATCTTCGGGGCGAAGCCCGGTCCCCCGACGACGGTCACCGGCTCGGTCAGCAGCACGCAGATCAAGGTGCACGTCGAGAACGGCGGCAAGAGCATCGATTTCACCGTGCCGATCACGCTTCCCCCGGGGGCCAACGGCCCGGTCCCGATCATCATCGGTCTGACCGGATCGAGCCTCCCCGCCTCGATCACCAACGCAGAGGGTGTCGCCACCGGGACCTACGACATCCAGGGCATGATGAGCGAGTCGAGCCGGACGGGTCTCTTCACCACCATCTACGGCACCAGCACCGGCGTCAGCTCGCAGATCGGCTGGGCCTGGGGTTTCAGCCGGGTCATCGACGTGATCGTCAGCGAGAAGGCGGCGGGTCGAAACAACATCATCGATCCCACGGCCATCGGCGTCACCGGCTGCTCCCGGGACGGCAAGGGCGCCTTCACCGTCGGCGCGTTCGACGAGCGGATCGCGCTGGGGATTCCCCAGGAGTCCGGCACCGCCGGCGTCTCGGCCATGCGCATCGTGAACACCCAGCCCAAAGGTCCGAACGGCAATCCCGCGCAGTCACTCTCCAACGCCGTGAGCACGGAGGTGGGCTGGTTCGGCAGCACGTTCGAGAGCACGTACATCAACAAGGTGGACACCATCCCCGGCGACACGCACTCGCTGGCCGCCATGCACGCGCCGCGCGGATTGCTGGTCCTCGACAACTCGCGCATCGGCGAGCTGTGCGCGCCTTGCCAGCACGCGGCGACCGCCGCGGCCGAGGTCGTGTACCAGGCGCTCGGCGTCGGGGCGAACGTCGGCTACAACGGCGGCAACCCGACGGATCCCCAGAACCATTGCTCGTTCTACATGGACACCCAGGGTCCTCCGCTGCAACGGGCGATCCGCGGCCACCTGACCAAGACCGCCGCGCCGGACGGGCGGATGGAGCCGCAGCCGGCGGGAACGGCGGATCTCGCCAAGTGGGTCCCCTGGTCCTCGACCGCGCCCAGCTTGACCAATGATCTGAGCTGGTCGTCGCCGCCGCTCACCAGCCAGTAGTCGCGGCTCGGTCGGCCGAGCTTCGCGCGCGCCGCCAGCCCCGAGGCTGGGCGCCAATCCGTGATAGAAACCCCCTGGTGTCGCGGACCGTCGAGCGCCTCGCGCGACTGTTGACCGCGCTCGTCTTGCTGGCCACGCTGCTGACCACGGTCCGGGGCGCCGGCGTCCTCCCCGAACGCCCGCTGACCGAGGACGCCTACTACGCGCTGACCGTCTCCCGCAATCTCGCGCTCGGAAACGGGCTCACGATCGACGGCGTGCACGCGACCAACGGGTTCCAGCCCCTCTTCACCCTGCTCTGCGCGCTGGCCTACCTGCCGACCGGCGGCGACCTGGTCACTTCGCTCCGCCTCGTGCTGCTGCTCTCCTGGCTGGTGAGCGTGGCCGCGGCGCTCACGGTCGGCGATCTCGCGGCGACGCTGGCGCCGCCGGGGCGAGCGCGAGCGGCCCGCGTGCTGGCGACGCTCGCCTGGGTCGGCTGCGGGTACACCTTCTTCCAGCACTTCAACGGCCTCGAGACCGGGCTGGCGCTGCTGCTCTACGCCGTGGTCGCGCGCGCCTGGCTGCGCGGCGCCGCCGAGTCGACGGCCGGGACGCTCGGCCTCGGCCTCCTCCTCGGCCTGCTGATCCTGGCGCGGATCGACGGCGCCTTGCTGGTCGGTGGCCTCTGCGTCGTGCTGGCGGTCGACCGCGCCGTCCCCCTCCGGACCCGGCTGGCCCGCGCCGCCGGCCTGGGCGCCGTCGCCCTCCTCGTCTCGTCGCCCTGGTGGATCTACAACCGCGTGGGCTTCGGCAGCTTCATGCCCACCAGCGGCCGCGCCCAGCAGCTCTGGGGCATTTTCCCCGACCGTCTCGAGGCGGCCGGCGGTGCCACGATGATGGCGCTGGCGCCGATGACCGCCTTCCCCGCCAGCATGTCGGTGCTGGAGTCCCTGCCGGTCAGGATCTTGCGTGTCGTCCTGGTGGGCGTGCTGCTCCTCGTCTTCTTACGGGCCATCGATCGCGGTGAATTCGTCCGGGACGAGGTCGTCCGCGCCCGCGTCGCCCGCCTGGCGGCCGGCTGGGGCCTTTTCCTGCTCTGCCTTTACGCCTACTACATCGCCGGCAGCCACGCGATCTGGCATTACGTTCGCTACTTCGCCCCCCTGGCGCTACCTGGCGTGGTGGGCCTCGCCGCCTGGCTCGCCGGCCGCCCGCCCCGTGCCCAGCTGGCGGCCGTCGTGCTGCTCCCGGCCCTGCTCGCCGTGGGTCTGGCCGACCTCTACGGTTCGCGGGCCTGGAATCGCAGCTCTTTTTGGACCTACCAGCTCCCGCTCGTCCGGGCCCACGTTCCCGCCGACGACCGCGTCGCGAGCTGGCAGTCCGGCACCCTCGGTTATTTTCGCCACCGTGTCCTGAACCTCGACGGCAAGGTCAACCCCGACGTGCTCGGTCGCCAGGACGGCCTGGGCGCTTATTTACGCGAGCAAAGGATCGACTGGCTCGTCGACTGGCCGGGCAACGTGAGGGCCGGGCTGAAGCTCGCAGGCGAGCCCAAGGACGCCGGGTGGGTCGAGGTCGACGCCAGCGGGCAGTTCGCGCTCTACCACCGGGGCCCGGTGCATCAGGCGGCGATTACGCATTGACGACCCCTCCCGAGGTCGCCACTTTGTCGAGGGGCGTGGCTCTGGACGGGAAGGCGAGGGTGGAGGCGCGAGGCGGCGAAGGAGGTGCACCGCTTGTCCCGGACCCGCGGGTCGGGCGGCGGGCCAAGAGAAGACGCCTGGCGCTGGCCGCGTCGCTGCTCGCCGGGTCTTTGCTGTTGGGAACGGCGGTCACCGGCCAGGCGCTCCGCGCCTCGGCGCCGCCGCGGCTGGTCCCGGTGCCGATCATCTCGCAGGCCCGTCCGTGGAGCTGCGGCGCCGCCGCGTTGATGGCGACGCTGGTCTACTTCGGGGTGTTCGACGACGCCGAGTCGCGGCTCGACGCCGAGCTGGGGGTCGATCCCGAGCAAGGGACGCGCGTGACGAGCATCGTCGCCACGGCGCGCCGGTTCGGCCTCGCCGCGGAGGCGCTCACCGGCCTCACGCTCGAGGATCTCGGGCGCCAGCTCGCGCAGGGGGCGGTGGTCATCGCCGCCATCCAGGCTTGGCCCGCCGGGAAGGTCAGCGACTGGCGCGCCAGCTGGGAGGACGGACACTACGTCGTCGTCGTGGGGCTCACGCGCGACCGGGTGTTCGTCATGGACCCCTCGGTGCGGACCGGGTACGCCTTCCTGAGCCGGGAGGCGTTCCTGGCGCGCTGGCACGACTACGATCTGGACGGCGGTCGCCGGGTGGTCTGGGATAGACTGGGGATCGTCATCCGGGGGACCACGCCGCTCCACCGATACCCGGCCGATCCGGCTCCCGTCGAGTGAGCGGGGCGTCCGCACGCCGGGGAAGAGGCGGCGATAACGTTGGAGAATTCTGGGGGCGGCCGAGCGCATTGCTGATTGCGCTCTGATTTTCGCAAATTGTGCGAAACTCTCCCGCATGCCACTAACCTTCCTTAGGCGACAAAGTACGTTCGTCCTTCTCTCGATGCTCCTCCTCGGTTGCGCCGAGCGGCCCGAGCCGGCAGCGGCGCCGTCGCCCGCGGCGCGCGAGGCGTTCGCGGCGCGCGTCCTGGCCACGCGCGATCAGGCGCACCGGCAGGCGGCGACCCGCCTGGCGGAGGCGCCGCCGGTCGTGTGGCCTGCGCCCGTGTCGACCGCCACCGGCGGGAAGCGCATCGACTTGCGCGGGGTCCCCGATCACATCCACACCCTCGAACGTCAACCCGACGGGACCTGGCGTTCCTTCTGCCGCGACCCGCGGCAGGTCCCGACCGGGAGCGGCCGATGACCCGGCGGGCGAGACCGCTGTCCGGTGCGGCGATCAGCGCGCTGGCGGCCGCGGCGATGCTCTGGCCGGCCGTCGCTCACGCCACGGCGACGTTCGTCATTCAAAACATGGACGCCCCCGGCGAAGGATTGAACGACCCCACGCCGGCGGCGCCGGTGGGCGGCAACTCGGGCACCACCGTCGGGCAGCAGCGCCTCAACGCCTTCAAAGAGGCGGCCCGGATCTGGGGGACGATGATCGACAGCGCCGTCCCCATCGTCATCGCCTCCAATTTCAGCGCGCTCTCCTGCAGCAGCACGGGCATCACCCTCGGCCAGGCGCGCACCTCCGGCCTGGAGATCGACCAGCCGGGCGGGCCTCAGGATCTCTACCTCGTGGAAGCGCTGGCCGATCGTCTGGCAGGGTTCGATCTCAATCCGGGGGTGGAGGACATCGACGCCACGTTCAACGGCGCGCTCTCCACTTGCTCCGGCGGCACGGAGGACTGGTACTACGGGTTCGACGGCAAGCCGCCGGGGGACGATCTCGATCTCATCAAGGTGCTGCTGCACGAGTTCGGGCACGGCCTCGGCTTCGTCGCCGAAATCGACGTCACCACGGGTGCGCTGGCCGGCGTCATCTACCCGGACGTCTTCGTGACGCACCTCTACGACAACCAGGCCAACATGCTCTGGTCCGACATGACCGACGACCAGCGGTTCGCCTCGATGCAGAACGTCCGCCACCTGGTCTGGCACGGCGACAACGTCGACAAGCTGGCCCCGACGGTGCTGGCCAAGGGCGCGCCGCGCATCGCCGTCACCCCGAGCCCGAGCGGCTTTTCGGGCGCGCTCGCCGAGGCGACCTTCGGCCCGTTGCTCTCCGCGGGGAGAGTGCAGGGGCCGATCGCCCTGGGAGACGCGTCGTACCTCTGCAACAGCGGTTTCCCGAGCAGCTACGCCGGACAGATCGTCCTGTTTCAGGGGGGCGTCTGCACCTATTCGGCGCTGGCGAACTTCGCCCAAGTCTACGGCGGCGCCATCGGGATCATCTTCTCGGATGCGGTCGGCGAGGCGCCGCCGTCGAGCCTCGAGGACCCTCGCACCCAGGCCGCCATGTTCCCGGTCAACATCCCGGTCGTCGGCGTGAGCGACGACGACGCCGCTCTGCTCGCCCAGGGGGACAGCGTCTCGCTCGACGCCGACAGCACGCGCCTGGTCGGCGCCGATGCGCAAGGGCACGTGTACATGTACGCGAGCAACCCGATCCTCCCGCTCTCGACGGTGTCGCACTGGGATCCGCTGGCGCGGCCCAACCTGATCGAGGAGCCGACCGACTCGTACATCATCAGCCACGATCTCCGGATGGAGGCGGCGCTGATGAAGGACATCGGCTGGGCCCCGTTCTGCGGCAACGGAACGCTCGATCCGGGCGAGGACTGCGACGACGGCGCCAACAACAGCGACATCGTGCCGGGCGCCTGCAAGACGAACTGCACGCGGTCGCATTGCGGCGACGGCAAGGTCGATACCGGCGAACAGTGCGACAACGGCGCGAACAACAGCGACACGGCGCCCGGCGCCTGCCGCACCACCTGCGTCAACGCGAGCTGCGGCGACGGCGTCGTCGATCCGGGCGAAGCGTGCGATGACGGCCCCAACAACAGTGACGCCACGCCTGCCGCCTGCCGCACCACCTGCGTGAAGGCGAGCTGTGGCGACGGCGTGCTCGATCCGGGCGAGCAGTGCGACGACGGCTCGGCGAACGCGACCGGCGCCGCGTGCGACACCGCGTGCCACCTGCCCGGATCGCAGACCGGCACCGGTGGGGGCGGCGGCGGCGGCGGGACCACGGGCGGAACCGGGCCCGGACAGAGCGGCGGGGGTGGATGCTCGTGCGCCGTCGAGGGCTCTCGGCCCGGCGCGCCGCTCGTGCTGCTCGTCGGCCTCGGCCTGCTCGGGATCCGACGCCGTTCGCGGTCGCGCTAGAACGTCGCTCCTCGCGCTCTTCCCCGACGGTCGCGCCCACAAGGTGCGAGCTGTCGCAGGAGGTCGCATGTCCGCGCACCACCGCGGCTCTTCTCGACGAAAAGCGCGACCGGGCCTGATCCGCCTCCGGAGGCCCGGGAATTCTATCGATCATGAATAGCTCCCTCCGTATCCGTCGCTTGCCTGGGTTTGGCCTCACCTCTTGTCTGGCCGCGATGATGTTCGTGGCCTGCGCGCAGTCATCGGAACCGGGTGGAGGTGACGGCCAGGGGGGCAACGGCGCGACGACCGGAACCGGCGGGTCGACCGGCAGCGGCGGCCTACAAGGCGACGGCGGATCGCCCGCCACGGGCGGCAAGGTCGGCACGGGCGGCTCCCCCGGCTCGGGTGGCGTCATCGACACGGGAGGTACGACGGGCACAGGCGGCGCCAAGGGTGGAACCACCGGCACGGGCGGCGTCGTCGGCACGGGCGGCGTCACGGGGACGGGCGGCACGACGGGCACCGGCGGCGCGAAGGGCGGAACCACCGGGACGGGCGGCGCGACCGGCACGGGCGGCGCCAAGGGTGGAACCACCGGGACGGGCGGCGCGACCGGCACCGGTGGCGCCAAGGGGGGCACGACGGGCACGGGCGGTGCGACGGGCACGGGCGGCGCGACGGGCACCGGCGGCAGCGGCGCCGGCGGCAACAACTCGACGGCCGACTGCAGCGCCACGTATCCGACGAGCGGCGGCACGGACCATTCGGGCAAGACCCAGGGCACGGCGGCTGGTCTCAGCTGGTCGATCTGGATGAACCAGAGCGGCGGGACCATCACCACCTTCAGCACCCCGGCTTTCGGCGCCAGCTGGGGGCCGAGCTCGGGCGACTTCCTGGCCCGCACCGGACTCGAGTGGCCGGGCAACAAGACCTACGATCAGCTCGGAACCATCACCGCGGATTTCTCGGAGACGAAATCGGGGGGCGGCGGCGGCTACTCGTACATCGGGATCTACGGCTGGTCGACGAACCCCTGCATCGAGTTTTACATCGTCGACGATTCGTACAACAAGTTGCCGGTCAATCCGGGGAACACCACCAACAAGGGGACGGTGACGATCGACGGTGGCACGTACACCCTCTACACGCGCTCCACGACCGGGACCGGTGGCAACAAGTGCGGCAGCAGCGTCACGAGCTGGAATCAGTTCTACAGCATCCGGCAGTCGGCTCGCACCTGCGGGACGATCTCCATCTCCCAGCACTTCGCCGCCTGGAAGGCCGCGAGCATGACGCTGGGGAACATGCTGGAGGCCTCGGTTCTCGTCGAGGTAGGTGGCGGAACGGGAAGCATTCAGTTCCCGGTGGCCAACGTGACCGCGCAGTAAAGCCCGCGCGTCGCCGGCTTCGGTGGTGTCTACCTTCTACAAACTGGAAAATTATCGAACATGAAATTTCGCCCCTTTCCTACCTTTTCGAAGTCCATCGGTTTGGTTGCTTGTGGCCTGGCCGCGCTGGCGTTCGCCGGCTGCGCGGGTGCCGGTGACGGCGGCACGGGGGGCGACGGCGGATCGACCGCCACCGGCGGCAGCAGCGCCACGGGCGGTTCGACCGGACAAACCGGCGGCGCGGGGCCCGGCACGGGCGGCGCGACCGGTGGCGCCGTGGGCACCGGCGGGGCCAAGGGCGGAGCGACGGGAACGGGCGGTGCCAAAGGTGGATCG
>DATNDC010000089.1:0-2661 GCA_035607055.1 Polyangia bacterium
TCGACGCGCCGGACCCGATCCGCCCAGGGCGCGACGTCGAGCGCGCCGGGCGCACCGAGGTCGAGCAGCACCGGTCGCGCCTCGTGCAGCAAGCCGTAGAGGCGCCGCGGGCCGGTCTCGGTGGAGAGCTCGAGATCGGGCATGCGGCGGCCGAGCAACGGGTGTCCCTCGCCGAGGTCGTAACGGAGGTCGAGCCCCGACATCATCGCCGCGTATCGCTTGCGCGGCTCCTCCATTCGCATGAGCTCGGCGATGGTCTCGCGCACGGCGTCCATGCGCGCGTCGCCGCGGCTGAGCGCGGTCTGCGCCATGCTGGTGCGGAGCACGCGCGCGCCCACGGGGTGTCGCTCGGCGTGGTAGGTGTCGAGCAGGGTCGCCGGCGAGGTCCCCTTGACCACCTGGGCCAGCTTCCACCCCAGGTTCACGGCGTCCTGGACGCCGAGGTTCAGTCCCTGTCCGCCCACGGGCGAGTGGATGTGCGCCGCGTCCCCGGCCAGGAGCACGCGGCCCGCTCGATACGACGCCGCCTGCCGGGTCATGTCGGTGAAGCGCGAGATCCAGCCGGCGCTGCGGAGGCCGAAGTCGGTGCCGTAGAGACCGACGAGCGCCGCGCGCAAGTCCTCCAACGTCGGCGCCGGCGCGTCGGCTGGGGCGACGCTCTCCTCTCGCAGCACGGCGCGCACGCGCTTGCCGTCCTCCAGCTTTCCGACCGCGTAGACCCCCTTTTCGTCACGACGGATGCCGCCGGCCGGCTCCTCGGCCATTTCGGCCTCGGCGATCAAAAAGCTCACCGACGGATCCCACCCCGGGAAGTCGATGCCGGCCTTCTTGCGGACCACGCTGCGGCCGCCGTCGCATCCGACGAGGAACGCCGCCCGTAACGAACGTCCGTCGCCGAGCGCGACGTCGACACCGGTGTCGTCCTGCGCGAACCCCGTCACCTCGCGCCCGCGGTAAATCGGCACCGCCAGCTCGGCGACCCACTCGGCCAGGATGCGCTCGAAGTGTTTCTGCCAGAGCGCCAGCGCATAGTTGTGTCGGGTCGGAAAATCGCTGATGTCGAGCGTGTTCCCTCCGAACGAGGCGACCTGCACCGGCTTCCCCTGCGACAGGAAGCGCTCGGCGATCCCCCGCTGGTCGAGCACCTCGATCGTGCGGGCGTGCAGGCCGCCCGCGCGCGAGCCGTCGAGGTCCTGGCTCGCGCGCCGCTCGACGATGGCGACGTCGACCCGCGCCAGCGCCAGCTCACCCGCCAGCATCAGGCCCGTCGGACCGCCGCCGGCGATCACGACCGCGTGTTCTCTTCTGATCCTCCCGCCTGCGGGTTCGTGCATGCAGATCCTCCTTCTTCCGCGCCTTGTTCCCGCGCGAGGGGCGACTCTGCAGCAGGTCCCGGGGCTTGCCGCAATCCCCCGGCTCTGGCATAGAAGAGAAGTGGCGGCGGGCGGCGGGCCGAGAGCGCTCCTCGAGACCTAGACGATCGCCCAGGGCGTCGGGCGGGGGCCAGCGGCCCAGTTGTTGTGGCGGCCGTCCCAGTAGATGACGGGCAGGTCGCCGAGCTCGACGCCGTCGAGGCAGTTGTAGTTGACCGAGACGTAGGCGCCGCCGAGCACGGCCAGGTTGCCGCGCGCGAAGCAGTGGATCCCGCACCGCTTGCAGAAGTAGCGCTGCGAGGTCCGACCGCCCCACTCGTACGACGAGAGGTTCTCCTCGCTGGAGACGAGCTCGAACGCCTCCGGCTTCACGATCCCGCCCAGCTGGGCGACCTTGGTGCAGATCGAGCAGTTGCACCGGCCGGCTCCCTTGCCGAGGTCGGCCGTCACGCGGAACTGGACCGCGCCGCAGTGGCAGCTCCCCGCGTGGGTCTTGGCGCCGCCGGTGGCCTCGTTCTTCTCTGCCGTTCCTTGGGTCTCCATGGTGTCTCTCCTGGCTGGTGTGGGGAATTCGATCCGACGCCCAACAGACTACGCGCCATTGAGGACAGATTCGGTCCGCAATAGGATGCAGGCTGACCGTCATGCTCGGCACCTCGGCCCGTCTCCTCCGTCTGCTGACCTTGTTGCAGACCCGGCGTTCCTGGACGGGCGCCGAGCTCTGCGCGCGGCTCGAGATCACCGCGCGCACGCTCCGCCGCGACGTCGACCGCCTGCGCAGCCTCGGCTATCCGGTCCAGTCGACCTCGGGCGTCGCGGGCGGCTACCGGTTCGGTGCCGGGTCCGAGTTGCCGCCGCTGCTGCTCGACGACGAGGAGGCGCTGGCGGTCTCGCTCGGCCTGCGGACCGCCGCCGCCGGCAGCGTCAGCGGGATGGAGGAGGTCGCGCTCCGCGCGCTGGCCAAGCTGGAGCAGGTGCTGCCGGCGCGCCTGCGCCGCCGCCTCTCGGCCCTGCACGCCTCGGTCGTCCCGCTCGCCCGCGGCGGCCCGACGGTCGACGCGCGCGCGCTCGCCGTCCTCGCCGCCGCCTGCCGCGACAGCCAGCGGTTGGCGTTCGGCTACCGCGGCAACGACGGCGCGCGCACGGACCGCCGGGTCGAACCGGCCGGGCTGGTCCACACCGGCTGGCGCTGGTACCTGGTGGCCTGGGATCTCGGGCGCGACGACTGGCGCACCTTTCGCGTCGATCGGATCGCATCGCCGCCGACGCCGGGGGCGACCTTCTTCCC
>DATNDC010000107.1:0-31414 GCA_035607055.1 Polyangia bacterium
CGAGCAAGATGGCCAGCACCGCGGCACCGCAGGAATACCGGACCCGCGCCAGCCCCCCTCCCTCGACCCGACATGACTCCGAAGGCTGATGGATCCTGATGGTCGTCCTCATGGTCGTCTCGCTTTCTAAGGCCGTGTGGCCGGCGCCTCCACGGTTTGCAACGCGCGTTCCAGCTCGGTCGTCGCGCGACGTCGCTATTTCGTCATCTTATCATCGGCCGTCGCGAGCCAGGCGACGTGTCCGGGCAGCGTCCCGCGGTGTCCGGCCCTCGACGCGGGTCACGGTCCCGTCGTGAGCTCTTGCAGGTAGAAGGCAACAGTCGAGCGCGGCGTGTTGTTGTAGGTGATCGAAGTCGGCGCGACCGTCTGGCCGTCGGCGCCCTGACCGTCGAACATGGTTCCGAAGCTGACCGTCGGCCGGAACGAGGAGCCCCACGCGGTGTCGTTGGTGAAGGTGGTCAGCGAATAGTTGCCGGCGCAAAGCATCCCGATCGCATAGAACTTTCCCGCCACCAGCGGGACCGAGACCGGGCCCGACGAAACGTATCCCAGGGTTTGCGAGCTGAAATAGCCCGGGCTGGTGGCCACCAGGGTGTAGGTGCCGATTTGAGTGGACGACGAATACACCATGAAGGTGACGGTCTCGCCTCCGAACGAGATGTCCGCGTATTGGGTGATCTGCTTCAGCGTCCGGCTGGCCGTCACGGCGTAGAAGTCGAGCCCGTAGATGTTGTAGTCCGATGTCCCGTCGCCCGCCGCCGAGATCGTTCCCACGGTGTCGGTGACGCTGGTGCTGCAGCTCCCCCCGCCGCAGATCATTCCGTTCGCCGAACAATCCGTCTCCACGCCCGTGTTTCCCGAACCGTTCGCGTTGCAGGTGGCCGTCTTGTTGCCGTCGCAGATCGCCTGCCCGGGCGAGCAGACCTGCTGCTGGCAGGTCGCCGTCGACGGGTCGCAGAACGATCCGGTCCCGCAGGTCGACACCAGAGTCGAGCCGAGGCCGTTCGAGGCGCACGATCGCACGGCGTCGCCGTCACAGTAGCGGGCCCCCGCCGTGCAGGCGGCGGGCAGGCAACTTCCCTGGGAGCAGAGGAGGCTCGTCGCCGCGCAGTCCGTGCGGGTGCCCGCGTAACCGGATCCGTCGGCGTTGCAGGTCGTCGCCACGGTGCCGTCGCAACCCGGCTGGGTCGGCTGGCAGAGCTGCGTCTGGCAGGAGGCCGTCGCGCCGTCGCAGTACTGCGTCGTCGCGCAGGTCACGTCGAGCGTCGAATTCATGCCGTCGGCGGTGCAGCGGCGCAGGGAGCGGCCCTGGCAGAAGAGCTGGTTCGGCGCGCAGGAGGGCAGCGCCGCGTCCATGCCGGCGTCCACGGAGATGACGACGGCGCTTCCCCCTTCGCCGCCGGTTGGGCTGCCGCCAGCGCCGGGGGCACCGCCCGTGCCCCCGCCGGTGCCGCTGCTGCCGCCTCCGCCCGAGCCGGTCACACCGGCCGCGCCGCCGCCCGCCGGCATGGAGGCCGAACAGCCGGCGGCGATCGCCAGCGACAGCGCCGCCGCGCCGAAGGAGGCGCGACGGCGCGTCGGCCGCGCGACCGGCCTGGGTCCATCTGCATTGGGCCGCGCGTGCGGAACGTCCTCGATCGCTCCCGGTGTGCTCATCTGGTCTCGCTTTCCCAGCGCATCTCGCTGGTGGCCACCGCGTTTGCAACGGCCGTTCCAGCTCTTCCGGGCGCGAGACCGTCGTCTTTCGTTCGATCCATCGGGCGACCGGCAACTGTCCGGGCAGCTTCCACCCCTGCCCGGACAGCGGAAACCAAGGATTTTGGGCTCTGCGTCGGGGGTCCCTGCGGCAGGGACTTTCCCGGCCCTGCGGCGCGCGGTAACGTCGGCAGACCGTGATCTCTGGGAGGCAGCTCCGGGCGTGAACGCGAGCAAGCGATCGGACACCACGGTCCCCGCCGCCGAGACCGCAGACGTCGCCGCCAGCGACGGCTGGGGAATTCGCTGGATCTTTCCGGCGCCGGGCGGGGCGCTGTCGCCGTTCAGCCGCGGCGGCTTGTTGCTCGGACGCGGCGAGGAGTGTGACGTTCAGCTGGCGAGCGGCGAAACCTCGCGCCAGCACGCGCGCGTCAGCCGCGAGGGTCCCCTGTGGGTGCTTCGCGACCTCGACAGCCGGAACGGGACGTTCGTGAACGGCAAACGGGTCGGCAGCGCGCCGCTGTCGCTCGGCGATCTCCTGCGGTTCGGAGACTCGCTGGGCGCCGTCGTCCCGCAGATCGGCGAGCACGGCCCCTGGTGCGAGAGCTTCCTGGCCGGCCTCTACGGTGGACCGGCCTTGAGGCCGGTGCTCGATCTCGCCCGCCGCGCCGCCGCCAGCGCGCTCCCGGTCATCGTCGAAGGCGAGACCGGCACCGGGAAGGAGGGCCTCTGCCGCGCGCTCCACGCCTGGAGCGGGCGGTCCGGCCCGTTCGTGGCCGTCAACTGCGGCGCCATTCCCGAGGCGCTGGCCGAGGGAGAGCTGTTCGGTTACCGCAAGGGGGCCTTCACCGGCGCCGATCGCGCGCACGCCGGCCACTTCCGGGCGGCGCACGGCGGGACGCTGCTGCTCGACGAGATCGTCGACCTTCCGGCGCCGCTACAGACCAAGCTGCTGCGCGTGATCGAGCAACACGAGCTGGTGCCGCTGGGCGAGTCGACGCCGGTGGCGCTCGACGTCCGCATCGTCGTCGCCGCGCAGGAGTCGCTGGCGGCGGCGGTCAAGCAGCGGCGCTTCCGCGCCGATCTCTACGCGCGCCTCAACGGCATGACCCTGAGGCTGCCGCCGCTGCGCGAGCGCAAGGAGGAGATCCCGTTCCTGGTGATGCGCTTGATGCAGGACCACGCGGGGCTTCTCCCCCAGATCGAGGCTCGGGCCATCGAGCGCCTCTGCCTCTACGACTGGCCCTTCAACCTGCGCGAGCTCGATCTGCTGGTCCGGAGATTGCTGGTGCTCCATCCCGATGGTCAGGTGCGCAAAGCGGATCTCCCGGACGCGCTCCGGGCCGAGCCGGATGAAAAACCGGCGCCGCCCGGTCCGGCGCCGGTGCGTCCGCGCACGCCCGAAGCGCGCCAGGAGCGTGATCGCGACGATCTGGCCGCGCTGGTGGCGGCGTTGCGGCAACACGGCGGCAACGTCGTCCGGGCGGCGGAGGCCGCCGGAATCACCCGGCAGCGCGCCTATCGGCTCATGGATCAGCGCGACCTCAAACCATCGGGGTTTCGAGGTGAGCCGGCCGATCCGGCGCGGGAGGAGTGAGCGCGATGCCCCCCGGGACCTCGCCGGCCCTCTGCGCCCTCTGCCTGCGCGGCCACGACCCCGAGCGGCCCTGTGCGACCGCGGCCGGCGACGAAGCGGGACGCATCGGCGAGGTGATCGCCGATCGCTACGAGCTCAGTCGACTGCTCGGATCGGGCGGCATGGGGGTGGTCTACGAGGCGCGCCACAAGCTCATCGGCCGCCGGTTCGCGCTCAAGTTGCTCCATCCTCAGCTCGCGCAGCAGCCCTCGATGCTCACGCGATTTCAGCGCGAGGCCCGGGCCGCGGGCGCGCTGGAGAACGAGCACATCGCCGCCGTCACCGACTTCGGGTTCGCCGCCGACGGCGCGCCTTACCTGGTCATGGAGCACCTCGAGGGGGAGGACCTGGCGGCGCACCTCGAGCGCAGCGGGCCGCTGCCCACCGGACGCGCGGCGGCGCTGGTCGTCCAGGCCTGCCGCGGCCTCGCCGCCGCGCATGCGCGCGACATCGTCCACCGCGACCTCAAGCCCGCCAACCTGTTCCTGACCCGGCGAGGCGACGGCAGCGACCTGGTGAAGGTCCTCGACTTCGGGATCGCCAAGCTGGTCGACGGCGAGGGGACCGAGTCGGCGATCACCGGGACCGGCAAGCTGCTCGGCACCGCCTGCTACATGCCGCCGGAGCAGGCCAAGGGCGAATCCGACCTCGATCACCGGATCGACATCTACGCCCTCGGCACGATCCTCTACGAGCTCCTGACCGCCAGCAAGGCGCACCCCGGGTCGAACTACAACGCCGTGCTGTTCCACATCCTCACCCAGAAGCACGAGCCGCTGACGGCGCGTCGCCCGGACGTGCCGCCGGGGCTGGCCCGGATCATCGAGCGCGCGATGGCGGCCGATCGCGCCGATCGCTACCAGAGCGTGACGGCGTTGCTCGAGGCCTTGCTCCCCTTCGCGGCCGGGGCGGGCGAGGCGGCGCGGACACCGGCGGTCGCGGCGGAAGTCGCGCGCGCCGAGACGATCGCCACGCCCAAGACGGTGGCGCCCGGCCTGCAACCCCCGCGGGCGGCTCGGCCGCCGCGGCGGCGGTCCGTCGCGCTGGCGGTGGGTGCGGCCCTGGCGCTGCTCGTCGGCGCCGGCTTGCTGCTCCGATTCCGGCCGGCCACGCCGCCGGCCGCCGTCGCGCCGCCTCCCTCCGCGCCGCGCGCCCCGGCGCCGACCATCGCCGCGCCGGCGGACCGGGCGCCGCCGCCGCTCGCCGCGCCCGCGGAGCTGCCCAGCGTTGCAACGACGCCCGCGCCTCCACCGGCGGCCCCCGACGAGCCTCGGCGGGCCCCCGCGCACCGTCCGAGGGCGTCTCATCACGGACCGCCCCCGCCGGCGGCGCCCGCCCCGGCGCCGGCGGCGCCCGCGCCTCGACCTTCGAACGCGCACGGCTTCGATACCCGCAACCCGTACGACGAGTAGCTTGAGATGATCCGCCCTCTTGCCGTCGCCGCGGCGATCGCCCTCTTGGCCGGCCCGGCGTCCGGCGCCGGCGCGCGCGCCGACAAGGCAGAGGCCCGCCGCCACTTCCAGGTCGGGGTCGCGGCGGCCGAGTCCGGCGTTTATGCCGAGGCGGTGGTCGAGTTCACCCGGGCCTACGAGCTGAGCCCGAACTTCGCGGTTCTCTACAACATCGCGAAGGCGCAAGAGGCGCTTGGCGACGAACCGGCGGCGCTGGCGACGTTCGAGCGCTACCTGGCCGAGGGGGCCTCGGCGATCCCCGCGCCGAGGCGGGCCGACATCGCCGCAGAGATGAAGGAGCTGGCCGCGCGGACCGGGGTAATCATCCCGCACGTCACGCCCGACGGCGCGCGCGTCACCCTCGACGGAACCGGGCTGGCCCCCGGCGCGATCGGACATGGGGTTCGGGTCAAGCTCGGCGCCCACCGGTTGGCGGCGGCCAAGGATGGCTACGCCGTCGCCGAGCAGACCGTCACCGTCACGAGCGGTGACAACCTCGATCTGACGCTGGCGCTCGCGCCCCTCCCCGAGGCGCCGCAGGTACCCGTCCCGCCGCCGCTGGCTCCCCCGCCCGCGGCCGCGGCGCCCCAGTCGCTGCTCATCCAGCTGGCTCCGGCACCGCCCGCGCGCTCCTCCGGCAGCGCGCTCCGGACGCTCGGCTACGTGGTCGGCGGCGTCGGGCTCGGCGGCCTGGTGACGGCCGGCGCGCTCTATCTCAACTCCTACCTCCAGGCCCAGAACGCCATCAACAATCACTGCACGCAGAACCTCGATACTTGCCAGGCGAACGGCCGCGCCCAGTGGCAAGACGCCCAGAACTACGCGCGGGCGTCGCAGATCGTAGCCATCGCGGGCGGCGGGCTCCTGGTCGGAGGCGTGGTGATGATCGCCGTCGCGCCGTCCGGCTCGGGCGCCCCCCCGAGCGTGGCTCTGGCCGCGCGCTTCTAGGTGAGCTGGCGCTTAGGGCTGCGGCACGAGCGCGTTGCCGCGGAAAGCGATCTCGGCGGGGGCAGTGACCAACGAGGTCGGTGTCGCCGCCGGCGCGCCGCCAAAGCCGCTGCTGCCGGTTTGATGACCGTCGTGCTGAGCTGCACCGACGTCGTCCCGCCGAGGCGGCGTTCGGCCTATCGAGCGCGCCGGCGCAGCGTCACCATCAGCAGCAACAGCCCGAAGGCCGCCAGGCCCGAGCCCGAGCCGCCGCTCTGGCTGCATCCACACCCGCCGCCGCTGTCGGTGGTCATTCCGGCGCCACCCGAGCTGGCGCCCCCCGCGCCCGTCGCGCCGCCGGTCCCGGTCGTACCGCCGGTGCCCGTCGCGCCACCCGTGCCGGTCGCGCCGCCTGTACCCGTCGTGCCGCCGCTGCCGGTCGCGCCGCCCGTCCCAGCGAGGCCGCCTGTCCCGCCCGTGCCACCGGCGCCACCGCTGGTGCCAGCGGCGCCGTTGCCGCCCCCCGCACCACCCGCGCCGCCCCCCTGCCCCGCCGAGCCGCCGCCGCTTCCGCTCGTGCTGGCGCCGCCCGCGCCGTCGACCGTGATTGAAACCGGCGCCGAGGTCGCGGCCGCGCCGGTCTTGTCGGTCGCCTTGGCGGTCAGCGTGTACGCGCCCGGCGTCGCGTTCGTCCAGGTGGTCACGAACGGCGATTGCGTCACCATCGCGATCGACGTCGGTCCCCGGAAGAACTGCACCGAGGTGATGGGCACCGTCCCGCCCGAGGCGTCGGCGCCGATTCCGACGCTGGGCCCGGCGATCGCGGCGTTCGCCGCGGGCATGGTGATCGAGACCGTCGGCACGCGCGCCAGGCCCGCCTGCATCAGCTGCGCGAGGATCAGGTAGCCGGCGTCGGTCGGGTGAACGCCGTCTTGAAACTCTTCGGGGTGACCGCTCGTCGGCGTGTGGATGTCGATGAGCGGCATCCCCTTCTGCATCGCCACCTGCTGGATGAGGGGGTCGATCTCGGTGGAGGTGACGGTCTCGTCGATGCCGAAGGTGTTGCTGTAGATCGCCGGCGGCAGCGCCAGGTAGACCACCGGGTGCGTGGAGAGGCCGGTGAAGTGGTCGACCATGGCCGCGCAATCGGTCATGAACTGCGCCGCCCGCGTGCTGCCGGCGGTCGGGGCCCAGTTGTAGGACTTCGAGTCGTTGGCCCCGAACATGATGATGACGTCGACGGCGGCGCCCGCGCCGGCACCCGAGACGAACGTCGTCGCGGCCGTGTACTCGCTGTCGTTGATGTACGGCTGATCGCCGTCCGACAGCATCGTCGCGCCGTTGTGGCCGAAGTTCTTCACCTGGACGCCGTTGCCGAGCAGCCCCTGCAGGTCCGAGGGATAGGACTTGCCGGCCGACGAGGCGAGGTACCCGTAAGTGATGCTGTCGCCGACGCAGGCGACGTGCGTCGGCATCCGCGCCTGCGCCCGCGCGGCGCTCGACGACAGCGCGAGCGCCGTGAAGGCCAGCCCGGCAGCGAAATACGCGCACCTGGGTTTCACCTCGCCGAACCTACTCCCAGACGCCCTCCCGGTCACGCTCCGCCGGGGCCCGAGCTGCTCACTCCTTCGCGACGACGGCGGTGACCGCCTGGGTGTCGCGATCGGCAGGGAGGCCCACCGGGCGCGGGTGGTCGGAGAAGAGCGCGGTCACCACCACCTTGCCTGCGCCGGGACCGAGCACCGGGCTGACCGGCAGCTTCTCGCCGGGCGCAACGAGCGGCGTCTCGGTCGCGCCGCCGGCGGGGAAGATCGTCAGCGGCGCCGCGGCGCCGTCGCGCATCCGGACCTCGACGTAGCGCGGGCGCTCGCCGGTGATCTTCAGCTCGAGGCCGTCGCCGGCTCGCAGGACGGTCTGCGGCTCGACGGCGCGCAGCTCGTCGCCGCGGCGAAAGCGCAGCTCGATCCCGGCCGACTTCGACAGCGAGCCGCCCCGTTTGCCCGTGTACGGGTTGGTCGCCGGGTCGGGGACGTGCGGGCGCGCGACCAGGACCGCGAGCCCGTAGGCCCCGGCGAGGATGCCGACGAGGGCCAGGGCGCGCCGCCAGCCGCGGCGCGCGCGTTCTCTGCCTTCGCTCACCCCTGCGTGCTATCGGCCCGTCCGAGCGGCAGGACCTGATCGACGTTGACGTGCGGCCGCGGAATGATGTGGACGGCGACCATCTCGCCGATCCGCTCGGCGGCCCGCTGGCCGGCCTCGGTGGCCGCTTTGACCGCCGCGACGTCGCCGCGCACGATGGCAGTCACGAACCCGCCGCCGATCTTCTCGTAGCCGACCAGCTCGACCTTCGCCGCCTTGACCATGGCGTCGGCCGCTTCGACCATCGCCACGAATCCCTTGGTTTCAATCATTCCGAGCGCGTCTGCCATGACCGGCCTTTCGCTTGTTGGGGGTTATTTGTCGACGAACTTTTCGCCCGCGCGGCCCGCCAGCCCCTCGATGGCCGCGATGGCCGCCCCGGCCGCCGCGTCGATCTCCGCCTCCGGCCCGGACAGCCACAGCCGCCCGAACGCGCCGTAGGGCTGGACCTGCACCAGCGAGACGTGCGCTGTTTTTTCAGCCTCGTTGGCGGCGAACGCGACATAACCGGCCGGCTCTGTCTCCAGGATGAAGAGCGACTGCCCCGGCAGGATCATCATCCCCTGCGAGCTGCGGTTGATGAGCTGCGCCTGGTACGGCTCGATGGCGCGGATGATCTGGTTGGTCATCACCGACGGCTTGATGCGGTCCTGCTCGGTCACCTCGAGGTGGCGCAGGATCGCCGCCCCGGCGTTGCGCACGTCCCCCTGATCGTCGGCGTGCACCTCGAGCAGGCCGTAGGCGCGCTCGACGATCTGCAGCGCCGGCACCACGCGCGTCGCCTTGAGCGCCACGTCGGTCACCCGGTTGATGGCGATGCCGGGCGAAATCTCCACGAACAGCGAGGCCTGCCCCGGCACCGGGAGAAAGCCGCGCGCCGTCTTCCCCATGAAGCTCGCCAGCTGCGGCTGCAGAGCATCCAGGAAGGTGTAACAGCGGAGAGTCGTTCCGGCCACGCGCCGACGTTACCGTCTCGGTGTCACGCCTTCAAGGGCTGGTGCGCCCGACGACGCCCATCAGCTGTCCGGTGGCGCTGCCGTCGCGCCGGAACGAATAGAAGCGGGCGCGATCGCAGGCGGTGCAGTCGGGGCCCGCATCGATGCCGGCGGGGTCGACGCCAGCCCGTTCGAGCAGCAGGCGGTTGGCCTGCTTCAGATCGACGTTGGCCTTTCCCACCGCGCCGCGCTTGCCGGGCAGGACGATGCCGCGCGCGCGGGCGTCGGGAACGAGCGCCTCGAACGCCGCGACCACCTCGGGCCCCACCTCGAAGCAGCAGGGACCGATGGCCGGGCCGAGCGCGACGCGCAGATCGCCCGGGCGGGCGCTGAATTCGGCGCCGAGCGCGCGCACCGCCGCCGGCAGCACGCCCGCCACCGTCCCCCGCCAGCCGGCGTGCACCGCCGCCGAGGCGCCCGTGCGGGGGTCGACCAGCAGCGCGGGGATACAGTCGGCGACGAAGACGCCGAGCACGACCCCGGGCGCGTCGGTGCAGAGCCCGTCGGCGTCGACGCGCGCGAGCGCCGCCCGATCGTCCCCCGCCCGCACCCGCACGACCGTCGTCCCGTGCACCTGGCGCGCGACCGCGATCGGACCGCCGAACGCGCGCTCGACGCGTCTCCGATTTTCGGAGACCTGCGCCGGCTCGTCGCCCCACTTGCCGCCCAGGTTCAGCGTGTCGAACGGCGGCGCGCTGGTGCCGCCCGCGCGCGTGGTGAATCCGTGGACGAACGGCGCGCCGAGCAGCGCCGACCGCAGCAGCGGCAGCTCCCGCCCTTCGTCCAGATCGCGAACGAGCTCGGTGCGCACGGGATCCTTATAGCGCCTCGAGCGCCGCCAGCGCCGCCCGCATGTCGGCCGGCGGCTCGGACGAGAACGACACCTTTTTTCCCGTCGCCGGGTGGACGAAGCCGAGCGCGCGCGCGTGCAGCGCTTGCCGCCCCAGCGCCTCGGCGACGGCGCGGAGCTTGGGATCGCGCGGCGGCCGGCCGTAAACCTGGTCGCCGAGCAGCGGGCAGCCGAGCGCCGCCAGATGGACGCGGACCTGGTGCGTGCGCCCCGTCTCGAGCCGCGCCTCCATCCGCGCCGCGCCCGGGAAGCGCGCCACCACACGCCAGTTGGTCACCGCGCGCTTGCCCGCGCGGACGCGGCTGGAGAACTTCTTCCGGTCGCGCGGGTCGCGCCCGTAGAAGGTGTCGATCCGCCCGCTGCCGCCCGGCGGCGCGCCCGCCACCAGCGCCTCGTAGACGCGCTCGATGGTGTGCGCTTTGAACTCCGCCGCCAGCGCGTTCATCGTCTGGTCGTCCTTGGCCACGACCAGCAGGCCCGAGGTGTCCTTGTCGATGCGATGAACGATCCCCGGCCGCAGCTCGCCGCCGATCCCGCGCAGGTCCTTGACGTGCGCGAGCAGCGCGTTCACCAGCGTCCCCGCCTCGTGACCGGGGGCGGGGTGCACCACCAGACCCGCCGGCTTGTCGATCACCACCAGCCAGCGATCTTCGTGGACGATGGTCAGGGAGATCGCCTCGGCGCGCAGCTCGGTCGCCACCACCGGCGGCGGCTCCCAGACGATCACGTCGCCCGCGTGCAGCTTGCGCGACGGCGCGCCGACGGCGCCGTTGACCGTCACCGCCGCCTGCCCGATCTGCCGCGCCAGCTGCGAGCGCGAGACCTCCGCGATCTGCCGGGCGAGAAAGGCGTCCAGCCGCTGCCCGACCGCCGCCGCCGCGACGACGAACCGCCGCGACGGGTTCGTCAAGTCGACTACCAGATTCTGGAGCGGACGCCGCCGCGCGACTTCAGCAGCATGTCGACCAGCGCCCGGTCGTAGAGCCCGAGCTCGTAGATCTCGGGCGTCACCCGGCTCTTGTAGAGGGTGCGCCCCTCCTCGATCTCGTCGCGCATCCCGTCGAACAAGGCGTCCCTCTCGATCCCCTCGATGATCTTCTTCTCGTGATACATCGAAAGGTCCGAGGCAATGGCCCGCGCGAGCTGGCGCGCGCGGTCCGGCTTGTCGATGAGCGCCATGCTGCGAGTTTAACTCAGGCCGCGCGCTTCGCTAAAGAGCCTCGCGCCCGCCGAGCGCGTCGACCGGCAGCGGCGCGCTCAGGACGTGCACGCCGACGCGCCCATCTTCCTTGACGTAGACCACCTCCCCTTCGACACGCAGGGGCTTCTCCCCCTCGCGTCGGGGGAGCTCGAGGTCGACCCGCTGGCCGGGCCGCTCGTCGGCCAAGGGGCTCTCGAGCAGCAGACCGTCACCCGAAACGTTCGTCACCTTGCGCAGGTAGCGGGCTCCGTCACTGACCTCGACCGCATAGAAGTCTGCGGAAATACGTTTCTTTTCACGCTTCTCGGCCAGATCCGGCCGCCAATTTTGTCTGGTTACCATCGTGTTACCCACCTCAACCTACATCTGGTTACCAGGAGGGTCAAGTTACGCCGCCGCCCCAAAATGCTGCGGCGTATCACATGCTACGCTCTGGCGCGGAGGCTCCGACCGATGAAACGACTGCTGCTCGCCCTCGCGCTCACCCTCGCCACGGCCACCGCCGCGCGCGCCGCTGATTCGCTCTACGAAATCACCAAGGTCGAACCGAAGGTCGCCCTCGGCAGCACCGGGATCGCCAGCCTCACGATCAAGGTCAAGGGGGGCGGCTGGCACGTCAACGACGAGGCGCCGATCAGCGTGGCGCTGACGCCGCCGCCGGGCCTCACGGTCAAGAAGTCCAAGCTGACCCGCGCCGATCTGGCCGCCAGCAGCCGCGAGAGCGCCCGGTTCGACATCCCGGTCTCCGCGACCGAGGCCGGCAAGAAGACGATCGGCGCCGAGGCCCACTTCGTCCTCTGCCAGGAGCAAGCCTGCAAGCCGGTCAAGGAGACGGTGACCCTGGCCATCGAGGTCACGCCGCCCGCCACGGCCAAGAAGAAAAAGAACTGACCGGCGGGCGCCGCCCGGCTAGCGAAACTCGCGCACGATCTTTTCCACCCGGCGCGAGAGCTTCGGGCCGAGCGAGCCGACCGAGGTGACCGACAGGCGCTCGGGGCGGATCACCCGGCGGGCGACGGCGCGGATGTCCTCCGGGCGGACGCGCGCCAGCGCCTGGGCCCGCTTCTCCTGCGGGTCGGCGCGCGTGTAGAGCTCGGTGCCGCCGAACCACCCGGAGAGGCCGTCGAGATCGTCGTAGCAGGCCTCGATGTCGCCGACGAAGCGACGCTTGGCCTTGTCGAGCTCGTCCTCGCCGACCAGCTCGTCGCGGAAACGGCCCAGCATCCCCAGCGACTCGCCGACCAGGGCCGGCAGCTTGGCGTGCCCGCAGGCGGCGTCGATCTCCAAGATCGCGGCGTCGTGGTACGAGTGCAGCGAGCCGGCGATCGAGTAGGCGAGCCCCTTCTGGTCGCAGATCTGGTAGTGGAGGCGCGTCGACATCCCGTCGTCGAGCACGCGCACCAGCGCCCGCAGCGCCAGGTAGTCGGGATCGGTCTCCGGCAGCGCGTGAAACAGGATGTGCACCTGCGTCTGCGCCGATTCGTTGTGCACGGCGCGAAACCGCGGCCCCGGCCCGGCCGGGTGCGGCGGCCGCGGGGCCCGACGCTCGCCGCGCGGCACGCGCGCGAAGGCCTCCCGGCTCTGCCGTTCGACGGTGCGCGCCCGCACCGGCCCGGCGACGGCCAGCACCATGTTGGCGGCGCCATAGAACCGGCGGAAGTGGGCACGCACGTCGCGCGTCGAGAACCGGCGCACGTTGCGGAGCGGGCCGGTGATGGGGAACCCGAGCGGGTGCTGCCCCCAGAACTGCCGGCGTGACTGGTCGTCGATGTTGACGTTGCGCCCGCGGTCGTCGAGGTCCTCGAGGATCTCCTCGACGATGATCTGCCGCTCGAGGTCGATGTCGCGGAACTCCGGCGCGGCGAACAGATCGCCGAGGATCTCCATCCCCCGCTGCAGCTGCCGCGGATTGAGCGCGATCTGGTACAGCGAGTAGTCGCGCCCGGTCTCCGCGTAGAGCGTCCCCCCGAGCTCCTCGATCGCCAGGTTCAGCGCGAACGACGACGGGTAGCGAGACGACCCGCGGAACAGCATGTGCTCGAGAAAGTGCGACAACCCGTTCGTCGCCGAGGTCTCGTAGCGTGATCCGGCGCGCACATAGAGACAAAGTGTCGCGCTGTGCAGGTGCGGCGTCTCCACCGTGACCAGCTTGAGCCCGTTGGGCAGTCGCGTGCGCCCCACCCGATAAGGGGGCTTTCCGATTCCGAGCGCTGGCTTACTCATCGCGGGGGCAATTTACAAAGATTTTGCGTCGAAGAAAGATGAACGAAACATTGGATGGGGTACTCTCGGGTCGTTCGGTGGGGTCGGGCGGGATGGGCTGCGACGGTGTGAGAGGTCGGGGGGGCCGGCTTCTCACACCGGCCGCGCCCTGGGTTGCGACGGCGCCAGTGAGGTCGGCTTTTTTGCGATATCCTGGCGCCCCACCCAGGCGGGTAGCTCAGTGGTAGAGCGGGGTCTTTACACGGCCCGGGTCGCAGGTTCAATCCCTGTCCCGCCTACAGTTAGATCCGCACCCCGATGTTCGACCTCGACACGAAGCTGCCGGCGGCAACTCTGGAAGCCACGTGGGCGGCGGCGCCGGGAGCACGAGCTTTTCATCTATCTCATCGTGTGTAAATCAGAGCGTCGCGAGAGTTGACCGCCTGGGCAGACCAAGATTGAATGCGGTCGTTCGTTCTCGGAGGGGGCCGAGAGCACTTTTGTTGTTGGCATCTCGACGGTGTTTTGGAGGCCCTATGACGAACGAGCGAAGCGAGTCTGAAGACGGCGCAGTGGCCCTGGAGATGGGCCTGAATGAGCAGTCGATCGAGCGGCGCCATAAGGCCGTCACGCTCTTGCCAGAGGATCTGGCCCGCATCGCTCGGATTCGGGAGGCGGTGGCGCGTCGCGCGGAGGAGTTCGGGAAGTCGTTCTTCGACTACCTCGCGGGGCTCGACGACGCGCGCGATTTCATGCGGAACGCGGAGGCCGTCCACCGCGCGCGACAGCTCAAGATCGAACACTTGGCGGCGATGGTCGGCGGGAATTACGGCATGGAGTACGCGCTGCAACGCCTCAAGCTCGCCAGGGTCTACTCGCGCGCGGGGCTCGAGACGCGCATCTTCCTGGGAGCGTTTCATCATCTCCTGCGCCTGGTAGGAACAGCGATCCTCAAGAGCGCGCGGTCGCCCGAAGAGGCCTTCGAGGACTTCATGGCGCTCAAGAAGGTCGCCTTCTTCGACATCGGGATCATCGTGGACGTCATGGTGTTCGAGCGCGAACGGGTCATCCGGCGCCAGCAGGAAGCAATCCGGGAGCTGACCACCCCGGTGCTTCAGATTCGCGACCGGCTGCTGATGCTGCCGATCATCGGCACCATCGACACGCATCGTGCCCGCATGCTGACCGAGGGGCTGCTTCATTCCATTCGCGTAAACCGGGCCAAGGTGGTGGTGATGGATGTAACGGGAGTGGCCGCCGTCGACACCAAGGTCGCCAATCACTTGCTGCAGACTGTGGCCGCCTCTCGCTTGATGGGAGCGATGGTGATCGTCACGGGTCTTTCGGCCGAGGTGTCGCAGACGCTCGTCAACCTGGGTGTCGATCTCGCGGGACTGCGGACCATCGGTGACCTCCAGGGGGGCATCGAAGAGGCGGAGCAGCTCCTCGGTTACCAGATGTCGCGCATCGACCGGCCGAAGGTCGCGGGCGTCCTCTCACCGTCAAACTGAGGGCGACATGTCCGTTCCGATCCTGCGCCAGGGCGATGTCCTCATCGCCTCAATTCAAGTGGCTCAGACTGACGAAGACCTGCGGGGACTTCGGGATCAGTTGGCGACCGAGGTGGGCTCGCAGCGAGCCAAGGGCGTCATCATCGACGTCACCGCCCTCGACGTCATGGACTCGTTCGCCACCCGCACGCTGAGGGCCATCGCCTACTCCAGCAGGCTGCGCGGTGCCCACACGGTGGTCGTGGGCATTCAACCGGACGTGGCGTTTGCGATGGTCCAGCTCGGACTCGACCTCGGCGCGGTGTCGACCGCGCTGGACCTCGACGACGCCATCGACGAGCTGCGCGCTCGGCGTTCCGAAGAGTCCCGCGCGTGAGTGAGCCTCGTCGGATCGCCGTATCGCGCGACGAAGACGTGGTGGTGGCCCGTCAGATCGGCCGCGCTCTCGCGACGGAGATTGGATTCAAGGGCAGCGACTTGACCCTGATCGCGACGGCGATCTCGGAGGTCGCCCGCAACATCGTGGTCTACGCGAAGCACGGCGATATTACCCTCGACATCGTCGAGGACCGCGGTCGCCGCGGGGTGTGCGTCGTGGCGCGCGACGAGGGACCAGGCATTCCCGACGTCGAGAAGGCGATGCGTGACGGCTTTTCGACGGGCGGAAGCCTGGGCCTTGGACTTCCCGGCGCGCGACGGCTGATGGACGACTTCGAGATCGTCTCGCAAGTGGGCGTGGGAACTACCGTCACGATGCGGAAGTGGACGACTCGCTCATGACGCCCACCTCGCCGCTCACCTGGGCCTTTCAGTTGCGCCCGTTGCCCACTGAAACGGAATCGGGTGACCAGTGCGTGGCGATGCCCTGTCCAGGGGGAGCGCTGCTCTCGGTCATCGATGGGTTGGGCCACGGGCCCGAGGCTGCGCTGGCGGCGCGGCTGGCGGCCGACACCATGCTGGGCCATGCAGACGCCGATCCGAGTGAGTTGATCACTCAGTGCCACGTCGCGCTCCGCGGGACGCGGGGCGCCGCCATGCTGGTGGTCTCGCTTTCCTTCCGCGACGCGACGTTCGCTTGGGCAGGCGTCGGCAACGTCGAAGGGTGGCACCTGCGGGGCTCGCGGCGGGAGGCGCTCGTCTCCAGAGCGGGTGTCGTCGGTTACCAAATCTCTGCTCCCTTGAGACGTCGGGCGGATCTCCTGGCGGGCGATCTGTTCCTCCTGGCGAGTGACGGGATTTCGCCTCGATTTACCGACGAGCTTGGATCTGGCGGAGATCCGGAGACGATGGCCGCGAACATCTTGGCCAAGCACGGGCGTGCCACCGATGATGCCCTCATCTTGGTCGCCCGCTACGAAGGGGCACCGATCCCATGATCCCGGCCCTGGAGGAAGAGGAAGACCTGGCGCGCGCTTACCGGCGAACGCTGTCGACCTTCCTCCATTCCCCGTCGGAGGAGGCCCTGGCCGGCGCTTACCAACTGGGCCGACGAGCGCTGAAAGAGGGGAAAGGGGTCATCGACTGGGCCGGCGTCCACGATCGCGCGCTGGCGGCTCTCCCGATAACCCTTCTCGGGCCCGAGGGCCTCGCACGGGCTGGAACGTTCTACCGAGAGAGTCTGTCACCTTTCGAGATGACTCAGCGTGGGTACGCGGAAACCAATCGATGGCTCGAACGGCTGAATGCGGAGCTTCGACGTGAAATAAGCGCCAAAGAGTCCCTGGCCGCCCAGCTTCAAGAGGCCAACGCCAGCCTCGAATCGTTCAGCTACTCTGTGGCCCACGATCTCCGGGCGCCGTTGCGGGCTATCAGCGGCTTCAGCGACGCCCTGATCCAGGATCTCGGGGAGACCGTGAAGCCCACCTCCGCCCGTTTCCTGCAAAGAATCAGCGCCGGCGCGATCAGAATGGGCCAGCTGATCGACGCCTTGCTGGGGCTCGCGCGCGTGAGCCGCGTCGAGCTCGCACGGTCATCGGTCAGCCTGAGCGACCTCGCAGGCACGGTCCTCGAACATCTGAAGGCCAGTGAATCCGCGCGGGTAATCGAGGCGGTCGTCGAGCCCGACCTCGTCGCTCAGGGCGACCCCGCCCTCCTGCGTGCCCTGCTCGAGAACCTGATCGGGAACGCCTGGAAGTTCACCTCCAAGACGGACCAGGCTCGGATCGAGATCGGTCGCGCTCCAAGCGGCGCCGAGCCGGCTTACTTCGTCCGTGACAACGGCCCTGGCTTCGACATGGCGTACGCCGCGAAGCTGTTCGAGCCATTCCAGCGCCTTCACTCGGCGCAGGAGTTTCCCGGCACGGGAATCGGACTGGCGACGGTTCACCGGATCGTCCGCAGACACGGCGGAAGGATCTGGGCGGAGGCCACCGTGGGTGGCGGTGCGACGTTCTACTTCACGCTCCCAAAGGGAGATGAGCATGGGCCGTCCGTCTAAGATTCTCCTCCTCGTCGAGGACAACAACGACGATGAGACACTTACGCTCATGGCGCTCGAGACGAATCGCATCACCAATGAGGTGGTCGTCGCGCGAGACGGAGCTGAAGCTCTCGATTTCCTTTTTGGAACGGGAGCCCACGCGGGCCGCGACGTCAGCGTTCAACCGCAGGTGGTCCTCCTCGATCTCAATTTGCCCAAGATTGGGGGCATCGAGGTCCTCAGGCGCCTGCGAGCGGACGAACGAACGCGATTTCTGCCGGTCGTCGTCTTGACCTCCTCGAAGGAGGAGGAGGACATCCTGAAGAGCTATATGCACGGTGCCAACGCATACGTCCGCAAGCCGATCGAATTCGCTGAATTTGCCGAGGCCGTGAGGACACTCGGCCTGTTCTGGTTGATACAAAATGAGTCGGCGCCCCGCGCGAAGTGACGAGTCGATTACATCAAGAGCCACGGTCGTCCGTGACTTGTCGACGTGACCTCGAACTCTATCCGCTCACCGGCGCGCCCAGGGGCAGTGGCCTCCAGGGCGCCTGGAAAATGGTGTCGCGGTCCGAAGCCGCCCGCTGTCGTCGGGGCGCTCGACGCGGTTGACGTCGGACTGGACGACGCGCTCGCCATCGTCGCCAAGATGCACGAGCGGACCGACATGCCGGTGATGAGCATCCGCAAGCGAAACGGCCTCGTCCAAGCGCTGGTCCAATGCTGTCCGACCCGGCACCGCGCCGACTGCGGGACGCTGATCGTGGAGTTCGGCAAGCAGAACGGGGTCTGGACCGCTATCCACGTCCGCGAGCTACCCGGCGAGTGAGGCCCAGGCCCCGGCGGGATTTGGGGAGACCCGGACGGCAACCTGCTCCGGTTCGGCTCGCCGCTGAGGAAGTGATCTAAGATCCCGGACCTGCTCGTTTCGCCGCCGGGAGCTACTGCGAGGCCGCGGATTTCCGGGCGCGCAGAGTCGTTGGGGGCCACCGGCACGGGATCGCGTCAGCTTGCCCTGCGGCCATCGTCAGTAGCTCTACCGATGCGCAGGCAGGACGCCCCGACGGGCGACCGCATCGCGTATCCTCCGGCGCGTGAAGCGAGGCGGAGACGACGACCGCAGAGAGTCGCCCGACAGGCACGTTTCACGGCTGAGCGCCTTAGCCGAGTTCTTCCGACGATCAAGTCCCCGTCGGAAGAGCGGGATCTTTGGTGCTCTGCAGATCGGGTCCGCACTGGGCGTGGTCAGCCCGCCGCTCGATCTGCGCCTCTTGGGAAGGACCCTTCTCCACACGGTGATGGTCGGGGTCGCCGCGGGGCTGGTCGGGGCGGCGTTCTTTGCGGGATTGGAGTTCACGCAAGGCGCGTTGCTCGGCCGCTTGGGGGGCTACATGCCCTTGCGCGCGCATGGCGAGCGGCTGGTTTCCGAAGGCGCGCACCACGTCCGTCCGTTCGTGATCATGCTGCTGCCACCGATCGGCGCGCTGCTGGCCGGCCTCCTGTGCCAGCTGGCGCCCGAGACGCGCGGAGGCGGAGGGGACGCCACGATCCATGCCTTCCACCACAACGGGGGCGTGGTGCGCCGGCGGGTCATCTGGATCAAGGCGCTGGCTTCCATCCTCACCCTCGGCACCGGGGGATCCGGGGGACGCGAGGGACCGACGATGCAGATCGGCGCCTCGCTCGGCTCGACGGTCGGCCTCGGCTTGCGGGTCAGCGCGCGCGAGCGCCGGGTCCTCATGCTGGCGGGAGTCGCCGCCGGGATGGCCGCGGTGTTTCGGACGCCGCTCGGCGCCGCGCTGCTGGCGGCGGAGGTCATCTACCGCGACGACTTCGAGGCGGAGGCCCTCATCCCCGCCATTCTCGCCAGCGTGATCGCCTACTCGATCGTCATCTCCATCTATGGGCAATCGACGCTCTTCGCGCGCGCGCCGCACTACTTCTTCGTCCCCAAGCATCTGCCGCTCTACGCGCTGCTCGCCGTGCTCATCGCCTTCGTCGCCTCGACCTTCCTGGCTGCCCTGCGCGGCGTTCAGCGACTGTCGGCGCGGTTGCCCTTGCCGCTGTGGGCGCGGCCCGCCGTCGGGGGTCTCGCGCTCAGCCTGTTCGCGGTCCCGCTGATTCTGATCGTCGGTTCGCACTTCGGCACGCCCGGGCACGCGCTCGGGATCCTGGGCGGCGGGTATGGCGCCGCCCAGGTCGCGATCACCGGCGCCGACTGGCTGCCGACCGGGTGGCGGGGCGCGGAGCTCCTGCTGTTTCTCGGCGCGGCGAAGCTGATCGCCACCTCGCTCACCATCGGCACCGGCGGCAGCGCGGGCGACTTCGGACCTTCGCTGGTGCTGGGCGGCCTCTTCGGCGGAGCGTTCGGGCGCGCCGCCGCGGTCCTGCTCCACGACCCGAGCATCGATCCGGGGGCGTTCGCCCTCGTCGGGATGGGGACGTTCTATGGCGGCATCGCCCACGTCCCGATCAGCTCGCTCATCATGGTCAGCGAGCTGGCCGGAAGCTACGACCTCCTGGTGCCGCTCATGCTCGCGGAGGGGATCGCGTTCGTGGCGCTGCGCCGGCGCTTCCTCTACACGGCGCAGGTCCCGACGCACGCCGACTCGCCCGTGCACCGGCCGGGCGCTTCACTGGCCGCGCTGAGCTCGGTCGAGGTCAAGGACGTCATGGCTGCAGTCGACGGGTACGTGACCTTCGGCCCGAGCACCCCCTTGGCCGAAATGGCGCGCGCGGTGGCGGCCGCGACCTCTCAGCTTTCTTTCCCGGTCGTGGATCAGGCCGGCGTGGTTCTAGGCACCGTCAGCGCCGCTTCGATCGCCAGTCTGGTCCCGGAGTCGGGAATGCAGATGCTCGCCGTGGCGGCCGACATCATGCAGACGGAAGGCAAGGTCGCGCTCTCCGATCATCTCGGCAACGTCATGGAGCTGACCCAGAGCACCGGCCTGCGGCAGCTCCCGGTGGTGACCTCCGATGGACGTTTGGTCGGATTTCTCGACGAATCGGACGTCACGCGCGCCTACCTCGACCTGCTCAAGAGCTCGGTCGAGAAGTCACGGAGCGGTATCGGCAAGGTGCCGCGCGTCTGAGTCAGATCCCAAAACTGGCGGGTGTCCCGCGCGTTCGCTGGCGCCGACACGATAGGGCCATGCTTCAGGTGCCGGGGCGAACCAGCTCGTGTGGGAAGGTCGAGGGCGTTCGAATGGTTGCAACAGGTGGGAACCTTGAGCGCGCTGCGGTTCCCGCCTTGGAGGACGATGCTCCTGGCGGGGATGCTTTCGACGTCAGCCGCGCCAGCCGCGGCGGCACAGCCCTCGGCGCAAATGTTCGTGACGCGGGCGCAAAGGGCGGTCGCGGACAAGCAGCTCGGCCAGGCGATCCTGAACTTCGAACGCGCCCGGCTGCTGTCTCCCGGTTCCGACCTCATCGCGAGGGACCTCGCCCAGGTTCGCATCGCCGCGAATTTGCCACCGAGCGAGCCGAGGATGGCCGGGACGGCGGCGCAACTGCTGCGGTCGGATCAATGGGGCGAGCTGGCACTGGTCGGGTTGCTGGTCGGGGCGGGCGCCCTGTTCGCCTTTGTTCGGAGAGTCGCCGGGCGAGGCGCGTTTCTGGTCATCGCGGGCCTGGGTGGCCTGGTCGCCGCCGTGGCGTTCGGGGCTGCAATCCGCAACAGGACGCCGTCCAATCTCGCGGTCGTGGTGTCAGCAGGGCCGGTGGCCCGGACTGCGCCCTCGGCGGGAGCGCCCGCGTCGTTCACAGTCCGCGAGGGGACCATGGTCTTCATCGAGCACGCCGACGGGCGCTTCGTTCTGATCTCCGGCGGCGGCCGTCGTGGCTGGGTCCCGCGGAGCGACGTAGAAACCGTCCTCCCGGAGAATTGAGCTCGTCATCGACGGTACGGACTGACGCGGCCCAGGTGTACCTCTTCACGAAGCGACGATCGCCGAGCGGTGCACTATCCCGGGCGCGGGCGTATCACTCGGAACGATGGGGAGAGTGAACCAAAACACGCAGCCGTCCGGAGACGAGCTGACGCCCAAGTGACCGCCGTGCGCCTCGACGATCTTCTTGACCGTGGCGAGCCCAAGGCCGAGACCGCGCCCGCGCGCATTCGTACCGCGGACGTGGGGTTGGAAAATTCGGGCCGGGTCGGTCCCGGATGGAAGGCCCGGGCCGGTATCAGAGACGCTGACCTTGGTCGTCGCCCCCTGGTCGGCGGTCGCGATGGTCACGATCCGCTTGTCCCGCCCCTCGACATAAGTAAGGGCGTTGTTCACGAGGTTGCCGATGGCGATCTCGACCAAGCCGCCGGGGCAGGCGACCAGCGCCCTCGACCTGGCGTGAACGACGAGCTCGGCGCCGACCTCCTCGGCGCGCGTGCAGACGCCCACCGCCACCCCGTCTGCGGCCGCGGAGACGGAGGCCCGGGCACGCGGATCGGCGTGCGCGCCTGCGTGCGCGAAGTCGAACAGCGCGTCGATCATCACCTGGACCTGCTGGAACGCACCGCAGGCGCGCTTCGCCGCACGACGAAAACGGGGGTCTTCGCCTCCATGTCGATCGACAATCTGCAGGGAAAGCCCGACGACCGAAAGGGGCGTTCGCACGTCGTGTGCCATTCGGCTGGCAAACTGGTCGAGCTCCTCGGCGCGACGCTCGGCCATCTCCCCGCAGGCCTTCACCGCCCGGCTATACGCGCGTCCCACGCGGAGAGCCCAGGCAGCCGCCGCGATGGCCAGCAGGATCCCGACCCCGTCCAGGAGCAGCGCCCAAATGATTCCACGCCGCCTGTTCGTCTGAATCTCCTTCGCCAGACTGGCAGCGGCGGCGGCGTTGAGGTCCGTGTCCTGCGAGAGAGCCAGCGCCAGAGCCTCGCTGGAGCGGTCCAGCCGACCTTCGAGCTGATGGGCCGAGCTGCGGTCGCCACGATCGAGTGCCTCGGTGATCGTCGAAAGGTCGCCATCGAGGCGGCCGACAGCGCTCTCGGCCCGCCGCCAACTCGCGTCCTCTCTAGGATAGACCGGGAGCAATTCGTAGGCGGCCAACTGTTCGTCGAGCTGCGCGCGTGCCGTCTCGATCGCGACCACGGCCGACGAGCCGGACTCCTGTTCGAGCGCGCGATGAACGAGCAGTTGCAAGTGCCGGAGCTCTGCGGCGGCGGTCGCCAGACGCCGAATAGAGGGCGCGGCATTTCCCTGGATGCTCAATGCGGCGCGCTGAATCTCTCCGCTCTGTCGCTCACTGAACCAGGTGGCGCCCAAGAAGCTCAGGACCACCGCCGCGAACGCGACGATGACCACCCGTTCGACATATGTCGATTCCATCGCTCGGTTTCCTCGGCGAGACCGGTATTCAGTCGAGGCGCGACCAGACGTTCGATTCCCGTTGGCGCGAGGGCTTCCTGTAGGCCGACACCCAGAAGAACAGCCACGAGAGGGTGGTCATCACCGCCGACCACTCGACTGCCCGCCACAAAAGGGGCCGCCTTACCCGGGTGAATGGAGGCTTCATAGTCCTCCTCGGTTACGAAGCAAAGGGCGGTCCACTCTCCGCCTGGCGCGCGAGCGCCCGCTATGGGTGAAGAGGCGCCGGGATGCCACCAAAGAGTTTTACGTCCGGTCGCGAGGGTGTCGCTTCTTTTGACAACCGGATTTTGAGACGCTCGCCGTTGCCTACCTGAGCCGACCAGGTACGTGCGATGCATACGGTCGCAGAGCAATGCGATTCGCGGTACCGGCAGACTTCTCGTGCGTATCAACGCTAGCCTCGAGGGGATGCCCTGGACAGCTCGTATTCCTGCTCGCGCTGTCGCTGGCCGGCGACGTCGGATGCATGACCGCGTTCCAAGCGCGAAAGGTGAAGACGGAAATCGCTGAGGTACAGGCGCGCCTCACGACCCGCCCCGACGCCGACCGAGGGCGAGAGATCGCCGAGGTGACTCGAGCCCTCGAGGACGCGGAGGCGCGCTGGGCGAAAAGCGACAGCGATTCGGCGGAGGCGACCACCAAGATGGAGGCGGAGGTGGCCACCCTCGATGCTCGAAGCAACCAACTTGCCGATACGATGCGGCTCGGGCACCAGGCCGGTGCAGAGACCATTGACCGGTTCGAAAGGCGCCTGGCCGCGCTCGAGAAGAGCGACGCGGAGATCGCCGACGAGATCGGCCTCTCCCTTCCCGACGACAAGGACGAGCTGTGGCGACAGGCGACGGCCTTGGTCGAGTCGGGCGAGCGCGAGCGCGGTCGCCGCTATTGTCAGGCTTTCATCGACCGCTTTCCCCAGGATCCGCGGGCATCACAGGCCTATCTCGCAATCGGGCGCTCGTACGTCGAAGAGGCGAGGTACTCGAACGCGGTGGCGAGCTACCAGCGGCTGCTGTCACTCTACCCCACGGCGCCAGAGGCTCCCCAGGCGATGTGGCAGCTCTCCCGCGCCTTCGAGGAGCTGTCGTTCTGCGCCGACGCCCGAGCGCTGCTGCGCACGCTGGTCGGTCGCTACCCCAAGTCGCGCGAAGCGATCGACGCGACGAAACAGCTTCGAGCCCGGAAGGAGCCAGCCCGGGAATGCGTAAGCTGACGCCTGCTGCCTTCGACCCGGCTCGCCGTCCCGGCGGCCAACGCAGCAGGTTCATTCCAGCTCGGCGCGGAGCATCTCCTTCGTGCCCTCGGGTCCAGTGATGCGCATCCAGAGCTCACCTTCAGGTCGGCACTCCATCGCGAAGGTGAGGAATGGGCAACAACGGCGCTCGCCGATGATCCAATGCGCGCACGCCAGCAAGTTCTCGTCGTCGCCGGGTAGCCGCAGCGCCCAGCCGTCATCCAGCTCACGACGTTCCGTAGCCAGCAAAAGAAGCCGCCTCCCCTCTGCCAGATGCGCGGCGAACGCCTCCGAGGAACCGAAGGCGGCCGAATCGCAAGCGATCGGCAAGGTCTTCATGAAAGCGATCTTACACTGGCGCGCTAGGAACCGCCGTCACCGGCGGCGCCTAGAACTCGAACCCGAGCATGCCGCCGAAGTCCCAGTTGGTCAGGGCGCCGCTCCCCTGGTCGCGCAGCGTCGTCTGGTGGTAAGTGGGACGGACCGTGTATCGGGCGTCCGCGATGAATCCTTTGTAGCCGACGGCGAAGCCGACCGCGAGCGGGACCGAGAACGCGTTCTCGCTGGTCGGGCTGACGCTGGCGGAGGCGGTCGTGACGTTGGTGATCCGATAGCCGTTCCAGCCCACGCCGCCCGCGAAATACGGTTCGAGCAGGGTGTCCTGGGCGTAGAGAGGCAAATTGAGCCGCAGCGCCGCTTCAATGCCATTGCGGATGAGCGTCGCGTCGCTGCCGGCGGGGCCGAGGCCGTGGATGGTGTTGGCGCCACCAATGTAGGAGATTTCGAATCCCAGCAAGCGACGGGTCTCGAAGGCCATTCGGACGTCCCACGATCCACCGATCTGGGTGACGTCCCGGGTGCCGCTCTGGGTGAAGGCGGTCACGCCACCGCCACCCGCGAGAGTCATCCCGAAGCCGCTGAGCGGCTTCCAGCGGGGCGGGGGCTCTGGCGCGCCGGCCGCGTTGGGCACCTCGGCCGATGGTGCGGTCTCTCCCGTCGGCGCGGAGCTCCCGGCGAGAGCGTTCCCCGCCATCGCTGCGGTCACCGCGGCCGTCACCACGCTGATCATCCGGTCCAGCTTCACGAGGCCCCCTCCTCCGCGCCGCCGCGAGCACGTTCCTCTCCCAAACATTGACTCCGCGCCCGGGGCGACGCCCTGGGCGCGCTCACTATCATCTTTTCACCGACGAGCCTCGGTCAGACGAACGGGCGGGGTGGCCCTATCTTGGTTGGTAGGCTCGACAACGGCGGGGCGTGACCGACCAACCCGCGCCCGCGGGCGAGGAGGAGGTGCGCATCCCGTTCATCCCTTCATCGAGGAGGCGGGCGGCCCGCGGTTGGCGCTCGAGGGCTCTGGTCCTCTGGCTGGGGCTCGCGACGGTCCTGCCGGCGGCGACGTCGCGTGCGGCGGTGAACGAAGAGAACGACACCGAGTCCCCCTCGAAGAACCCGCCCCATCCATACCTCCGGGTCTTCCTGGGAGAGCTCACGTTCCTGGCGCTCCAAGGGGCCTGGTACTGGGGTCACCAAGAGCCTTCCGAGTCGGAGATCGCGGTCGGCTCCGGGTCGACCTGGGGAGCAAAGCTATTCTCGGATCGGTACTTCACGTTCGATCAGGACAAATTCAACACCAACGCCGTCGGTCACCCGGTCGCCGGCCTCCTCTACTATCAGATCGCGCGCGGCAGCGGCCTCGGCGCGGGTGGCTCGTTCCTGGCCGCGGTCGCCGCCTCGACCGCTTGGAAGTACTTCGGGGAGATGAACCAGAAGATCTCGATCAACGATCTCATCGTGACCCCGGCGGCCGGGTGGGTGCTCGGCGAGGCCAGCTACCGGCTGGGGAGCTTCTTCGCCGACGGGGAGCCGAGCTTTGCCAATTGCTTCGGGGCCGTGGTCTTTTCACCGGTCGCGACGCTGACCGAGTCGCCCGTCTGCAAGAGCCGGCGCCGGGACCCACCGTTCGACCGCCTCGGGTTCTCCAGACGAACCTGGCACCAGCTCTCCATCTGGCTCGGCCCGGCGCACACGGTGGTCGACGGCGGCGCGCCCCGCGACGAGACGAGCTTCGGGCTGGGCGCCCGGATCGCGGCCAACGCCTACTATCAACGGCCCGGGCGGGGCGCTTCCACCGCGAAGCCGGGACAGTGGACCTCCCTCGGCGCGGGCTGGCTCATGAACAACGGAACCATTGACGGGGTGGCGGTCCACGCGGACTCCCTCATCGTTGGGCGCTACCTTCGCGACTACGGCGACGTCGTCGGCCCCTCGGGCGAGCCCGATGGCCGGGGGCTGCTCGTCGGCCTCGGCAGCTCGTTCGACTACGATGGGCGGAGCCTCCCGACGGTCTACGATCGGACGCTGGCCCTCGGCCTCGGGGGCCCGGTGGTCGAGCTCGAGGCTCGCCGCGGCAGGTTCGCCGGGCGCGCCACCTTCGCCGCCAGCTATGGATTCGCCCAGGTCACTTCCCTGGCCTGGGCGCAGGCGGCCCCGCAGTTTGCCGACGTCCAGGTCAAGAGCGAGCTGCAGTTGCAAGGGTACTATTTCGCGCAGGGGCTGCTCACCTTTGCGAGCCTCGAAGCGGAGCTCGGCGACGTCCGTCTCCGATTCGACGGCCGCGGGCAGAGCTTCTGGTCCTTCAACTCGGCCGACGACCACCAGAGTCAGATTCAGAACAACTTCTCCCTGCACGACAACCAGGCATTTCTGACGGCCAGCGGCGCCGTGCAGCCGTTGCGGGGCCCCGTCCGACTGACGATTCAGCTCGACGACATCCTGCGGAGCAGCCGCCTCCCCGGCACGCTCGTCAGATCGAGCGAGCAGCGAATCATCGGCTCGGCCGCCCTGGTCTTCTGATCTTCAGGTCGTCTGTCCCGGCTCCTTCGTTCAGCTCGCGCGCACGGTCGGGGGTTGTGGGGCTCCGGCGGGGGTGGCGACGATCTGGTAGAGGTTGTGCTCGCGCGTGCGGAAGTAGGCCGCGCTGATGAGCAGGTAGAACCTCCACATGCGGTAGAAGGCTTCGCCGTACTTGCTGCGCAGGCGCGGCCAGGCGGCGTCGAAGTTGGCCCACCAGGCCATCAACGTTCGGTCGTAGTGCGGGCCGATGTTCTGGACATCCTCGGGGACCAGGATCTTTTCCATGGCGGCGGCGAGCTGGCCGAGCGTCGGGATGGCGGCGTTGGGAAAGATATATTTGTCGAACCACGGGTCGATGTGCGTGCGCGCGCTGGCGCCGCCGATGGTGTGGATGAACGCCCGCCCGCCGGGCCCGAGGAGCTGCGCCGCGAGCCGCATGTAGTCCCGGTGGTTCTTGGGCCCCACGTGCTCCATGAGGCCGATCGAGACGACGGCGTCGTAGCGACCGGTCGCGTGGCGGTAGTCGTCGAGGCGGATCTCGACCGGGAGCGCCGCGTGGTGCTCACGCGCCCAAGCCGCTTGCTCTCGCGAGACGGTGTAGCCGACGACGCGGGCGCCGTAGCGCTCGGCGGCGAACGCGGCGAAGCCGCCCCACCCGCAACCGAGATCGAGAACGCGCATCCCCGGCGCAAGGCCGATCTTGCGGCAGACCAGGTCGAGCTTGGCCTCCTGCGCGGCGTCCAGGGAGTCGGTCTCTTTGAAGTAGGCGCAGGTGTAGACCATGCGCGGACCCAACATCTCGCGATAGAGATCGTTGCCCACGTCGTAGTGCCGCTGGCCGACCTCGAACGGGCGCGCCGTCTGCAGGTTGAAGACACGCGCCCGAACGACCTGCGCGCGCAAGGCCCAGCTCTTGGCGAGCACGTCGTAGAGCTGGCCGCGGACGATCCGCTCGATCATTTGATCGAGCGCCTGGCAGTCCCACCAACCCTCCACGTAGGACTCGCCGATGCCGATGGTCCCCTGGCGCAGGACCCGGTCGTAAACCCGCGGGTCGTGGACCTGGATGTCCCACGGCGCGTCGCCGCCGACGGCGACGCCGGCGCCGGCCAGCGCTTCGCGGACGACGTCGGCCGCGTTGCGGTCGAAGGTCGAGGCGAGCTTGCGGGCGAAATCGATCATGGTGTCCGGGGGCGCAGGCGATGATTGTGGGTCCATCGCTCGGCGAGCGCCAACCCCGCGTCGACCAGCCGCGGCGCCGGCAGGCGCGCGCCGGAGAACATCCAGGCGAAACCGCCGGACACGGCCCGGCGGCCGAGGCGCGCGCCCGGCCCGCCGCCCGACCGGCGACCGCCGCGACCGCCGAGCGCCGCGGCCGCCTCGCGAAGACGAAAGACGCGCCGGTAGTCCGCGAGGACCGGGTGCGCGCCGAGGCGCGCCGGGTAGCTCCGCGGCGCCCCGGCCAGGATCGCCTCCGCGGCCAGGCGGCCCGAGACGACCGCCGGCAAGATCCCTTCTGCGGTGAGCGGCTGGGCGAGCCCCAGGCTGTCGCCGCAGAGGAGGACGTCGTCTCTCCCGTCGTTTTTAGCGACGGCGCCGTCGAGGTGGGCCGGATCGAAGAGGTAGTAGGTGTGACCTTTCATGGCGTCGAGATCGGCGGCGGCCTCGGCCGGGAGGTGGCCCGCGGCGGCGAAGTGCGCGCGCGCGGACTGCCAGGCGGCGCGCACCTCCTGCGGCGCGACCGTGCCCGAGCCGACGTTCAGCCAGTCGGTCTTGGGGACGTTCCAGGAGTAGCCGCGCAGATCGTCGTGCAGCAACAGCTCGGGCTCGCCGTCACGTCCGGCGCGCGTCCGCGCGATGGCCGCCGGATCGGCGCGGAACTCGTGTTCCTGGACGCCCACCGGACCGCTCGGACGCGGCGGCGCGACGAGCCGAGCGACCGGGCAGTGCGTGCCCGCGGCGCCCACCAGGATCCGGGCGCGAAGGCCGGCGACCGACCACAGCCCGTCGGCGTCGCGCGCGATCTCCTGCGCCGGGACGCCGAGATGAAGATCGGCGCCGCTGCGGCGCAGAAGGAAATCGTCCAGCTCGAAGCGGCGGATGAACCAGCCGTGGCAAGGGATGGTCCGTTGCTCTCCGCGGTAGCTCACCTGGCAGGCGCTCCACTCCCAGAGGCCACCGGGGTATTCGCGCGGCGCGAGGGCGAGCGCATCCCAGATCGGGGCCGAGATCCAACCTCCGCACAGCTTGACGCGAGGGAACTGCGCGCGGTCGACGAGCGCGACGCGCGCGCCCCCCTGCGCCAGGAAGCGCGCGCAGGTGCTGCCGGCTGGACCCGCACCGACGATGAGCACGTCGTGGATCATCATGGGGTTCATCCTGCCGGCTGTTCCTGCGTCAGCCCGGCATCTCTGGCGGCGACCGGCAAGAGCCGCGCGAGCCGCTCGGCCCAGCCTCGCTGTCCCAGCTCGTCGGCGACCAGATCCTGCCTGATCTCGATCTCCACGTGGGGGAGCCCGCGCCGCTCGCCGTGGTGGACGATCGAGTAGTCGGTCAGATCGCCGACGGCGTAGGGCTGGTTGTCGCCCACGACCAGCGCGCCTTCGCTGCGCAGCGCGCGCAGCAGGGGCTGGGCGAGGCGCGAATCGCGGTTGTAGAGGACGCCCGCGTGCCAGGGGCGCTCCGTCCCCAGGAACACCGGCGTGAAGCTGTGCACGGTCACCAGGATGGTCGGATGGCCCGCCGCTTTCCGACGGTCGAGGGCCCGGCGAATCTCGTCGTGGTACGGATGAAAGATCTCTCTGGCGCGCTCCTCGGCCGCAACCGGATCCAGGTTTTGGTTTCCCGGGACGGGGATTCGTTCGCTGGCCACCGCGATCGAGTCGGGCGCGTCGAGGGGCCGGTTGCAATCGATGACCAGCCGCGAATAGCGCTGCCACACCGTGGTGGCGCCCAGAGCCGTGCCGAGGCGGCGCGCCACCTCGCCCGCGCCGATGTCCCAGGCAATGTGGCGCACGAGCTGGTCGCTCGGCAGCCCCAGCGACTCGAGCCCGCGCGGAATCAGCCGGCCGGCGTGATCACAGAGGATGAAGAACGGCGACCGCGCGTCGCCCTCCTGCACCCCCAGGGGGGCCACCTCATCCTGAGACAGCAGCACGAGGACATCATGGCCCAACTCGACGACCTTCGGGTGCCGCGCGGTCAGGTCGCCTGATAATCGATCTGCCTCGCGTCCCTGGCAACTTCGAGCGCGCAGGTCTCTTTGCTCGACCTCAGCGCCGTGGCCCAGTGGAAGATGGCGAGCGCGAAGACGATCACCACGCCGATATCGATCCAGCTCGGCAGGAGGCCCCGTCCGCCGCCATAGCGACCGAGCCACCCGATCAGCACGTGACCGCCTAACCACGGCCCTACCCAGACGGCGTTTCGGATCGCGCGCGCCGCGCCGGTGCGCCCGCGCCAGGCGCCGAGGGCGAACAGGGCGAGGCCGATCAACATCGCGAGGGCCAGCTTCCAATTGGTGTCGAACCCGCCCCAGTACATGATCAGGTTGGCCGAACAGAAGGCCGCCGGCAGCACCAGCTTCGGCAGCGGCACCCGATAGGACCGCTGTCGGTCATTTTCGACCTCGTGCAAAGCCGCCAGCGCCAGCGGCGCGAAGGCGTACATGATGGCCGTCGCGGCCGTCACCACGCTGACGAGCGCATTCCAGCTCTTGAACGGTCCGAAGGCGGCCGAACCCACGACGGCCGCGGTGAGGATGGAGACCACCGGCACGCCCTTTCTCGTCGCCGCCAGCGCGGCCGGCATCTCGGGCGTCTCGCCGAGCGCGTAGGAGAGCCGCGCCGTGGTCGCCACGAACACCACGCCCGTGCCGGCCGGTGAAATGACGGCGTCGAGGAGCAGCAGCTTGGCGAGCCATCCGGCGCCGAGCGCGAGCGCGAGCGTGTACCAGACCCCGTAGTCGGACGGATCGGCGCCGAGCGGCCTCGACCAGCCCGTGACGAGGTGGGCGGGATCGAGGCCGCCAATCATCACCACTTGCAGCGACGTGTAGAGCACGGCGCCGATCGCCATCGCGGCCAGAATCGCGCGCGAGAGATCTCGTCTGGGATCGCGGGCCTCGCCGGCCAGGTGAACCGCCTGTTCGAAGCCTTGCAGCCCGAACACGACGCCGCCGCTCAGCGCGGCAAAGACGCCATGGAATCCGAACGGCATGAAGCCGCCGCCTGCCTGGAAGTTCGAGGGCTTGAACTGCAGCGCGGCCACGACGCCCACCGCGAGCACGGGCACGGCCGTCTTCCAGATGACGACGATGACGTTGCTGTCCGAGACGAACTTGGCGCCCACCAGGTTCATCGCCGTGAACACGGCCATCAGGACCAGCGCGACGAGCAGCCCGGTGCCGTTCAGGAGGCCGGCCTTCTCGCCGACCCTGTAGATCATGTTGAAGTGGCGATTGACCCAGCCGACGCTGTTGACGTAGGTGATCGCCGCCAGCACCTCGAGGGGAGCGATGAAGACCGCTTGCAGCCACGACGCCCAGCCGGCGATGAAGCCGGCCACCGGGCCGTGCGAGTAGTGCGGGAACCTCGCGCCGCCGCCAGCCACCGGATACGTCGCGCCGAGCTCCGCGTAGACCAGAGCGAGCAGCGACAGCATCGCGGCCGCGAGGACCCAGGACAGAACCGACGCCGGGCCGGCTCGCTCAGCGGCATTGAGCGCACCGAGCAGCCAGCCCGATCCGATGATCGACCCGAGCGAGACCGTCATCAGCCCGTAGAAGCCGATTGACCGGCGCAGCCGGCCGGCGTGTACGGGGGGAGGCTGGTGCTTCTCCGTGCTCATCTCAGTCTTGTACCTCGCCCCTCGGCCTGGGCGCGTCGCGCCGACGCCCGATCACCCGCCACCCTCTCACGCCGGGTGGCG
>DATNDC010000139.1:0-13477 GCA_035607055.1 Polyangia bacterium
TTCACCGTCGTGCTCGGCGAGCGGTTCATCGTCGAGGCCAGCGGCAACGGCGTCGAGCTGCCGGCGCTGAAGGCCGCCGTGGCCGGCCTCGACCTCGGCAAGCTGGAAGCGCTGAAGTCGGCCGGCGTCAGCAAGTAGCGCCCGGGCGCGCCGGCGCGGTCGAGGTCGACCGCCGCCGGCGCGGAGCCGCGGTCACACCCCGCAGATAATGTAGCCGGAAGGGGCCACCAACGACCCCAGCGAGACGCGCGACTCCGGGTGGTTCGGCTGCTCGACGTACATCGAGCTGAGGGTCTCGTACTCTATCTCCGTGACGGTGTCGCCCGAGATGGGACTGGCGAGCCCGACCGACGGGGTCCAGCCGATCGTCACCGTGTTGCCGGAGAAGACCAGGGAGGTCCCCCGCTCCTGCACCGTCGACGAAGTGCTGCTCTTGAGCGTCGCGACGCCCGAGGAGGTTGCGACGTAGATCCCGTTGTCCAGGATCTCGGCGTCGCCCCCCACGGACGTCGTCCCGTCGGCGACGGGCACGTTGAAGGTGAACGTCACCGTCGCGATCGGCGTCGTCGTGGAGACCGGCGCGTCGTTGGTGTGGCAGGTCCCGCTGGTGCTGACCAGGGTCGGCGGCGGCAGCGGCGTGGTGGCCAGCGGCGTGATGCTGATCGACGACGAGCTGGTGACCCCCGCCTGGAAGCTCCCCGCGCTCGGCTGGTAACCGTCGACGCCATAGATCGTCACCGCGTAGCTGACGCCGTAGACCAGCATCGCGCCCGGCGCCGTGTAGGTCCCGGCCGTGAAGCTCTCGGTGATGCTGGCCGCGAACAGATCCTCCGAGTTCGTCCAGACCTGGCCCCCCACCTCGCCGGTCTTCCCCTGGATGGCCGACTGCGACGTGGGCTGGATCCGGATCGTCCCCGCCGCCGTCGGCGTCGCAGAGGCCGGCTGATCGCTCTCGGTGATGGCCAGCGTGACGTCGGGCGCCGTGCTGCTGGAGGGGAAGACGTAGGCGTCGAAGTCGAACGTCTGCGTCGTGTCGGCCGTGTACACGTCCGCAGAGAGCGACGTTTGCGCCGGCGCCGGCGGCGCGATTCCCCCGTTGTACGAGCTGAACCCCCGGTACCCAGGCGCTTGGATGATGACGCCGTAGTCGTTCCAGGCCGGCAGCGGGCCCAGCGTATAACGTCCGGTCGCCGCGTCGACCTTCCCCTTCACGGTCGTCGTCCCATAGACCAAGCTGATGTCGTACGCGGTCGTGCCCGACGTCCCGATCGGCGTGTTGAGCACGCCATCAATCACCGTACCCATGAAGTAGATGTTGTGCGTCCCGTCGTGGGGACCGTTGCTCCCCCCGCAGCCCGCTCCCGTCGCCGCGATCCCTGCGGCAAGCAACACCGTCAAACCACTCCTACGAATCCCTTCCATCAGACCCTCCTTGGTAGGCTCGGCAAGAAAATCGCCGCGACTACCGTATCCGAGGATCCGTGATCCTGGCAAATAGACTGCGATCAGGGGTTTGCGCCGCTGGCCCGGCAGGCCCAGAGCTGGCGGCGGATGGCCCCGGAATCGAGGTCCTCGCCGATGAGGACGATCTCGGTCAGCGGCGGGTCGGCGCCCCAAGGCGCGGCGAAGCGGAGCTCGGTGCGCAGGCCGGCGCGTTCGAGGAATCCGCGGCGCTGCTCGCCGGCGAGGTGCACGAAACCCTTGGCGCGCACGAGCGCGGAGCCGAGGCGGTCGACCACCGCCAGCAGCGGCTCGGCCAGCAGCGGGACGGGATCGCTGTAGGCGACGGCCGCGAGCTGGCCATGGTGGTGCGGGCCGGGCGCCGGGCGCGCGCGGCCGAGCGGGCGGACGTCGAGCAGCCAGGGGACGAGCTCGGCGGTCGCCTCGTCGGTGGGGGGGAAGCTGGCGCGCTCGGCGGCGGGGTTGCGGCGGGCCAGCTCGCGGTGCAGCGCCACCACGGCATCCGGCGCCGCCAGATCGAGCTTGGTGAGCAGGATGCGATCCGCCGCCTCGAGCTGGGCGCGCGCCTCCTCGTGACGCGCGATCTGTCCGGCCCCCGCCTCGGCGTCGACGGCGCAGACGACCCCCGAGGCCACCGCCGGCGCCGCGGCGCCCAGGCCCTCGAGGCCGTCGAGGATCGACCAGGGCTCGGCGATCCCGGTCGTCTCCAGCACCACCACCTCGGGGCGCGCGCGGCGGGCGATCTCGGCGATCGCGGCCCACAGCTCGGACTGCACGCGCACCTCGTGGCAGACGCAGCCGCCGGCCAGCTCCAGCACGTCGCCGGCGCGGCTCTTGACCAGGCGGGTGTCGATGTCGATGCGGCCGAGCTCGTTGATGATCACGCCGACGCGCCGCCGGTGCTGCGCGCCCAGGACGCGGTTCAAGAGGGTGGTTTTTCCCGCGCCCAGGAACCCGGTGAGCAGGACGAGCGGCGGCTGGGGAGCGTCGGCGGCGGACACGGCGCGCGACTATAGCGCGGCGGTCAATCCTCGTCGGGGACGTCGCGCTCGTGCCCCCCCGCCCCGGTCGGGACGACCGCCCCGCCGGCGAACGCCGCCGGCACGCAGGCGCGGACGGCCGCCGCGATCTCGGCAGTCGGCCGATCGAGATCGACGGCGCAGTCCTCGCCGCGCAGCGCGGCCAGCGCCTTCCTGGCGTAGTAGCGCACGAGGGGGAACGGGTTCACGAGCTGCCGCGCCACACCCGGCACGGCGTCGGTGGCGTGCGCCGCGCCCAGCACCGCCAGGGCGACCGCCTGCTCGTGCGCCTTGCCGCGCGCCAGCGTCGCCTCGAGCGGCCGAGCCCCGAGATCGCCGTAGAGGGTCTCGAGCGCCGCGCGGTCGTACGTGCGGCCCCACCAGCGCTCCATCGTCCCCACCAGGTCGCCGACCGTCTTGTCGGCGTGGCAGAGCGCGCATTCGAGCGGGCGGTCGCGCTCGACGCGCGCCGGATCGTCGGGCAGGCCGATGCGGTGATAGCGGGTGAGCGCGTAACCGAGCCCCATGTTCTTGCGCGGCATGTGGCAGGCGATGCAGCTCCCGCCGGCGCCGTTCGGATCGTGGTGGGCGTGCGCCCGCAGCGCCGCCGGTGCGGCGAGCTGGGTGTGGCAGCGGACGCAGACGCCGTTCCCGGCCGGCGTGCCGAGGCGCTCGAGATCGGCCCGGCGGTCCTCGCCGTGCGGATCGTGGCAGGTGACGCACGACATCTGCCGCGCGCAGCCGCCGAGCAGGAAGTCGCGCCCCTCGCCCGAGGTGATCGAGCTGCCGCCCGGGCTCTCCTGGCCACGGCGCAGCCCCCCCTCCCAGGTGAACGGGTAGCGCGAGAACAGCACCTGATGACAGCGGGCGCAGGTGCGGTTGATCCACTCGGCGCGCGTCACCTCACCGTCGGGCCGCGGCACCTCCGGCCGCGCGGCCAGGAAGGCGCTGTGCGGGGCGAAGTCGGGGAGCAGCCGCGGATCGTCGGCGTGGGCGCGGCTGCCGCCGTGGCAGGCCTCGCAGCCGATGCCCACCTCGATCAAGTCGCGCGCCGCGAATCGCCCGCGCAGCTCGTGGATGCCGTGCTTGAGCGCCGCCTGTCGGTCCTCGCCCGGGGTCGGCGTGCCACCCACGGCGGTCACCTCGGCGGCGACCGCGTCCATCAGCCCCCGGTCGTCGCCGCTCGCCTCGAAGCGGAACCGACGCTCCGGCGGGAGCAGCTTGTCGACCACCTCGCCTTGATAGCCGGGCGCGCCGCGCCCATAGAGCGCCCCCCACACATCGTCGAAGTAGGGGACCGTGTTGTGGCAGAAGATGCAGGTCTGGTTCCAGACCCCGCCGGCGTGCAGCCCCGGCCGCTCGCCGACCAGGACCGAATACCCTTTGAGACGGAAGCTCCGGGTCTCGAACACGTACGAGACGGGGAGGATCAGCTCGCGATCGCCGCGCCCGCCGTCGAGCCCGCTCCCCTCGCCCACCTCGACGCCGGCAAAGTCCTCGCGATAGCGGCCGCCGATGACGCGCGTGACGCGATAGACGTGCTGGCCGCCGGCCGGCGAGCTGAGCGCGACGAACCGGACGCCGTCCTTCTCGGTCATCGTGGCGCTGTCGTCCTTGAAACGGAACGTCGTCCCGTCGAACGGAGCCCGGACGCGCGCCTTTTCCGGCACCCGCGTCATGAGGTGCATCGGCGCGCCCCGCCAGGCGGCGGCTACGTCGGCGTGGCAGCCGGCGCAGCGAGCCGAGCCGGCGTAGTCGGCCCGGAGGATGTTGCTCGGGACATGCGCCGCGCCGGGCGGCGCCGATGAGGAGCCGCCGGCCCGAGCGGCCGGCCGCGCCGCGCCACAAGCGCCGCCGATCACAGCCGCGGCGAGCAGAGCCGCGGCGGCGACGGGTCCTCGAGGCGACACGAAACGAAGACTACACAAAGGTTGGGCATTGCAGCCACGGGACCGGCGCCGTACGCTTTTAGTATGGCTGCGCAGGATGGAGTAGCGCGGACAGTCGGGGGGAGCGCGGAGGCGGGAAGGGAGAAGCCGGTGAGCTTCGAGTACCGCTCGCGGCTGAGGGTCGGCCGGTTGCCGCTGGTGCACGTCGTGCGCGGCATCGACCCCTCGACGGGACGCCGCCCGCCCGCCGTCGGCATCATCGCCGTCGGGCAGGTGGCGGTCGGTCTGATCGCCGTCGGACAGGTCGCGCTCGGCGCGATCAGCATCGGCCAGGCGTCGATCGGGCTCGGCTGGGGGATCGGCCAGGCGGCCTGCGGTCTCGTCGCGGCCGGGCAGGTCGCGGCCGGGCTGCTCGGGTCGGTGGGCCAGGTCGCGCTCGGACCACACGCGCTGGGGATGGTCCAGCAGGACGGCGCCTGGGTGGCGATCGGCTGGTTGCTCGGCGGCGCCTGCCTGCTGGCGGCCATCCTGCGGCGGCGGCGGCGGTTGGCCCCCCTCCTGAGGTCGTCCGGTGTCCGGGAGATCCGTTCGGTGCGCCAGGCGCCCGGGGACGACGATGCCCACGTCGCGGCCGCGGTGGTTTCGACGGATCGCCTGCGGGCGCCGCTGTCGGGCGCTCCGTGCGTCTACTGGCACACCGTCGAGGTCGGGCCGGCCGTGCGGCGTCACGAGCACGGCGGCGGCGAGGTGACGATCGCCGACGCGACCGGCGCGGCGCGCGTCGATCTCGAGAGCCCGGTGATCTTCATCCGCAGCGACAACTATCGGGAGATCGCCGGGCCGGACTGGGCGCTCCACCTCGAGACGTCGCTCGCGCACGGCGACTCCATCCACGTGGCCGGTCCCGTGGCGCTGGCGCCCGACGGCGAGGCGGGCGGCGCCTACCGCGGCGGCGTCTCGCCGATCTTCAGCGGCCGCCCCGATCGCCCCCTGGTGGTCACCACGCGGAACCCGCTCACCTTCCGCGCCGAGCTCCGCTTCGCGGCCACCCTCGCCTGGACCTCTCTGGCCGGCGGCCTCGTCGCGCTCATCTGCCTCGTCTAGATCGGCTTATCGCCGGGGCGGGTGACGGCGCGCAGGCGGGCGCGCGTGATGGTGGTGAAGCGCGTCCCGTCCTGGATCTGCATCTCCAGCATCACCGGCCCGAGATCGGGGGCGAAGGTCGTGCGGGTGACGCGGACGGGGTCGGTGCGCGTCACCTCGACGACGATGCAGCCGAGGTAGTGCTCGCCCGAGTCGAGCTTGAAGTCGGCCGTCACCGAGGCGATGTGCGCCCTCCCCCCTTCGACCGCCCATTCGGCGCCCGCGGCGACGGGGTTCTTGATGACGTAGTCGCCCAGCATGCCGCCGTCCTTCTGCGCGATCCCCTCCGGCGTGACCGCATAGGTCAGGTGCTCGTCGCCCGCCTGCACGACCGCGACGTCGCCCGTCCGTTCCAGCACCGCGTAGGTGGCCAGGATGTTGACCCCGTCCTTCTCGACGTCGTAGGCCCACTTCCAGCCCGGCATCAGCGGGTAGAAGTCCGCGGCCGTGAGGTTGGCGCGCGGCTTGATGTCGTTCGAGCCGCCCCCCGCGGTGGCACAACCGACCAGGAGCAGAGCAGGACCAAGGGCCGCCAAAGCTGAGCGCATCCAGCCGATCATCAACGATTTTGCCCCCCCTCTCAAGAATCTGAGACGCGCGTCGCGCCAGGGAAGCCAAGCTCGACGGCGCAAACCGAAACCGCGGTGGTACGACCGTTGCTATCCTCTCGCCCGGGGGAACGCCGAATCACGATGTCGCACATCCGCTCCGCCAGGCGCAGCGCGAAGCTGGCGCTCGCCGCGCTTCTGGCGGCGCTGCCCGTCAGGGCGCTGGCGGCCCCTCCGCCCCCGGGGGCGGCAGCCAGCGATTCCACCGTGCTCCAGGCCGAACGCGGGCGCCTGCGCGCCGATCTCGACCGGGTCAACGCGGAGATCGACGCGCTCAAGAAGGCGGCCCGCGGCGTCGGCGACGACTACCGCCTGCGCGCGCGCATGGCCGACGCGGAGGCGCTGGCCCGGCGTCTCATCGACATCGAGGCGCGGCTCGGCCTGCGGACGCCGTCCGCCAAGCCGGGCCCGCTGCCGACCGCCGCGCCGACCGACGGCCCCGCCGACCTGGAGGCCAAGGCCGACATCCTGGCCGACCGGTCGCGCCGGGTGCGCGCGGAGGCGGAGGCGCTCGACCGCCGCGTCGCCGATCTGAAGGGGCGCCAGGCGCTGCGGCGGCGGGCCGCCGACCTGGAGCGCGACCCGTTCGCCCCGCTCGAAGGGTCGAAGCGACGCGTGGCCAGCATCGCCGGGGGGACCGACTCCAGCTCCGTCTCGCAACACGTCGTGGGGCCGTCGGCACCGACCTTTAACCCGATGCCGCTGCCGATCGGAACCTCACCACCGCCGACCCCGCCTCCCAAAGACACCGCCGGCAACACGCAGGTGTCCGTCTCGTCGAGCGGGACGTCCCAAACCGGCGGGGCGACGGCGCCGCCGCCCGTGCCGGGGGCGTTGCCCGCGACGCCGCTGTCGCTCGAGCTGCGCGACCTGCTCGACCCGGCGACCGTGGCGGAGATCCGCCGGCTCGAGGGGGCGCGGTCGTCGAGCGGCTCGGTCCAGGCGCTCGAGCGCGCGGTGGCCGCGCTGCGCGCGCGCGCCGAGGCCCTCGACGGCCAGGCGCGCGCCATGCGCGACACGGCTCACAAGCCGCGCTGACGGCGCGCCGTCGGCCGGATACACTGCCCCGAGATGGGTCGCTCCGCGGTGGCCGCGCTCTCGCTTCTGGCGATGACCGGTGCCGTCCGCGCCCAGACCGCGGAGGCGCCCGAAACCGAGCGCTACACGTTGCGCGCCGAGGTGGGCCTCGAATACGACAGCAATGTCCACCGCGCCGAGATCGTCGCCCGCGGCGACAACCCACCGCTCGTCGCCTCGCCGCTCGAGCGGCTCGTGCTGGCGGCGACGCTGTCGGACGTGGTCGCCGACGGGCAGCTGCTGACGCTGGGGGCGACCGCCGCCGGCAAGATCTTCGACGCGCCGGCGGCGCGCGACGAGAACGTGGCCATCGCCCAGTCGTCGCTCGCCTGGGCCAAGGTGCTCTCGCCGCGGGCGACCTTCACCCTCGCCGGCGCTTACTACGAAGCGTTCCAGCCGGCCACCGCCAACTTGATCGACGCCAGCGAGCGGCGCGACTTTCGTTCGCTGGCGCCGGCGGCTCAGCTCGGTTTGCTCCCGGGCCCCGGGCTCGAGCTTTCGCTCAGCGCGGGCTACCGGTTCTTCGTGTTCAAGCCCGATCGCGAGGACGACTTCAGCGCGCCGGCGCTGACCGCCGACCTGCGCTGGGTGCGGCAAAGCGACGGCGACGCCGACTGGGAGGCGAGCACTGGTGCCGGCTACGAGCACCGGACGTTCGGCGGCCCGGTGCTGGTCCCGGGCTCGAGCTGCCCGCCCTGGGAGATTCCACCCGGGCAGACGATACCGCCCGGGCTGGTCTGCTCGGGCCCCGACACGCGGGTCGACGATTTCCTGATGGCCCACCTCGATCTGCAGCGGGTCGGCCGCGTCCTGATCGGGGGCGGCTACGCTTTTCACTACAACCTCTCGAACAGCTTCGGCGAGACGGTCATGCGCCACATCGCGACGGCCCGCTTCGCGGCGCCGCTGCCGGCCGGGCTGACGCTGGCCGCGCGCGCCGAGATCCTGCTCGCCTTCTACAGCCAGCCCCAGGTAATCGGCGCGATCGCGGCAGGGAACAGCTTCTCCAGCATCGAGAGCATCGACGACGAGAATCGCTCCAGCGTGCGGGTCGATCTGTCGCGCGAGATTGAGGACCGCGTGCGGGTCGTCGCCCGGTACACCTTCTACGCCAACGAGATCGCCAACGCCTCGCCGATCAGCTACCGCCGCCAAACGTTCCTCCTCTCGGTCATCGGCAGCCTCGAGAAGTGAAGCGCCAAAAAGAAAACGGCGAGTCGGTTGGCCGACTCGCCGTCTTCGACAGGGGAACCCTCAAAGGGTTCCCCTGCCCTCCCGCGATGAGCTCCGGCGAGCCCGGGGTCCCCACGCGCGTCTTCGCGCGTGGGGTGGCCTAAAGCTCGCCTGCGCTCGACGCGGTCCGCAACAGGGGCGCGCTTACATCATGCCGCCCATGCCCCCCATGCCGCCCATCCCGCCCATCCCGCCGCCGCCCGGCGCGGGGGCCGGCGGCTCGTCCTTCGGGCGCTCGACGATGAGCGCCTCGGTGGTGACCAGCAGCGAGGCGACCGAGGCCGCGTTCTGCAGCGCCGAGCGGACCACCTTGGTCGGGTCGATGACGCCCGCCTCGACGAGGTCCTCGAACTCGTCGGTGGCGGCGTTGTAGCCGAAGGCGCCCTTTCCTTCACGGACGCGGTTGACCACGATCGACCCTTCCTTGCCGGCGTTGGTGGCGATCTGCCGGCAGGGCTCCTCGCAGGCGCGGCGGACGATCGCCACGCCGATGGATTGCGCCTCCGTGAGCCCCTCGATCTTCTCGGTCGAGGCGAGCGCGCGCACCAGCGCGACGCCGCCGCCGGGGACGATCCCCTCCTCGACGGCCGCGCGCGTGGCGTGCAGCGCGTCCTCGACGCGCGCCTTCTTCTCCTTCATCTCCGTCTCGGTCGCCGCGCCGACGCGGATGACGGCGACGCCACCGACCAGCTTGGCCAGACGTTCTTGCAGCTTCTCGCGGTCGTAATCAGACGTCGTGTCCTCGACCTGGGCGCGGATCTGCTTCACCCGCGCCTCGATCTCCGGCTTCTTGCCCGCGCCGTCGACGATGGTGGTGTTGTCCTTGTCGATGGTGATCCGCTTGGCGCGCCCCAGGTCCTTGAGGGTCACGCTCTCCAGCTTGATCCCCAGGTCCTCGGTGATGGCCTGACCGCCGGTGAGGACGGCGATGTCCTTCAACATGTCCTTGCGGCGATCGCCGAAGCCCGGCGGCTTGACGGCCGCCACGTGCAGCGTGCCGCGCAGCTTGTTGACCACCAGCGTGGCCAGCGCCTCGCCCTCGATCTCGGCGATGATCAGCAGCGGCTTGCCCGAGCGCGCCACCTGCTCCAGCACCGGCAAGAGGTCCTTCATGCTGCTGATGTTCTTCTCGTGGATGAGCACGAACGGGTCGTCCAGCTTGACCTCCATCCGCTCGGCGTCGGTCACGAAGTAAGGCGAGATGTAGCCGCGGTCGAACTGCATCCCCTCGACCACGTCCAGCGTGGTCTCCATCGACTTGGCCTCCTCGATGGTGACCACCCCCTCCTTGCCGACCTTCTCCATCGCCTCGGCGATCGTCTTGCCGATGAACTCGTCGCCGTTGGCGCTGATGGTTCCGACCTGGGCGACGTCCTTCTGCCCCTTGGTCGGCTTGGAGATCTTCTTGAGCGCCTCGACGATCTTCTCCACCGCCTTGTCGATGCCGCGCTTGAGGTCCATCGGGTTGTGCCCGGCGGCCACCATCTTGGCCCCCTCGCGGAAGATCGCCTGCGCGAGCACGGTCGCCGTCGTGGTCCCGTCGCCGGCGGTGTCGGAGGTCTTGGAGGCGACCTCCTTCACCATCTGCGCGCCCAGGTTGGCGAATTTATCCTCGAGCTCGATCTCCTTGGCCACGGTCACGCCGTCCTTGGTCACCGTCGGGGCGCCCCAGGACTTCTCGATGACGACGTTGCGGCCGCGCGGGCCGAGCGTCGCCTTGACCGTGTCGGCCAGCGCGTTGACGCCGGCCAGGATGCGGGAGCGTCCCGCCTCGTCGAACAGAATCTCTTTGGCTGCCATGGGGTCTCCTTATTTCTCCAGCACGCCGAGGATGTCGTCCTCGCGCAGAATCAGGTGATCGACGCCGTCGATCTTGATCTCGTTGCCGCTGTACTTGCCGAACAGCACGCGGTCGCCCTTCTTGACGGTGAGCGGACGAATCGTCCCCTTGTCGTCGGCCTTGCCGTTGCCGACGGCGATCACCTCGGCCTCGGCGGGCTTCTCCTTGGCGGTGTCGGGGATGATGATTCCCCCCTTGGTCTTCTCCTCCTCGGCGATGCGACGGACGAGCACGCGATCCTGCAACGGACGAACTTTCATCTCACTCCTCCAGAACGGTTTGCGGACGGCGTCTTGCCGCCCGTGATTGAAGCTGGCACTCAAGTTGCGCGAGTGCCAGCGCCGCACTTTAGTCGCAAACCCTTCGGAGTCAACGGGTTGGGCCCACGAGCTAGCATCCAAGAACCTGGTCTGCCAGCGAGATGTGTGCTCATCTATTTGGAATCATTTGGCAATTCGTTGACTTTCGAATCCGGGAGCCGCAAAGCTGATGTATGGACCTTGCGCCCAACGTCGAAGGGTTCTTTCACGACGAGGTCGACCGCGCGTTCCGGGATGAGGGGCTCGCCCCGGGGACCTTGGTCGAGCACTACATCGTCCAGCTGCTCTCGAGCTACGCGGCCCAGCAGATAGAGGACGAGCCGCTGGCGCTCCGGATGCTCGCCGCGACCGAAGCGCCGCTGCCGGTGCGCCGCCGCCAGCTGCGCGACATCGGCGACACCTCGCTCTACCTCTCGGGATTTTGGAGCGAGCACCTGGCGGGCGGCCCGGTCGACGTCGACTACTACATCGGGATGGGCGGCTCGGCTTACGGCGAGCTGGCCCGCGGGGGCACCGGTTGGACCGGCGACCCGTGGAGCGAGGTGTTCGGCGAGCTGGCGGCGAACTTCGTCCGCTTCGTCGGCGCGCTGGCGCTGGTGAGCCGCCGGATGGCGGTGCCGGCCAGCAACCAGGACATCGTTCGGCTCTATCGCCGGTGGCGCGAGACGAAGAGCGGATCGGCGGCCGCGCGCCTGGCGACGATGGGCGTGGTCCTCGGGCGCGGAGGCCGGCAGCCTTCGTGAGCCCGAATCGCGCCCTTGGGCTCTCGAAGCGCCTGTCGATTTTGGCGCGGCTGCAGCTCGGGCTGGAGGCGCTCTACCGCGTGGAGACGCGGCTGCCGATCGACGCTTTCCTGATCGACGCCGCGGCGCGCGCCGAGCTGCCGACCGCCCGCGCGCCCCGCGAGCAGCTCCTGGTCCGTCAGGAGGACGGCGAGCTGGGGCTCGGCCTGTTCGTCGACGCGGCGGCGCTCGACAACCTCGAACGGAACGATCCGGCGGCGCGGCTCGACCAGCGGAACTTCGCCGACTTCTGCCTGGCCGTGGAGGGCGTGAGCCACTTCGTCTACGTGGCGCTGCATGCCGCCGATGACCGCGCGGTGTCGCAGCTCGAGCTCGAGCTGCAGGCCGAGGTCGACAAGTTCGCCTGCTGCGTGCTGGTGGCCGGCGCCGCCTCCGACCTACGCGCGCGGCTCTACGGGGACGTCCGGTTCGCCGCCGACCTCGACGACGACGAGCGCGCCCGCTACCGCGCCGCCAACAACGAGGCGCGCCGCTACGCCGGCGCCCTCGAGCGCCGCTACGTGCGGGCCGAACGGACCGAGGGATTGCTCGGTGAGCTGCGCCGCTTTTACCGGATGGACCTGCCCGACAAGCTGGGCCACATCGCGCGGCTCGACTGAGGCGCGCGAGCGACGCTTCCGGGCTTCGGCGAGAAGCTATGCGCCGACCCGGACGTTGTCGATGAGGCGCGTGCGGCCGATGAAGGCGGCGACCAGCAGCGCCGACGGACCCTCGACGCGCGCGACCGGCGCCAGCGTGGCGGCGTCGACGAGCTCGAGATAGTCGAGGCGGTCGACGTCGAGCATGCCCCGCGCGCCCTCGACGAGCGTTTTCGCGTCGCGCTCGCCCGCGGCGGCGCGGTCGCGGGCGGCGAAGAGCGCGCGCGACAACGACAGCGCGCGGGCCCGCTCGGCGGGCGAGAGGTAGGCGTTGCGCGAGGACATCGCCAGGCCGTCGGGCTCGCGCACCGTCGCCAGGCCGACGATCTCGATCCCCATCGCCAGGTCGGTCACCAGCCGGCGCACGATCGCCAGCTGCTGGAAGTCCTTCTCGCCGAAGATCGCCAGGTCGGGCTGCACGATGTTGAACAGCTTGGCCACCACCGTCGCCACGCCGGCGAAGTGGCCCGGCCGGAAGGGGCCGTCGAGCCCGCGCGCGAGCTCCTTCACCTCGATCGTCGTCTGGAACCCGGCGGGGTAGACGTCGGCGACCTCGGGGACGAACGCCACGTCGGTCCCGGCACCGGCGGCCTTGGCCAGATCGCCCGGCAGATCGCGGGGATAACGGGCCAGGTCCTCGTTCGGGCCGAACTGTGTGGGGTTGACGAAGATCGACAGCGCCAGGCGATCGCCGCGCCGGCGCCCCTCGGCCAGCAGGGCGACGTGACCGGCGTGGAGCGCGCCCATGGTGGGGACGAAGGCGATGCGCTCGCCGCGCGCGCGCGCGGCCCGCGACCAGGCGGTCATCTCGGCGGAGGCGCGAATGACCTGGGGGACGGGCGCCACGGCGGCCTAGTCGTAGCTCTCGTCGGCGGCGGGAAACTTCCCGGCCCGCACGTCGGCGGCATAAGCGGCGAACGCCTCGCCGACCGCCTTCCCCATCTCCGCGTAGCGCCGGACGAAACGCGGCTTCCAGGCCGGCTGTAGCCCGAGGAGATCGTGCATCACCATCACCTGGCCGTCACAGTCGACGCCCGCGCCGATGCCGATGGTCACCGCCGGGACGGCGCGCGTGATCTCGCCCGCCAGCGCGTGCGGCACCGCCTCGAGGACGATCGCATAGGCGCCGGCGTCGGCCAGCGCCCGCGCGTCGGCCAGGATCTGCGCGCGCTGGGCCTCGGTCCGCCCCTGCACCTTGAAGCCACCCAGCTGATGAATCGACTGCGGCGTCAGGCCGACGTGTCCCATGACCGGGATCCCGGCCTGCACCATCCGGCGGCAAAGCTCGGCGGCGCTCTCGCCCCCCTCCAGCTTCACCGCCTCGGCGTTCCCCTCCTTCATGAGGCGCCCGGCCGCGCGCATGCCGTCCTCGACCGACGCCTGGTAGCTCATGAACGGCAAGTCGGCGACCAGGTGGGCGCGCGCGACGCCGCGGGCGGCTATCCG
>DATNDC010000144.1:0-4310 GCA_035607055.1 Polyangia bacterium
GTAAAGACAGCCGGGCGTCAGGCTGCATTGGGTTCCGTCGTAATCGTAGTAGGTGAGGTCTGCGCAGGTGAAATAGCGGTACCCGGTGCAGGTCCCCGTGGTCCCGCTCGCCAGGCAGCCTGGACATTTCGCGCTCGTGCATCCGTAGGTCGCGCCGCAGGTCGCGCAGGAATAGAGAGGTGTTCCCGTGCAGTGTGTGCCGGGCGAACCGCCGGTGCCGGGCGAGCCGCCGGTGCCGGGCGAGCCGCCGGTGCCTTTGATGCCGCCGGTGCCGGGCGAGCCGCCGGTGCCTTTGATGCCGCCGGTGCCAGGCGAGCCGCCGGTGCCTTTGACGCCGCCGGTGCCGGGGGAGCCCCCCGTGCCCTTGACGCCGCCGGTGCCGAGTGAGCCGCCGGTGCCAACGGAGCCGCCGGTGCCGAGCGAACCGCCCGTGCCGGTCGTGGCGACCGGGAAACCCGTTTGCGGGACGCGCGGGGTGATCGAGACCGGGTTCTTGCAGCAGAGCTGCCCCGGGCAGTCGTTGCTCGTCTGGCAGGTCTTCACGCAGTTGGTGCTGCAGAGGCCGTTGCAGCAGAGCTCGCCGCCGCTCGTGTTGCAGTCGCTCGACTGCGTACAGGCCTTCGGGCACAGCGACGAGGCGAGGCAGAGGCCGGGCGCCGTGATCGCCGGATCGAGCTTGTCGACCGCCATGCAGCAGACTTCCCCGGCGCTGGTGTTGCACTGGAACCCGCTGCTGCAGGTGCTGGGGCACCGGTCCTGCGGCAGGCAGATGCTGCTGGAGTAGATCCCGCAGCACTTCTCGCCCGTGTTGCAGCTGGAGTCGCTGGTGCAGGTCCGGACGGCCATGTCCGGCGTCGAGCAGAATTTCCCGTCGACGTCGAGGCTCACCGACAGGCAGGCTTGCCCCTTGGTCGCGTCGCAGGTGCTGTCGCTGGTGCACGAGCGTGGGCACTGGGCGGCCGCCAAGCAGGCCTTGCCGACCGAGGGGACGTCACAACAGAGCTCGCCGGTGGTGACGTCGCAGTCGTTGTCGACGTTGCAGTCCTTGAGACAGGTCGCCTCGCAGTACCCCGAGCCCGGCGGAAGACCGTTGCCCGACCCGCCCTTGCTGCTCCCGCAGCTCAACGAAACCAACACCGACAGCAAACCGAGGCCCCGTGCGAACGCGCTCAATCTCATCCTCGTTCTCCTTCCGGCCAGTCCCCTGATGGCCGTGCGGCTTCTCACCGTATAGAGGTTTTCGCGCGGACGCAATGTGCGCGTCGCCCGTTGTTCACACGGCGCGTCGCGCGCAGCGCAGGGGAAAAGCGCCAAAATTGGCGCAAAAATGACAGATGCCCGAGTTGTCGGGCGGCCAATTTTTGCCGTGCGGATCGGCATCAATCCGTCGTGCCGTCGTGCGATGGATCTCACCGTGTCCGCTGAGCTGAGATATAGTTGGAGAATAACTTTTCGTGGGGGTGCCTCATGAAGCGAATTTATCTGGCGTTGGTGGTCTCGCTCCTCTCTCTCTCCGGCTGTCCGTCCAGCCCGTCGATGTGCGAGAAGGCCGTGGACAACATCATGGCCAAATGCAAAACGTGCTTTGCGAGCTCGTCGTCGTCGTCGATGACCAGCTCGCGGGGAAGCGCGAGCTGCAAGCAGGCTCTGATGGGAATGTGCGCGCCGGGGTCGTCGTCGAGCTCGGCGAGCTCGTCGGCCGCGTCGAACCCGAACGCCTTCCTGGCGTGCGTCGCGGCCGCGACGAGCTGCGACGGCATCATGCTCTGTAACTAGCGACCCCCTCCGCCAGTCGGACGCCGGGTGGGGTTTCGTTCGCGAGTCGCGCTCACGCTGGCCACGCTCGGCGTCCTGGTGGCCATCGTCCGAGCCTGCCTCCGGCCCGCCGCGCATCCCGAGGCGCAGCAGCAGCCCGCGATTTGCGCCCCCGCGCTCGCGCCGCGCGTGGCGCTGGTGGTGGTCGACGCGCTGCGGGCCGACACGTTCTTCGGCGACGCCTTCGCGTCGTTGCGCCGAGCGCACCCGGCGGCCGCGACCGGCCTGGTGCGAACCAGCCCGGTGAGCATGAGCACCGCCGGCGTCCGTTCGATGGCCACCGGCACCTTCCCCGATCTGTTCGACGTCCTCCACAACTGGGACAACGTCGCCTCCGACCTGCCGGCCGTGCCGGGGCTGGCGCGGGCCGCCGGCCGCGACACCGAGCTCTTCGGCGACAGCATCTGGCGCGAGCTGTTTCCGGGCGGCTTCGTCGTCGCCGAGACCGAGGTGAAGGTGCCGCGCATCATCTTTTATCTGCGCGCCGAGACGCTGGTCGACGACACGCGCGTCAAGCGCCTCTGCGACCGGCTCCGGAAGCGCCCGCCCCCGGACTTCCTGGTGCTTCACCTGGTCGGCCTCGATCACGCCGGTCACCGCCGCGGGGTGAAATCGGCCGCCTACGCCGACATCGCGCGCAGGACCGTCGCTCACATCGAAGACGTCATCCGCCTGTTGCCGGCCGACACGACCGTGTTGCTCACCTCGGATCACGGGGCGACCGACTCGGGTGGTCACGGTGGCGCCTCGGAGGTCGAGACCACCGCGCCGCTGTTCGCCTTCGGTCCCGGGATCGCGCCGGGCGCCCGCGTGAACATCAACCAGATCGATCTCGCGCCCACGCTCTCTTGCCTGCTGGGGTTGCCGTTCCCCGCGGCCTCGCTGGGCCGGCCCAGCGTGGAGCTGTTCGCGGAGCCGCCGCCGGCGCGCCTCGGCCGCTTGCGCGCGGGACTGTCGGAGGTGGAGCAGGCGTGGGCCAAGCCGACCGGCGTCGATCGCGATACGGCCGCCGGCGCGGCGGGCGACGAGGCGCGCGCCCTCGACGCGCGGTTCGCCGCCATCCTCGCGGCGTACACCCGCAACGTCGCGCGCACCCGGGCGCCCGTCGCGCTCTGGGGGCTGGTCCTGCTGGTTTTTCTGGTGGCCGCGCTCGAGCCGGGACGGCCGCCGCGCCGGCGCGAGGTGGCGGTGGTGGCGTTCCTCGGCGCCGGGATCGCCCTCACCGCTCTGCCCGGCCGCGGCTCGCTGGTGGGCCTTGGTCTCTGCCTGGCCGCCGCGCTCGTGCCGGGTGCGCTGGAGGCGTGGGAGCGCACGCGGTTCGCCTCCGCCGTCGATCGTCTCTGGCTTCTGAGCGCGGTGGCCGCCGTCCTGCTGGCGCGGGCCCGCGAGCATCAGGGTCGGCGCACGACCCTCCTCTTCGGGTCACCGTCGGATCTCGCGCTGGTCCTGGGTGGGGCGGCGCTCTGCCTCCTGCTTCGCGTGCTCGAACGAAAGGTCCGGGCCCGGACGGGAGAGCGGGCGTCCTCCTTGCTGCTCCCGATCGTCTTCCTGGCGGTGATGGAAGGGGGCGATGCCTCCATCGCGATCGGGAACGGATTTTTCACGGCCTGGATGCTCTGGGACGCAGTCCTCGGCGGGTGGGCGCCACGGGACGGTCATCGACTGCGCGCGCTCGGTGCGCTGGCGCAAGGCGCGCTGCTCGCTCTTTACCTGGTGCCCGGGCGGTACCTGGGGTGGATTCGCGGCACCTCCGTGTCGACGGCGCTCGGCGCGGTCGCGGCGCTCCTCGGGCTCTGGTGGCTGGGCGCGCGGGTGAGCGCCCGGCGCCGCGCGCTGGCGCTCCTCGTGCTTCCGGCCCTCTTGCTGGGCGTCGAGCTCTTGCGCCGGGGTCTGTTCGGTGAGACCGCGGTGGAGCTGGGACTGGCGTTGCTGCTCGCCGCCTGTCTGGGGCTCGCCTTCATCGTCCGGCAGCGGGGAGGCGCGCCGGCCGCGACCTGGGGCATCGCCTGCGCGCTGGTCGCCCTCTGGTGGCTCCTCTCGACACCGCCGCAGCGACTGGTCATCGGCCTCGGCCTGGTGGGGCTCGTCGCCTTCGTCCGCGCGCAGGGACGGGTCCGCGGGCCGGCCGTCGCGGCGGCGCTCGTCGGCCTGGCGCTGGCCCTCTGGCGCTGGGGTCTGGTCGCGCACTTCGAAGGCGACTTCGGCTTCGGCTCGCTCGAGATCTCGCTCGCCTATGTGGGCAATCCCGGACGCCACGCGCCGCAGGGGGCGCTCACGATCATCCTCAAAGCGTGGCTGCCGCTGGCCGTCGCCGCCGCGGCCTTCGCCAGCGATGAGGACCTCGGCCGGGGGCGCGCCGTCTTGCAAGCGACGGCGTTCGTCGTCGGGGCGCGCCTGGTCCACCTCGCGCTGGCGACCGCCTTCAACCCCGACTCGTTCTATACGATGCATCGCATTCTCGGAGAGCTGACCCACCAGATCGTGCTGCTGATCGG
>DATNDC010000130.1:0-23644 GCA_035607055.1 Polyangia bacterium
GCGCGACCTCCTGGCGCGCGTCGACGACTCCATGCGCCTGCAGGTCTTGCACACCGTCGACTACCGGAAGGCGCTGGCCAACGCGGCCTCGCCCGACGAGCGCCGGCACGGCCGGGACTTGTCGCGCGCGATCTCCCACGATGTCCCGGTCGCCCGCGACCTCGCCGGGAACCTGCTCGACACGGTCGACCGCCTGTCGTCGGCGCGTGATCCGGCCACCCCGTCTCCCTCGGCCGGCTCGCCTTCAAGCCCCGTCGCTAGTGGTTCGGATACGCCGGCTGCACCGCCGCCGCTGCCGGCTTCGGGGGCGCCCTCGTCGCTGGCGCCCCCTTCGTCCGCGGCGCCCTTGCCCACGCCCAAGCACGTCGGGCCCTGATCGCCCTTCGCCTTCAGAAGCGCATCAGTGCGGGCGCCCGCACGCGGTCAAGAGTAGCGCTTGCGAATGAGCGCCAGGACCGCGTCCTTCGCGCAGTCGTCGCAGTATCCGAAGCGGGACTTCATCGCCGAGAGCGTAGTCTGCGCCGCGGCGGCCGCGTCTGGTTGCATGCGGGCGGGGCCGTCGGTGAGGAGCACCAGCAGGTCCTCGTTGATCTTCCGGACCTGCTTCTTCCGCTCCTCGAAGAAGGCCTCGCGCAGCTCGGCGATCGGGCGCGGGAAGATCTGGTCGTAGTCGGGCTTCTGGCGCGGGTGGTCGACCGACCAGGCGCCGATCCGGCTGATCACCTCGCGCCGGAACTCGTCGCGCCGCCCCGACACCTGCAGGATCCGCTCGACGTCGGCCATCATCTCCTCGTCGGGGTCCTCGTCCTTGCCGGTGATGGGGTTGGGGAACTTCTCCTTCTTGACCCAGTAGGAGACGTGCGCGACGTAGCGTTCGAAGCGGTCGATGTAGCGCCGCTCCTCGACGAGGCCCATCGAGGTCCGCACCTCGTCGTCGATGCGGTCGACGAGCTTGTCGCGCACCTGGAAGATGAACTTGCGGTTCTCGTGGAAGCCGCCCGGCAGCGGCTCCTGTTTGAGGAACTCGTAGACGGTCACGCCGCGGACCAGGTCCTCGAGCTCGTCGAACACCGCGAAGGGCGAAAGGCACTTGTACCGGGTGCTCTGCGCGGCGTTCATGATCACCAGCTTCATCTCGCGCGGCGAGGCGCCGGTGCGCCCTTCGTAGTTCGGGTAGGTGTCGGACTCGCGCGCGATCTTCTCGACCCCGGCCAGCAGATCGCGCTGCTGCTCGGTGGTGATCCCTTCGGGCATCACCGCCTCGGCGTAGAGCTGCGCCTTCTCCATCGGTCCCAGCTTGGCGACGATGTCCGACAGCGCCTTGCCGTACTTCTCGGCCAGCGGCTTCTTCATCCGGGTCAGCACGGCCCACAGCCCCGTGACCCAGGCGACGTGCGGCGCCACGTGTCGCCCCGATTCGGCGTGCGCCGTGCGGATCTGCGCCTCGTAGATCCGCTGCTCGACGCGGTGGTCGAGGAGGTACGGCACGCGCACCAGCTCCATTCGCCCCTTGAACGACTGGAACTCGGGGATCTCCTTGAACGCCGCCAGGTATCCTTCGTTGGATGACCCGATGAAGACGGTGTCGAGCTCGAGGCTGGCGACGTCGAGCGACACCCGCCCCTGCTCGACCGTCCCCAGGAGGTACTTGTACGACTCGAGCGGGCGCTTGAGCAGGTCGGCGAAGTCGATGACGCCGCGGTTCCCGTCGACCAGCTCGCCCTGGTATTCGTAGAGCGTCAGCGACTGCAGCGCCGGCGGCAGCGAGGCGAGCGAGCGGTCCATGGTCAGCTGGCGCGAGCGCGCGTCGACCGCCAGCTGCGGCTCGACCGTCGCCGCCGCCTGCCGGTAGCGGCGCGAGACGAAGAAGCGCTCGACCTGCACGTGCCGCAGCACCTTGGAGAGATCGCCGTGGTACGAGGCGAGCAAGGCCTCGAAGATCTGCCGGTTGCGGTGCGAGAGGTCCCCGCGCAGGAGGTAGTCGGCCGCGCGCAGCCCCGGCCGCTCGATCGAGGCCAGCCGCTCGGCGATCAGGTCCCGCCGCTTGCCGCGCGGGAGCAGCAACAGCGGGTGGTCCCGCATCTCGTCCGAGATCTTGGATTCGACCAGCTCGTCTTCGAGGTAAGCGAAGGTCTCTTGTCCGTCGCCCGCCTCGATCCCGCCGCCGAAGCCGATTCCGCCTTTGGTCAGCTTCTGCGAGGGGAAGATCCAGTTGAACTTGTAGAGCGCCCCTTGCGCGAGGGTCGAGTAATGCTCCATCGCGCGCTGCAGGCAGGCGACGAACGTCGACTTGGCGCTGCCGTTCGGGCCGTGCAGCAGGACGAGGCGGTTGGTCCGCCCCTCGCGGGCGAAGTTGGCGATCAGCCGGTAGACGGCGGCCTGCACCTCCTCCTGGCCGACCAGCGCGTCCTTGCCGTTGTCCCAGGGGCAGTCGAACAGCCTCCAGCGCGTCATCGGACCGCGCGGCGTGCGGACGGGCTCGCTGCCGAAGTGGTCGAACACGTCGCGCACGTACTGGGCCGCCGAGCGGAGCTGTTGCGCCGGCTCGGCGCTGAAGAGCGCGATGTACTCGGGGAAGGAGATCACGCGCCGGTTGCGCGCGAAGCTGTCGCGCATCTCGCCCGTCGCCTGCGCCAGCCAGTCCCGCGCGTCGAACGCCGAGGTCCGGGCGGCGCCGGCGGTCGGACCGCCTTCGGCCTGCCGCGCCTCGGCAGACGCACGGCCGTCCGATCCAGATGCTTCGCGCGGGGATGCGTCGCGGGTCGGCATCGTCATTCACGGTAGCACGCGGCGTCCGACGCTGCATAACTTCCCCCGCACGTCTGGCGTCCGGCGTCTCGCTTGCGGTGAACTTCCCCTGGCTGGCGCGGACTGATATGTGTAAAGGACACATGTCGAGCTCGCGCTTGCGCCCCCTTGTCGTCCTGCTGGGGGCGGCTCTCCTGGCCGGGTCAGTCGCCCGGGCCGCGGAGACGCCCCCGCCCGCCAACTCGAGCCCCATGGCGGAGCTGAAGAAGTCCAACGCCCAGCTCGACAAGGTTCTGCAGAAGAACAAGCCCAACTGGTCGCCCGAGGCCGAGCTGGAACGGAGCGAGGTCAAGAAGCTGGTCGGCTCGTTCCTCGATTACCAGGAGCTGGCCCGCCGCTCGCTGGCCAAGCACTGGGACAAGCTCACCCCCAAGCAGCGCGACGAGTTCGTCGAGACGCTGCGGCAGCTGGTCGAGCGCAGCTACCTCAAACAGGTGCACGGCAGCCCGAACTACAACATCAAGTACGACAAGGAAGAGAAGAACGGCACCGAGGCCGACGTGACGGCGACGCTCAACACCGTGACCCGCGGCAAGAAGACCAAGGTCGCCCTCGAGTACAAGATGCTCTGGAAGGAAGGCCACTGGGTGGTCTACGACGTGATCACCGACGAGCAGAGCATGCTCGAGAACTACCGCGCCGAGTTCAACAAGATCATCAACCGGGACGGCTTCGACGCGCTTCTCAAGAAGATGCGCAAGAAGCTCGACGAGAAGGACGACGACGGCGACTGATGCGCGCCGCCGGCCGCGCCCGTCTCCTGGCGCTGCTCGCCGGCGCGGGTCTGCCCGCCGCAGCCCTGGCGCCGAGCGCCTGCAGCCAGGACTGCTGCCACGTCGACTCCTACCCCATCTCGCTCGCCCGCGCCCCGCTCGGCGCCCCACCGCTCGCCGGCGGTCTCCCCGACGCCGCGCCCGTCGTTGACGGCGGCGCGTTGTTGGCCCTCGCCGGGCCGCCGGAGACCCCGCCGGGGCAGACGCCCAACATGGTGATCGACACCGGCAGCCCCTTCACCATCCTGGCCGGCGGGACGGGCCAGGACCCGCAGACCGAGACGGGCAGCTTTAACCTCTACGGGGCGGGCTTCACGACGCCGCCGCTCCGCGCCACCTTCCGGGGCTGGGACGTCTTCCAGCTCCCGCTGTTCCCCGTCGGGGATCCGAGCTCGACGCCACAATGGATTCTGGGCGCCGACCTTCTGCGCGGCTATTCCGTCGAGTTCCGGTTCGGCGCCCTCTGCGCGGCCGGCGGGTCGGCCCTCTGTACCTCGATGACCTTCTGGAACCACCTGGGCGAGGACGCGTCGCTGCTGGAGGACGCCGGCTACGCGGTCGTGTATTTCACCGCCTTCGGCGGCGGCGAGGTCACCGCCGACGGCGATCCCGACTTCCTGGGGCTGCGCGGCCCGCTCGACGTCCCCGCCACGCGCGTGGTCCTGCGTACCTGCATGGTCCCCGACGCGTTCTCGCCGGACAAAGGTTCGCCGAAGCTGTCGATCGCGGGCTGCACGACGCCGGCGGCGGCCATCGCCCAGGCGAGCGGCGTCGATCTGGCGCTGATGGTCGACACCGGCGTGGGACCCATCGTGCTCGCCGCGTCGGCGTGGGCGCGCGTGGTGGCCGCCGCGGCGAAGGCCACGCCGTCGCCGATCGTCCTGCCGCCGGCACCGTCGAGCCCGGCGTCGCCCGCGCCGCCGCCGCTCTACGTCGCCAGTTGGCCGGAGCCGATCGACGTCCTGCTGTGGGCCGCCATCCCCCGCTACGCGCTGGTCAACCTGGAGATCGGGAACAACGACGACCCTGGTCCCTGCGTCGAGCTCGGGCGCGCGCGGCGCACGGAGATCGTTTCGTACAACACGGTCGTCCATCCCGAGCTCGATCTCTGCGGGGCGCCCTGCGATCTCGATCCGAACAACGCCGGCGTCGCGCAGAACAGCGCCGCCTACCTGGAGGTGAGCGGCGCCATCCCGGTGGCGGTCATCGCCGACGACGAGCTGTTTCTGCAGGGGCTGCGGTTCGACGTCCTGCCCGAGGGGCCCGAGCTGGACGGGCTGGTCGGCGCGGCCGCGTTCGGGCGGGCCCGGATGGAGCTCGACTACCTCTCCTCGCCTTCGCGCGCGGTGTTTTCGTGCGAGACCGACGCGCCCCGCGCGGCCTGCTGGGCGGCGGCGCGTTGCCCGCAGCTGCCGGACCACGGCTCCGTTCACTATTGCTTCGACCTGCCCGCCCACGGCCTGCCGCCCACCTGCGCGCCGCCGCCCGACGGTGGGATCTCCGATGGGGGTTCCCGGGACGCCTCCGGCGGTATCGACGCCGCGGTGATTCCGTAAACTGTGGCGCCCTCCAGCGATCGCTCGACCCGCCGATGAGGTAACATGTCGTCGAGGATGCGCCTCTTTCCCGCCGTGGTGCTGGGCCTGACCGTCCTCGCCTTCGCTGCGCCTCGTGCCCACGCCCGTGCGCGCGTCACGATCCCCGAGTTTCAGATCGAGGGCGGCGCGCCCGCGCTGACCAACCAGCTGCAGGACGGCTTCGTGTTGGGGCTCGTGCGCGCCGGCATCCAGGTCGTCGATCCCGGCGACACCGCGCACAAGCTCGAGGGCCACCCCGAGCTGCAGCACTGCGACGCCTCGCCCTGCCTCAAGTCGATCGGCCAGGTGCTCGACGTCGGCTATCTGCTCAAGGTGAAGGTCGAGGTCGCGGGGAACAGCTACAAGAGCGTGGCGCGCCTCTACTCGACGGAAGGGGCCGCGCCGGCCGCGCTCCCCATCGCCACCGAGTCGAAGAGCTGCGACGTCTGCACGGTCGCCGAGGCGCGCGCCACCCTGCTGCGGCTGGCGGACGCCGTCCGCACGCACATCGACGAGTCGACCCCCGCGACCGCGCCGGTGGTGCCGCCCCTTCCCCCGCCGGCGCCGCACCTCACCGGCCCGGCGCTCCTCACGATGCTCGGCGCGCTGGCGGTGGCGGCCGGGTCAGCCGTGCTGGCGTCGCAGGCGAGCTGCACCGCGACCGCCTGCTCGGAGAACCGCTCCCGCAACATCGGCGGCGGCGTGCTCATCGGCGCCGGCGCGGCCCTGACCTTGACCGGCGCCTACGTGACGATCGTGCGGGCGCACGGCGGAGATCCCATCAACGGGGTCGCCGTCGGCGTGCGCTGGTGATGGACGACGGACGACCACGAAAAGGAGCGGCGATGACGACAACCGGCAAGCTGGCGATCGCGGTGCTCATCGGAGGCTTGGGGGCAGGGCTCGGCGGCGCGGTCGGCTGCGGCGGCGTCTCGAGCAGCGACATCGCGTCGGCGCGCACCAAGGCGACGACCGCCAGCTGCAACTACTACCAGATGTGCAACCAGATCGGCACCGCGACGGGCGACACGTTCGATACCTACGCCGACTGTCAGACCCAGGTCTTGTCCTACTGGACGGGAATGTGGCCCGACACCGCCTGTCAGGGGAAAGTCGACCAGTCCGCGCTGACGGTGTGCATCGATGCGATCAACTCCACGCTCTGCATGAACGGTCTCGACGTTTTGTCGACCTTGTACGCCAAGTGTCCGGTCGCCAAGGTCTGCCCGGGCGGAAGCGACGCCGGCGGGAACTAGCCGACGTCGATCGGGGCGCCGAGCGCGCCCAGCGTCTCGGCGAAGGTCGGGAACGAGGTGCCGATGTCGGCTGTCGGGACGGTGGTCTCGTCGGCGCCGGTGAGGCCGAGGATCGCGCCCGACATGGCGATGCGATGGTCGTGCTCGGGGACGACGGCGCCGCCCGCGGGCGGCCGGCCGGCGAGGCCGGTCACGACGAAGCCGTCCGGGCGCTCGTCGACGCGCGCGCCGGCGCGTCCCAGCTCGCGCGCCAGCGCCGCGATGCGGTCCGACTCCTTGATGCGCAGCTCGGTGAGGTCGGCGAAGGTCGTCTCGCCGTCGGCGGCCGCGGCCGCCACCGCCAGGGCCGGGATCTCGTCGATGGCGCGCAGCGCCAGCTCGCCCGCCACGCGCGTGCCGCGCAGCTTGCTGGCGCGGGCCCGCACCCGGCCGACCGGCTCCCCCATCGCCTCGCCGGTCGGCTCGATGGTCAGGTCCGCGCCCATCGCGCGCAGCACATCGAGCGCGCCGGCGCGGGTCGGGTTGAGGCCCACGTTCTCGATGACGACGTCGCTGCCGGGGACGATCAGCGCCGCCACGATCAGGAACGTCGCCGACGACAGATCGCCGGGGATGGTCAGCCGCGCCGGCTTGAGCCGGCCGTTCCAGCCGCTCGGGTCGACGACGATCGCGCCGCTGGCGGCGACGGCGATCGGCGCGCCGAGGAAGCCGAGCATGCGCTCGGTGTGGTCGCGCGAGCGCGCGGGCTCGACGAGCTCGCTCGGGCCACGCGCCTGCAGGGCCGCGAGGATGAGCGCGCTCTTGAGCTGAGCGCTCGCGACCTTGAGCTGGTGCCTGATCCCGTTGAGCGCGCCGCCGCGCACGCGCAGCGGCGGAAAGACGTCGCCCGGGCGGGCCGGATCGCCGCGGCCGTCGATCGTCGCCCCCATCTGGCGCAGCGGCGCCGCCACCCGCCCCATCGGGCGCCGGGTGAGCGAGGCGTCGCCCCGCAGCTCGGTCTCGAACGGCCGCCCCGCCACGAGACCCATCAGCAGGCGAATCGTGGTTCCCGAGTTGCCGCAGTCGAGCGCCTCGGCCGCCGCCTGCAGCCCGCCGAAGCCGACCCCGGCGATGCGGGCTTTGCCCGCCTCGAGCTGGACGTCCACGCCCAGCGCCCGCAGCGCGGCGGCGGTGGAGAGATTGTCGCCCCCCTGCCCGAGGCCGCTCGCCTCGACGACGCCGTCGCAGAGCGCGCCGAACAGGAGCGCGCGGTGGGAGATCGACTTGTCGCCCGGCACCCGGCAGGTGCCGCGCAGGGGACCCGAGCGGCGGACACGGAGCGAGGACGACATCGTCGCTTTCACTACCACGAGATCGCGCGGGCGGGCGCGCTCAGGGGTGCGCGGCGGCGATCATCTTCACGATCTGCGCCACCTTGTCGCCCAGCCCTTCGCGCCGGTCGGCGGGGATCCGCAGGTGGCCGTGCAGGCGGGTCCCCTCGGTGCCCAGCACGACGCCGTTGAGGACGGGCCCGAGCCCCAGCATCCGGACCATGACGTTCTGAGCGTAGGTGCGGACGGCCACCGTGCCGCCCGCCGCCGCCGCCACCGCGTTGGCCGGCGTGTCGAAGATCCCCAGCACCTCGGCGTTGAGGTCGTCGCCGAGGTCGAGCCGCGCGGCGCCCAGCGCCAGCCCGGGCGGGACCTGCCCGAAGCCCATGCTGGCCGCGCGACCCTGCATCCCCTCGGTGACGTTGAAGGCGATGAACGCCGCCGGTCCAGGGCGATCGGCGTCGAGCGACCGTCGCGCGGCGCCGAGCGGAACCGCGCGAGCGTCGGGAACGACGCCCCAGGCGGCGTCGATGGCGCCGCGCACGTCGCCCGGATCGCCCTGCACCAGCGTCCGTGGCGTCACCAGCGCGACGGCCCGGCCGTTCCCTTCCCAGATCGGGCTCTCCCGCCAGCGCCCTTCGGTGGCCCCGGGCGTCGCGGCGACGAAGGCAGCGTGGACCCGCGCGGGATCGAAGGTCCCCCTGAGGATCGTCAGGTTGCGCTGCGCGCCGGCCGCGTCGAACGTCACCTGCATCAAGCGATCGGACTCGGTGAAGATGTCGTACCCGAACAGCAGCTGTCCCGCGAGCTGGGCCTGGTGGTTGGTCTGCATGATCGAGCTCGACCAGGGGGAGGCGCGCAGCGCGGCCATGTCCGCCTCGGCCACCACGTCCGCGCTCGCCTGCACCAGGTTCCACAGATCGCTGTCGTCGGGCGCGGTGCGCGGTCCGGGCGCCGCCGAGGCGCTCGCGCCGGGCTGCTGCTGCTGGAACATGTCGGCGCAGCCCCAGCCAGGGACGACCGCCGCGGCAGCGAGGACCACCCCGGCGAGAGGCGCGCGCAAACGACCGGCCATCGCTAGCCCGGGACGAGACGCTCGCGCCCGCTCTTGCCGGACTCGAGCAGCTGCTCGATCCGCTTTCCGTCGCTGGCGGCGATGGCGGCGCGCAACGCCTCGACCTGGCGCCCGAGCGCCTCGATGAGCGGCAGCACTTCGGCGCGGTTGTCGAGGAAGATGTCGCGCCACATCACCGGCCCCGAGGCGGCGACGCGCGTCGTGTCGCGCAGGCTCGACGTCGGCAGCCGGCGCAACCCTTCGATGACGTCGCCCGAGATCGCGCCCAGCGTCCCGGCCAGCGCGTAGGCCGCCACGTGCGGCAGGTGGCTCCCGGCGGCCATCACCCGATCGTGCAGCTCGGCGTTCATCTGCACCGGCTCGGCGCCCATCGCCGCCCACAGGCGCTCGACGGTGGCGACCACCTCCGGGCGACTCTTCGCCGTCGGGCAGAGGACGCAGCGCTTCCCCTCGAACAGCAGCGGGCTGGCGGCGTCGGGGCCGACCCGCTCGGTCCCGGCGATCGGATGGCAAGCGACGTACGCGCCGGGCGGCAGGCGGGGCTCGACCGCGGTGATGGCCGTCGCCTTGACCGACCCCACGTCGATGACGATGGCCCCCGGCGCGAGCGCGGGGGCGATCTCGGCGGCGATCTCGCCGAGGCTGCGCACCGGCGTGGCCAGCACGACCAGCGCCGCGCCGCGGGCCGCCTCGGCCGCCGACGGCGCCGAGCGGTCGATCACCCCCAGCGCCTGCGCGCGCTCCAGCTTTTCACGCGTCCGGCTCCAGGCCACCACCTCGGAGACGGCGCCCGCGGCGCGAGCCGCCAGCGCGACCGAGCCGCCGATCTGACCGGCGCCCATGACGGCCAGCCGGCCGAGCGCGGGACCAGACCAGCGCCGCTGCGTGCTCATGGGCGAACCGGGTCGTGCTGGGGGGCCACCGCGGCGAAAGTTACCGGTTGTCGCGCGTAACCGCAACGGTATTGGGGCGTAGAAATCCTCGGACCGTATACTAGGGAGACTCCGGATGAACGGCGGCGCCCACCCCAGTCTGCTCTTCGCGCTCGGCTACGGCGTCCTCACCGCGCTCACGCCCTGCGTGTACCCGATGATCCCGATTACCGTCAGCATCTTCGGGGCCAAGGCCGGCGTGCCGCGCGGTCGCGCGCTGGCGCTGGCGACCGCCTACGTCGCCGGCATCGCCGCGATGTTCGGCGGGCTCGGCACGTCGTTCGGCCTGCTCGGTCGGGCGTTCGGCACCTTCCTCGGCAACCCCTGGGTCATCGTGCCGCTGGCGCTCTTCTTCATCGCCATGGGCCTCTCGATGTTCGGCGCCTTCGAGGTGGCGCTGCCGTCGGGGCTGCAGGGGCGCCTCTCGCGCGTCGGTGGACGCGGCTTGGTCGGCGCGTTCGCCATGGGCCTGGTCGCCGGGATCATCGCCGCCCCCTGCACGGGTCCGCCGCTCGCCTCGCTGCTGGCGTACGTGGCGACCACCCGCAACGCCAGCTGGGGCTTCCTGCTGCTGGCCACCTACGGCGCCGGCGTGGGCCTCCCCTTCTGGCTCCTGGCCGGCTTCTCCATGTCGCTGCCCCGCCCGGGCCGTTGGATGGAGTGGGTGAAGAGCGTGTTCGGGATCGCCCTCTTCGCGGCCGCGCTCTACTACCTCAAGAACGTCGTCCCGGCCCTGGCCCGCTTCGGCTCGGGGACCACGCGGTTCGCGGTGGAGATGGCGGCGCTGGTGCTGGTCGGCGTCGGCCTGGGCGCCGTCCACGCCAGCTTCCACGGCGGCGCCGCCGAGCGGGTGCGCAAGGCGCTGGCGGTCGGCCTCACCACCATCGGCCTCTTCGGCGCCACGAACTACCTCCTGGCCCCGAAGGGGGACGTCAAGCTCGCCTGGCTCTCCGACGAGCCGACCGCCGTGGCGGCGGCCCGCGCGGCCGGTCGCCCGCTGCTGGTCGACTTCGCCGCCAGCTGGTGCCTCCCTTGCCGCGAGTTCGAGGTGAAGGTGTTTTCACGCCCCGAGGTGGCCGCCGAGCTGCAGCGGTTCACGCTCCTGCGCGTCGACCTCACGCGCGAGGACGACGATCCGACGCTGGGGATCATCAAGCACAAGTACGGCGCCGACACCCTCCCCGCGATTCGCATTCTCTCCCGCGACGGGACGCTGGTGGCCAAGACCGACACCTTGGTCCCGCCCGATCAGTTCCTGGGGCTGCTGGCCCGAGCGCCTTAATACCCGAGGTGGAAGGTGAAGGTTCCGAGACCTATCAGGTGGTAGCCGGAGGAGTGGCCGGAGGTGCCGTTCACCTCGTCGCCGCCGAAGAAGTAGTGGTAGCCGAACGTCCCCACCGCGCCGACCGCCAGGAAGGGATTGAAGTAGTGCTCGTAGCCGAGGCTGGCGTTGGCGACCACCCCCTTGGCCGACACCTGGCTGTCGGTCAGCGGCGGGCTCACCGGGCCGGGGGTGCCGAACCCGAAGCCGGCCGCGATCTCGGGCTTGAGCACATTTTGGCTCTGTCCATCGGACGGCTTGCCGTCCTCTTTTGGTCCGTTCGAGAGCTTGGCGTCGCCGAGCGGGATGTCGACCTCGGTCCCGAGGAGGAACTGGATCAGCGTGCCCGACGCTCCGGAGCCGTTGAACGTCTGGAAGAAGTTCCCCTGGAAATCGAAGATGAGCAGCTTGAGCCCGAGGTCGAACCCGACGCCGCCGCCGCGCGTGGTGTCGAAGAAGTCGGGCGTTTTGGGCGTCGTCCCCCACCCCGCGATACCTCCCGCCGTCGCGCCGGCGTAGAGGTCGATGAGGCGAGCCTCGGCGGGCCGCGGAGCGGCGAGCCCGGCCGCGACCGCGAGGGCGCCAGCCAGCAACACCCCGCGCTTCACGTGGGCTGCCCCAGGAGCGCCTCGATGCGCTCTTTATCGAACCCCAAGAGGAGGCGCCCCCGCACGTCGATGATCGGAATGCGGTCGGTCGGGATCCCCATCTTGGCGGCCTTGGTCTCGAGCTCTCGCGCGGCGGCCGGATCGTGCTCGATGTCCTTGTCGGCGAAAGGAATCTTGTGCGACACCATGTACTCGCGCGCCGCGCGGCAGGCGCCGCACCAGGAGGTCCCGTAGATCGTCACCACCGGCGTCGTTCCGGGCGGCGCCGTCCCGCCCGGCGGCGTGGTGGGCGCCCCGGCGGGGGCCGGCATCGGTGCGGGCGCCATCTGCTGCGCCGCGAACGGCGACGACTGACCGCCCGGGAGCGCGGCGAGCGCCGCCGTCTCGAACGCCTCGCGGGACATCGCCTTGGCGGACGACTTCCCCTTCGCCAAGAGCTCCGCGACGTTGGTCACGTAGACGCGGTCGGCGGCGCCCTTCATCTGTTCGTCCGGCTCGAGCACCCGCACGAGGCCCCGGGCCGCCGCGGGGATCGTCTCCGGCTTGTCGGTGGTGGAGAACGTGCCCGACGGCTCGGCGTAGGTGAAGAGCCACCGGCCCCCCTTGAGCACCTCGACGGTCGCCGGCGCGCCGAGCGCGGCGGGGGCGACGTCCGGCGCCGCGCGGTGGCAGGCGGCGAGCGCGCCCACGAGCGCGACCAGCAAACGGCCGCGCGCGAAGCTTGAACGCATGCCGGTATTTTAGCAGGTCACGCCCGCCGCGCGTGTGATGGAGAACCCTCTCGGGGTTGCCGCCTAGTTCACCGGGACGAGCTCTTCGCCGTCGCGGCCGCAGAAGGTGGCTTCGCTCTCGTAGCGGCGCGAGCAGTTGGGGCAGATCTTGCCGAGCACGCCGGCGAACGACGCCGCGCCCGCCGGATCGCCGCCACCGATGGCCAGCGGCAGCGGCAGCAGCTCTTCGCCGTCGAAGGGGCAGAACTTCTTGCCGGCGTCGTAGGAACGCCTGCAGCTCGGACAGGTGGCGCCGGTGCCGGCCACCCGCGCCTCCGGATCGTTGGCCGGCACCAGCTCGCGCGCATCGTGGGGGCAGAACCGCAACCCGGGGGCGTAGTCGCGGTGGCAAGCCGGGCAAATGAGCGCCTGCGGCCGCGGCGCGACGTCGATCGCCACCCGCGGCGCCGGGGTGGCCACCTCGCCCGGCGGGGGGCGGCGCCGGGCGCGCAGGTACGGCCGTACCGCGAACCCGATCAGCGTCACCGCCAGCGAAACGACCGCGACGAAAAGAGCAATCTCGACGAGCTGCATCGGGCCGACACACGAAGCTAGCAAAATGGCGCCGCCCCGAAAAGCCCCTGGGGGGCGGCGCCGAGGCGGCTATTTTTTCTTCTTGTGGTGCTCGGTCATCGGGCCGGCCTTGCCGAGCGAGAGCTTGAACTCCGCCTGATCGACCGCCTGCTTGATGGCGTCCTTGATGACGTCCTTGGTCGTGTCGGCCGTGTCGGCGGCGAGCCGGCGCTCGGAGACCTCCGCCTCGCTGGCCGACTGGCCGTCGCCGCTGAAGGCCAGCTTGGCGTCGGGGATGGTGGTGCCGAAGACCGTCACCTCAAACTCGACCGCCAGCTGCTTGTTCCGGGCGCCTGGCTTGGGATCCTTCACCTCTTGCTTTAACTTTTCGATCCGCGCCGTCACGTCGAACCCGCGCAGGTTCCGCTTCTTGAGCTCCGCCACCAGCGCCGTGCGATCGCTGCCGGGGCCCTGCTGCCCGGGAGCCCCGACGTCGGAGGCCCACTGCGCGCGCGAGGCCAGCTCGGCCTTGAGCGCCTCGCCGGTGAAGGTCTTCAGATCGGCGCTTATCTCGGGACCGGCCTTCACCGGTTGCAGCTGGAAGTAATACTTCGGCGCCGCCCGGAGCGGGCTTGCCTGCAGTGCCCCTGCGGCCGCCACCGCGGCGGAGAGTGCCAGCGTCCATCGCGTCATGTCGCCTCCTCGTCGCGAGCTTCCTTGTATACTGCCCCCGATGCTGGCAGGGCCCAAGGACAAATCCGCGCCGCGCGCCGCCGAGCGCGATCCCGTGTCGCTGGTCGTCGTGCTCGGCATGGTGGGGTTGACCGTGGGGGGAATTCTGGCGATTTTCTCGGCGCCGCTCCTGGCGCTCCTCGGTCGCTAAGCCCTCGCCCGACCCGCGGGGGCCCGTTCTTGACCGGCGGGATCGGCGAGAATAACGTCGCAGGGCGCCGACCCAGGACTGACCCCTTTCCGAGGTTCCATGATCAAGCTGACGCTGACAGAGAAGAACGGTGAGCCGAAGCTGCTCACTTTCGACAAGGACGAAATCACGGTCGGCCGCGTCTCCGGCAACGACATCGTTCTCGCCAAGGGGAACGTTTCGAAGCGGCACTCGCGGTTCACGGTGAAGAGCCCGGGGCAGATCGAGGTCGCCGATCTCAAGAGCACGAACGGCACCTACGTCAACGGGCGCAAGATCGGCGGGCCGATGCTCCTCTCGGCCTCGGACCGGGTCTACGTGGGCGACTTCCTGATCAGCATCGACCTCGGAGGGGGCATGGCCGCCGAGTTCTCGCCCGACGTCCCCTCCTCGACGAGCGCGGCGCGCCGGCTGCCGATTCCCCCGCCCCCGCCGCCACCGCGGCGGGCCGGCTCGAGCGCCGCCCAAATGCCGATCGACGGCGACGGCGACAACGACGACGGCGGGTACGCCGGCAGCGAGGAGGACGACGATCTCGGGCTGGCGGCGCGGCCGCCGGGCTCGGGGCGGGTGCCGATCCCGCCCCCGCCCCCGCCGCTGCCGCGCCGTCCGGCGACGCCGCTCGCGGCCCGCTCTCTCGGCGGCGACAACTTCGAGGACGGCTTCGGAGGCTCGGCCGCCCCGGCGCTGAGCGAGGAGCCGCCGGACGACACCGGTAGCGTGGGTCTGTTCGCCCGCTCCGGCAGCGCGGAGGACGAGAGCGGCCGCCGCCCACAGCCGTCCGCCGCCGCGCGCCCCGGGGCTGCCGCGGCCCCCGCGTTCGGATCCGCCAGCGCTGCCCCGCCGACGAGCACCGACGCCAACGGCAGCGCCACGGGGTTCGAGGCCTTGCTCGCCGACGACGCCGTCACCCAGATCCTGATCACGGCGCCCGACGCCGCGCTGGTCGATCGGGGCGCGGGGTTGGCGCTCCACGAGGGGAGCCTGGGCGAGCCGAACGCCGTGGCCGACGCGCTCTGGCGCCTGGCCAACACCGCCTTTCCGCCGCCCGCCCCGGACAACCCGGTGGTGGACGTGCGGCTGGCTGACGGGACGCGCGTCTCGGCCGCCTTCCCCCCCGCCTCGCCGACGGGCGTGGTGGCCGCCATCCGACGGCCGGTGCTCGGCGAACGGGCGCTCGGCGACCTGATCCCGGCCGGCAGCCGCGACGCCCAGACGTTGCTCGAGAGCGCGATCACCGCGCGCCGCAACCTGCTGGTGACCGGCGACGCCGCGGCGATGGCGCAGATCCTGGGCGCGCTCGGCGCGGCCATCCCGGCCGATCGCCGGGTGGTCGCCGTCGGGGCCGCCCAGCCGCGCGTGCGCGGCGGGTGGACCGATCTGGCCCTCGCCGTCGACATGGCTGGGCTCCTGCGCGTGGCGGCCACGCTGCGCGCCGATCACCTCATGATCGGCGAGTTGGTCGGACCCGAGCTGGGCGAGCTGGCGTTGATCGCCTCGCGCGGCCAGGAGGGGATCGTGGCGGCGCTCCCGGGGCGCTCGCCGAGCGAGACGCTCGGCCGCCTGGTCGCGCTCGTGTCGGCCGGGCTCGGCGCCACGACGGCCTCGGCCGCGGCGCTGGTGGCGGGCGCCTTCGACCTCTGCATTCAGGTGGTGGCTGTCACCGACGGTACCGTCCGCATCGTCGAGGTGGCCGAGCCGCGTGTCGAGGGGGCCGGTCTGGCCGCCGACTCGGTGCTGGCATTCCACGGTGACGGCAACCGGCGCGAGCCCGGCGCCGGCCGGTTGCAGGGGCGCGGGGTCTCGGCGCGCCTGGCGGCGGCGTTCACGGTCGCCGGCAGCCCGCTCCCGTCGGCGCTCGTCCACAAGTGACTCGCCACCAGCGGAGCAAGCCCGAGGTCCGCGAGCTGGATCCGTTCTTCGGTCACTTCCGCGCGGCGACGGCGCGCTTGCCGGCGGGGCTCATCCGCGTCATGCCGCCGGCGGCGCCGGCCGATCTGGCGCGCGCCGTCGAGGCGCTCGGCCGTCCCCTCCCCGCTGCGTACGAGGCCTTCCTGCGCTCGTTCGACGGCGCCGATCTCTTCCACGAGTCGGTCCTCGTCGCGGGCGTCGGTCCGGCGGCGCCCCTGCGGCTCGCCGAGCTGCCGCAGGAGCGAGCCGGCGAGCTCGCCTTCGCCGTCGCGGCGAGCGGCGACCGATACGTGCTGGACGGCGCGGGGCGCGTCCTGCGGTACGACGCCGGCGCCGACGAGCGCGCCGTCGCCGGCTCGGGGTTCGGCCCCTGGCTCGACGCCACGGTGGCGCGCGAGCAGGTGCTCTACGGTCCCGACGGCGAGTACGCGCCCGACATGTTCGACCCCTCGGGAGAGGAGGTCACGCCGCTGGTGGCGCTCCGTCAGGCCGAGCGGGCGCTCAAGCAGGATCCGGGCGCGGCCGGCGCGGCGCACGCGCGCGGCGTGGCGCTGCGGCGGCTCGGGCGGGCCAGGGCGGCGGTAGACGCCTTGGCCGAGGCGACCGCGCTCGACCCCGACAACCCCTGGCCCTGGTTCGACCTCGGCCGGGTCGCGCTCGACGACGGGCAGCGCGCCAAGGCGGTCGCTGCCTTTCGCCAGGCGGCGGCGCTGGTGCCCGGCCCCGACGGAGCGCGCCTCCTGGCCTGGGCCGCGCGCGCGGCCGGGGATGCGCCGGAGGCGACTGCCCTGCGCGACGAGGCGCTGGCGCGCGACGCCGGCCTGGTCGAATCGCTCCGCCGGGCCGCCGCGGCCGCCGCCGACGACGACGATCCGGACGCCGAGGCCGAGGCGGCGGCGCTGCTCGCCGCGGTGGCGCCCGCCGAGGTCGTCGTGCCGCGCCGGCGCCTGCCCGTCATCGGACAGTCGGTCAGAGAATCGGCCGCTCCGCCACCGCCACCAAAGCGCCCCCGTCGTCCTCGCCCCGCAGCACCGCCGCGATCCGGCGGGCGCCGGCGGGGAGCGTGAGCGTGGCCGGCGTGGTGGAGGCCGGGACCGAGGCGAAGGCGGACCGCCGTCCGCTGCCGTCCTCGAGGTAGAGCCGCACCTCGCCCCCGCGCACGTTGCCGTGCGCGCCCGTCACCGCGACGGCGACCGTTCCCGCCTTGACGTCGAGGTGGATCTCGGCGCGAAACAGGAAATCGATCAGCCCCGCCGCGTAGCCGCCAATCTCGGGCAGGAGCGCCCGGGCGCTGTCGTGGTAGACGGCGCGGTCGAGGAAGAAACGGACCCGGCCGGGGACGCGCAGGTAGGCGAAGAGGCGCCGCTTGGCCTGCGCGGCGGGCCCCCCCGTCCCCGCGGCGGGCTCGGGTGAGGCGTAGGCGTAGTGGACGTCGCCCATCCCCGCCAGGCGGTCGAGGTGCGGGACGCGCGGGAAGGCGTAGGGGAGCGATTCGCGCGCGTCGCGCATCACCTCGGCCGGCGTGGTCAGCCTGTCGACGACCACGCTCGCCGGCACCGTTCCGTCGGAGAAGAACCGCCGCTGCGTGCGGTCGGCCAGCCCCTGCCGATCGGCCGCGGTGATGTAGGAGAGCACCGTCGGACGGTTCACCGGCGTCGCCGGCGCGGGAACACCCGACTGTCCGAACGTCTCGGCGACGTAGCGATCGAAGCGCGACCCGCGGTCGAACACGCTCGACCCGCCGTCGTCGAGGTAGGCGGCGCGGAAGTCGTTGCGCACGTTCGCCGGATCGCCCGCGTCCTCCAGCACGGCCAGCGTCCCCCCGAGCGCCAGCAACGCGCGCGCCAGCGCGGTCGCGCGCGGCCCCGGTCGCTCGGCGATGGTGGCCGCCTCGAGGCCGTCGTAGAACGCCGGCAGGCCGACGTCGTTCTCGGGCGCCAGGAGCCACTCGGTCGAGGGCCGCCCGGTCAGGTTGAACGTGGTCCCGGTGCTGGCGCCGCGAATGCCGCCCCCTTCGGCGAACAGCATCCGCAAGTCGTGGCCGACCTGGAAGAAGCCGCCCGCCTGGGTGAGGCCGTTGCCGCGCGAGGGGTCGTAGAAGAAGTTCTGCCCGCGGTCGGCGGGGGTCGCTGCGATCACCGCCCCCGCCACCACCCAGGCGAGCGCCGACGCGACGCCGTCGGCGCCCGGCCGGTAGCCGCCCGACGGATCGAGCGCATCGAGCCGTCCGCCGAGGAGGCGCGCCACCGTGGGGTCGAGGTCGGCGCGATTGAGCGCGATCGGCTCGAACAGCCCGAGCGGGCGCCCGAGCCGCTGGGCCAGGACCCGGTGCAGATTGGAGGCCAGCGCGGCCTGCTCGGTCAGACCGGCCTGCGTGGTGGCCGGGTCGTAGGCCCGGGCCGGACGGCCGCCGAGCAGCGCCGCGGCGAGCGCGAGGAGAGCGAGACGCTTCACGGGGCCACCTCGGGCGCGGGGGTCGGTTTGACGGCCGGGTTGTCGACGTCGCCCGGCGTCGTCCCGCCGGCCGCCGGCGGAGGCGGCAGCCGCGGTTGCTCGGGCGGCAGCTCGGGGAGGTGGGACTCGACCAGCTTGGCCAGCTTGGCGAGCTGGGCGGGCTCGGTGCACTGGCCGTTGCCGCAGGTCATCGACACCACCACGCCCCGCTCGCGGACCAGAAAGACGAGCCCGCCGATCTCGCCCGACTGGGCCCTGAACGACGCGTCCCCCACCTCGTCCGTCGCGCGCGCGCCGGGCAGGGTGCTCATGAGCTTGTTGTACTGGACCTCGGAGGCAGCGGGCCCGAGCCGCCAGACGCGCACGCCGACGTCGAAGCTCTCCGGCTTGCCGAGCGCCTTGAAGTGGCGGCTGTCGTAGAACTCGGTGGTCGGCAGGTCGGTCAGCTTGCCGTCCTCGAACTTGCCGACGTAGCCGGTGACCGCCCGGATCTCCTCGTCGCTGAGCAGCTTGGAGACGTCGAGCGGCGCCAGCGCGGTCGCCGCCGGTGCCGCCTCGGGCTTGCCGTGCTCGACCGGCAGCCGCTCCCCTTCGAGCTCCAGCGCGGCCGGCTGCAGCTCCCAGGCGGCCGCCAAGCGGATCTTCGCGCCGCCGCCCAGGAAGACCAGATGGGTGGCGTGGCGGTAGGCCGGCTGCCAGCGGTCGAGCCGGACCCGGTTGCCGCGCTGGCTGAAGTCGCGCCGGGGCGCATGTCCGGGGAAGATCCGGTCGCTCCGCCAGCCGACGTGACCCCGGTGGTAGATGACCAGCGTGAAGCGCCGGATGCGCGCCGAGGCCCCCTCGGGCAGGTCGTCGAGGCGCGGGATGGTGTAGCGCCCGTCCGCGCCGGTCTGCACCACCACCTCGCGGGCGCCGGCGGGGGCGTGGAACCCGACGCCGTTCTCGAAGCCCCAGGACGCCGCGACCGTGGCGCCGCCCACCGGCCGGTCCGAGTCGGCGTCGAGGACGATGCCGTCGTACGGACCCAGCAGATCCGCGGGCCGGACCGAATCGGGGCGCACCGCGAAGGGCGCCCGCTCGACCAGCGGCCCACACCCCGACGAGATGACCAGCAGGGCCAAGGCGGCCGCGGCCCAGCAACCGGGCGAGATGGCCCGGCGCGGGAGGGGGCGGGAACAGACGCCAGGATCTGACGTTGTATCGCGCGGACGGAGCTCGGCTCTGGCCAGCGAGATCTGTCGCGGGCGGGTGCGGGAACCCCTTTCGGGTTTCCGGGTCGAATTGACCGTACCGATGGAAGTTGTTATCTCTTGACGCACTTAGAAAATCGAGGAAATGGCGGGCAGCGCCGGCGGGGTGTTCGGGTCGGGCCGCCTGTTACCAAAGGATTCGGCCCCTTGCAAACCCCTTCGACATGATGAAGTGCGGTCGGTGCGGAAACGTAAACGAGTCTGACGTCGTTTTTTGCCAGTTCTGTGGGACTCGGCTGGCGCCCGAACCGTTGTCCGAGGTCGGCAGCGGCAGGACGGCAGCCCCCGCCGCCTCGAACCGGTCGACCGACCGGATGGTCGACGCCGGCCCGGTGGCGGCGCCGATGGCCGTGGCCATGCGGGTCGGCCAGCAGCAGGTTGGCTTCCGGCTGGTCGTCGTGCACCGGGACGGGACCGACGGGATCTCCTACAACTTGCTCGGTGACCAGATCGACATCGGGCGGACCGAGGGGGACCTGCTGTTCGAGGACCCACACCTGGCGCCCCGGCACGCGCGGGTGGTGGCCAGCCTGACCGGCCGGGTGCTGACGCCGCTCGAGGCCCGCAACGGCGTCTACGTCCGCCTGCGGGGGCCGATCGACCTGCAGGACGGCGACCAGCTCCTCATCGGCAAGCAGGTCCTGAAATTCGAGCTTTTGACGGACGCCGAGCGCAACCTGCGGCCGGCGCTCGAGCACGGGGTGGTGGTGTTCGGGACCCCGGTCCGCCCCCCCTGGGCCCGCCTGCGGCAGGTGACCCCGGCGGCGGTCACCCGGGACCTTTACCACCTGACCCGCCCCGACGTGGTCCTGGGGCGGGAGACGGCCGACCTGGTCTTCTCCGATGACGAATTCATGTCGCGCCGGCATGCGCAGATCTCCTTCCGAAACGGCCGCGGGCACCTCGAGGACCTGGGGAGCTCGAACGGGACCTTCCTCCGGCTGCGGGGACCCCATGGCCTGACTTCCGGCGATCTCATCCGAATGGGAGACGAGCTGCTCCGGTTCGAGATAGGATGAGGCTGCACCCGACCGATGCCTACGCCCCCCGACATCTCGATCGAGGTCTTCGGTAAAACGGACGTCGGGCTGATTCGCGAGCACAACGAGGACAACTTCCTCGTTGCTGACGTGACCGGCTCCCTACGCGTCTCGGACGGCCGCCCGCCCTTCACCTTCAAGCTGGGTGACAAGGGGGCGCTGCTGCTGGTCTGTGACGGGATGGGCGGCGCCGCCGCCGGCGAGGTCGCCGCCCAGATGGCGGCGGACTCGATCTACGAGGCCCTGACCGCCGCCGAGCCGCAGCCGCGCGAGGCGTTCGCGCGCCTCCTGCGCCGCGCGGTCCAGCGCGCCAACGAGCGGATCTTCATCCAGTCGCGCGACAACCAGAGCGAGCGCGGGATGGGGACCACCTGCACGGCGGCTGCTCTGGTCGACGACACGCTGGTGGTGGCACAGATCGGCGACTCGCGCTGCTACGTCCTGCGCGATGGCAAGCTGGCGCAGGTGACCAAGGACCAGTCGCTCGCCTGGCAGCTGATCGAGGCCGGGGCGATGACGCCCGAGGAGGCCAAGGCCTTCGAGCACGCCAACATCATCCTGCAGGCGCTGGGCGTGCAGGAGCACGTCGAGGTGGTTCTCTCGCAGGTCCCGCTGCGCAAGGGGGACGTCGCCCTGCTCTGCTCGGACGGCTTGCACGGGCCGGTCACCGACGAGGAGATCCTCTCGGTGCTGGTCACCGAGCCCGACCTGCAGAAGGCGGGCGAGGGGCTGATCCAGAAGGCGCTCGATCGCGACGGGCCGGACAACATCACGGTGACGCTGGCGCGGTTCGACGGCGAGGCGCTGCCCGCGCCCAGCGCCGAGGACACGGTCGGCTTCATCGGCTACGACCCGGGGAACGATCCGGTCCCCGAGCCGACCGGGCCGGTCGAAGACGCCAGCCTCGGTCGCGAGACCGTGGAAGAACGCCTGCCGGCCGGGCTGCTCGGCGGCGAGGAGGAGGTCCCGACCAAGACCGACCCCGCGGAGACGACGGGCAGCATGCGCGCGCGCCGGGACATGCCGGCGGCGGGGCCCCGTCGGGTCCCCTCGCTGCTGGCCTGGTTCATGGTGGCCTTGGTGGCGGCCGCCGCCGGCGGCATCTTCGTCATGAAGTGCGCGCGGGATCAGGCGACGCGCTCGGACGGCCGGGTGACCCTCCCCTAGGTCGGCGGCATGTCTCGTTGTCCACACTGTGAGGCGGAGATCGAGGACGGCGCGCGATTCTGCGGCGCCTGCGGGCAGCCGATCTCGCCCACCGCCATCAGCCAGCGGGCGCTGGTCGCCAAGCTGAGGCTCGGCGCGGCCGCCGAGACGATCAAGGTCTCGCCCCCCCCGAAGGGATCCTCATCGCCGGGATCCTCATCGTCGGGCTCGTCGCCGGCCGCTTCGTCGCAGCCGGCCGCCAACCCCTACGCCTCGCTCCCCGCGTCCGCCGCGGTGGTCTCCTCCACGCCCAACGTCGTGGCAGCGCCCGCCGCCGCCGCGCCGGCGCGCCCCGCCGTCGGCCTGCGCCCCGTGGCGCAGCCGCTGGAGAACCTCATCGGACGGACGCTCAACCACCGCTACCTGGTCGAGGACAAGGTGGGCGAAGGGGGCTTCGGCGCCGTCTTCCGCGGCAAGCAGCTCGCCACCGGGCGCGAGGTGGCGCTCAAGATCCTCCACCCCCACAACGTCTCCGACGAGACGATCGTGGCGCGCTTCCGGCGCGAGGCCGAGGCCTGCTCGAAGCTGCGCGACCCGCACACGGTCACCACCTACGACTTCGACGAAACGCCGGACGGGATCCTCTACCTGGCGATGGAGCTCCTGCGCGGCAAGAGCCTGCACCAGGTGCAGAAGTCCGAAGGACGGCTCCCCTACGAGCGGGTGCTGGGCATCCTCGACCAGGTGGCCGCCTCGCTGGCCGAGGCGCACGAAAACGGCATCGTCCACCGCGACATGAAGCCGGAGAACGTCTTCATCGAGTCGCGCGACGGCGCCGACCACGTCAAGGTGCTCGACTTCGGGATCGCCAAGGTGGTCTCCGACGAGCGCCAGGTCCCGGCGCTGACCGCCGTGGGCCAGACGCTGGGGACCCTGGAGTTCATGTCGCCCGAGCAGCTGCGCGGGCAGAAGCTCGACGGCCGCTCGGACATCTACGCGCTGGGGATGATGTCCTACGAGATGCTGACCGGCACCCTCCCCTTCGCCAGCGCCAAGAGCCCGATCGACATCATCAACTTCCACATGCGCCAGGAGCCGCCCTCACCGTCGAAGCTCACCGACAAGGTGACGATCCCGCCCGGCGTCGACGCGATCATTTTGAAGATGGTGGCCAAGGACAAGGAGAAGCGCTTCTCCGACGCAAACGCGCTGCGCGACGAGATCGCGCGGACCCAGCGCGCGCTCGACAGCAGCCCCGACCGCTTCGAGGCCTACCGCGTGGTGGCCGTGGTGGGAGGCGTCATCGCGGTCGTAGCCGCCCTCCTCTACTTCCTCCACCGCTGAACCCCCTCCCCCTCCGACTCCGCCGCCCCCCGCCTCGGGCGCCGCTCGCTCGCTCGACTCTTCGGCGGGGGCGGGAGGGACGGGTATTCGGTCGGCCTGCGCACCTAAAAGGTTGGAATCGTCGGGCGGAACGACAGAGCCGCCCTCCTCAGCTCCGGCCGACCGAACACCCGTCCCTCCCGCTCGCCGAAGAGCCGCGTCTCGCTCCGCATGCAAGTTGGCTGGAGCCAGCAAGAGCGGAGCGAGGTGAAACGCGCGTGCGGCCGGAGACGGGTGTCGCCTCGGCCGGAGCTGAGGCAGGCGGCTCTGTTGTTCCGCCTGCCGATTCCAACCTTTTAGGTGCGCAGGCCGAGGCGATACCCGTCTCCGGCCGCCCTCAAGAGGAAGCGAGCGAGCGGCCCGAGGCCCGGGCGAGGGGGCGGCGGAGGGGGGAAGGGTTCAGCGGACGGGCATGAAGAAGCGGCGCCAGCGGATGGCCTTGAACCAGTCGACCGGGCTCCAGCCGTCGGTCTCGGCGCGCGACCACCAGACGATGAGGGCGCGCCCCTTGACCAGCTCCATGTCCACGAACCCCCAGACGCGTGAGTCGGAGGAGTTGTCGCGGTTGTCGCCCATCACGAACAGCTGATTGGGG
>DATNDC010000146.1:0-27419 GCA_035607055.1 Polyangia bacterium
CAAGTCCGGGTACGCGCGCGCGCTGCAGATCGGCGTCTACAACAAGCACACGCAGGCGATCCGCCAGGCCCTCTCCCGATTGGCGGAGAACGAGTTTCCGAAAGAGGCCGAGATGCGCCTCTCCACCAGGCCGGGCGAGCCGCGCGTGACGATGGACCGCATTGAAGAGGTGCGCCGTGACCAATAGTCGCCGCCCTCTCCTCGGACTCGGGCTCGTCCGGGCATGGTTCGAGATCTCGGTCGACGTGAACGTGAACCCCGGCCATGTGCGGAATCAAGGTCGCCCGCTCGTTCTCCCCTCCGCCTCCGCACATGAACCTTTTTCCGGCGGCAGGGAGCGCGGCCTCAAATCGACAGGAGCGCTCCCTGCCGCCGGAAAAAAGTCCCGTGCGGAGGATCGGGCGGTTCGAGCGGGCGGCGCTCGATTCCGCACGGAGGGGGGTTCACCAGCGCCCGAAATCGCGTGCCGCCGGCTCGGTCTGGCGGGCGCGCTCGCGGTGGCGATGGCGCTCGGAGGCGGTACCGGGGGCTGTGCCCACAAGGCCCCGCCGCCGGGCACGGCGGCCGCCAGCCCGATCGCCGCGGTGGCCCTCCCCAAGACCAACCCCGAGGCGCAGGCGGCGTTCGACGAAGGGGTGCGCATCATGCGGATGGGGCGCAGGCACTACAAGGACGCGCGCGAGCCGCTCACGCGCGCGACCAAGCTCGACGGACGCCTGTTCGAGGCCTGGCACGATCTGGGGGTCGTCGAGACGACGCTCGGCAACTTCGACGCCGCGGTCGACGACTTCAAGCAGGCGCTCGACATCCAGCCGGGGGCGCGCAAGACCGTGCTCGCCTACGGTGAGAGCCTCCGCCGCGCAAAGAACGGCAAGAAGGCCGGCGAGGTCTACGCCCGCTGGCTCAGCTCGGATCCCAACGACTTCGAGATGCGCGCCCGTTACAGCCAGGTGCTGCGCGAGACTGGAGATATGGGATCCAGCACACTCGACGAGTCGCTGGAGCAGGCGCGCTTGCTGCTCACGCAGGCAGGTGGGGACGTGTCCCACACAGTCATTGCGTATAACGCCTTGGCCCTGACCTATTATAAAATGGGGAAGTTCGAACTTGCCGAGACTGCGCTCCACAAAGCTGCAGATCTCGACCCCAAGAGCGCTTTCGTCTGGAACAACCTGGGTCTCGTCGCCTTCGAACGAGGTCATGACCAGGAGGCTTTCTTGGACTTTCAAAAGGCTTCGGAGCTCGACCCCAAGTACGTCCAGGCGCGCCTCAACAAGGCGGTGGTCTACCTCGATTGCGGCGACTACAAGCGGGCCCGCGCCGACCTGGAGAAGGCGACGGAGATCGATCCGAACGACGCCGAGTCGCAGGTCGCGCTCGGCGTCGCCGCGCGCGGCGACGGGAAGTTCGACGAGGCCCGCAAGGCCTACGAGCGCGCGCTCGACATCGAGCCCGACTACCCGCCGGCGCTGTACGACCTCGGCGTCCTCTACATGGACTTCGACAAGGATCCCGTCAAGGCCAAGGACTTCCTCACGCAGTACCTGCAGGCGGTCGGCAAGGACGACGGGCGCCGCGCCGACGTCGAGGGCCGACTCAAGGAGCTCAAGTGAGGTCGCGTCTCGTCATCGTCGCCCTGGTCTTCGCCGTTCTCTCGGCCGGACGCGCCGAGGCCAAGCCGGCCAAGCGCCGCGCGACCGCGCACAAGCCCGCGCCGGCGCGCACGCAGGAACGCGCGGTCGCTCCCGCGCCGCCCCCCAGCCTGGACAGCTCGTCGTCCGGCGAGGGGAACGCGGAGACGGCGGCGGACGAGGCGAAGCCCGCCGCCGAGAGCAAGCCCGGCGGCAAGACGATCAAGACCAAGACCTACACCTTCGGCGCCATGGACGTGGAGGGAAAGCTCAAGACGCCGCAACTCTTGTACTTTTTGAACCGGGTCAAGTTGGAGCTCGACATGTCGGCACCGGACAAGCGCTCGTTCATGAAGGAGCTCGCGCAGAGTGCCGATGACAAGAGCCTTTGACGCAGACGAATAGGTGACGCCGTGGCAACCACTCACTCTCACGCCATCCCGCCTCCGCCGCCGGGCCGCAAGCCCGCGCGTCGCCAGACGGCGCCCCGCCCCGTGACCGCCCACGCGATGCTGCAGGTGGCGATGATCTGGCGCAGCCAGATCATCGCCTATCGCCTGCTCCCCCGCCGCCGCAAGGTCACCGTCGGCCCCTCGAAGCGCGCCACCTTCGTCACCCCGCCGCTCAACGGACAGAAGAAGTACCTGCTGCTGCGACCGCGTCGCGACGGCTATGTCCTGCACCTCGCCCCCGAGCTGAAAGGCGACTTGACGCTCGGCGGGGCGGCCACGCCGGTCGCCGACGTGGCGTCGCGCGACGTCGACCTCGCGCGCGGCGACAAGGCGAAGCTCGTCTTCAATGACGGCAGCGACCTGCGGATCGAGATCCGCTGGGTCGATCCCCCCGACACCATTCCGCGGCCGCGCTTCCGCGATCCGCACATGGTGCAGATCACCACCGGGACCGCCATCGTGCTGGGCGCGCTCTCCATCTTGCTGACGCTGCTCTGGGAGAAGACCGAGCCCCGGCCGCCGCTGGCGCTCGACGCCAACCGCGTCGCCAAGATCGAGGCCCCCGCCGCGCTGGAGTTCCAGAAGAAGGAGATCAAGAAGCAAAAGGAAGAGGAGGCGCAGAAATCCACGGAGAAAGAAGGGCAGACCAAGCGCGCCAAGGAGAAGGCCGGCCGCATCGGCCGCAACGACGCCACGCCGAAGGACACCATCATCCCCAAGGGGAAAGAAGACATCCTGCGCGAGAAGGTCCAGAAGGTCGGCATCCTCAGCATCATCGGGCGCGACAAGGCGCCCGGCTCCGGCCTCTCCAAGCTGTTCGCCCAGAACAACGACGTCGAGCAGGCCATGGCCGGGATGGCGGGCGCCAAGATGGTCGTCGGCCACGGCGCCGGGGGCCTCACCACCAGCGGCTCCGGGTCGGGCGGCGGCGGCACCGGGTACGGCCACATCTACGGCGCCGGCAACCTGGACACCGGCGGGCGCGGCACACACGGCCACGGCAAAGGGCCCAAGTTCTCCGAGCACGGTCCGAAGGAGGTCTCGGTCGGCCTCGGCGCGGGCGGCGGCGACACCGATGGCTCGCTCTCCAAGGAGCAGGTCTACAAGGTGGTCAAGGCCCACGAGGCGGGCGTGAAGTACTGCTACGAGAAGGAGCTGCAGCACAAGGCCTCGCTGGCCGGCAACATCGACGTCTTCTGGGTGATCCAGCCCGACGGCACCGTCAGCAAGGCGAACATCAAGTCGAGCGCCATGAACGACGCCGCGGTCGAGGGGTGCATCGTCCGCCAGGTCAAGCAGTGGCAGTTCCCCAAGGCGCCGGGCCAGACGATCGTCGGCCGCTTCCCGTTCGTCTTCAAAGGGGGGTCATGAGAGGAGGCGCCGGATGTTCGATCCCGTGAGCCGACTTCGCGGCTTCGGTCTCAGCTCCCCTCTCGCCTTGGCCGCGCTGGCGTCGCTGGGCCTCGGTTGCCAGGACCTGAACACGCCCATCTACTTCCCCTCGCCCGTCACGCCCGCCCTGGCGGTGAGCGGCGCGGCCGACGCGATGGGGAACCCGCCCCGGGCCGAAAACGGGCTGACCCTGCAGTTCCGCAACCCGACCAAGGACGAGCAGACCGAGCTCGACACGCAGAAGAACACGCTCGGGTTCGACGTCCCCTGGATCCAGCGCGATCACGTCCACCTCGAGATGACCTACCAGGTGACCAACACCGGCAGCACGCCCGGGATGTGGAGCATCGGGGTCGACGGCGCCAACGAGTACACCAAGTACGACGAGAACATCGTGGCCATGGTGCTGGGGCAAGGGAACAACGACGCCCCCCAGTACATCCCGCTCATCCCGGTGACGCCGCAGATCCTGGGCCCCGGGCAGACCATCTCCGGGACGGTGCGCGAGGATGACTTCAACGAGGCGGAGCTGGACCTCTACGGCATCGGCCAGTGGATGTCTCCCTTCAACGCCGTGCTGATCAACAATTCGCAGGTGAACCCGATCGGGATCATGAGCTTCGTGCCGCCCAACGCCGTGATCCCCGCCCTCATCGAGATCGACGTCAACTTCACCGCCGACACCATGATGACTTGCAACTACGCCATCCGGGTGCGCGACGACGACGACCAGCTGCTGCACAATACGACCGACACGCTCTTCTCGCCCACGCCGACGCTGTTCGTGCCGCCGGCGACGATGTGATGACCACCACCTAGGGGCCATTGAAACCACCACGACCCGGAAAGCTGATGGCAGCGTTGGCGACGTCTTGGCTGCTCGCGGGCGCATCGGTCGCCCGGGCACAAGTGACCGCCGAGCCGGCGAGCGCCGTCGTCTTCCCCGACCCGAACAAGTTCGCCCACGGCCTCTACACCGAAGGGGAGATCGGCGCGGTCGCCTTCTTCGGCAAGGCGGGCGGCGTCGTCTCGCCCGGCTTCGCCATCGGGGCGCACGTCGGCTACGACATCTTCCGCTGGCTGGCGCTGCAGGCGCACTTCCTCGGCTCGACCCACCAGATCGCCGAGGGGAACGTGCTCGCCGGCCAGCTGCTCCAGACCTACCAGGGGACGGTCGAGGGAAAGCTGACCCTGCGCTTCGGGCAGACCTCGATCTTCGGCGAGGGGGGCGTGGGCCTGGCGCGCCTCTCCACCAACGCGCTCTACGCCTTGATGGTCGAGCCGCGCTACCGGGTCGGCTTCACCGCGGGCGGCGGCGCCGGGGCGGACTACCACTCGCTCTCGCGCCACTTCTCGGTCGGGATCCGCGGCGACTACCTGCTCATGACCAACCTCTCGGGGAGCCAGGAGCTGATGGCCACCACCTACCTGAGGTACACGTTTTGAAGCGCCGGGGGGCGCCGGTCGTCGCGGCGGCGGCGTTGCTGTTCGGGGCCGCCACCGGCTGCCAGACGGTCGACCTCGGCGCGCCGCCCGCCGACGTCAACCTCTGCGAGCCGAGCCAGCAGTACTTCGTGACGCAGATCTGGCCGAATTTCCTGGGGAACACGTACAACAGCAAGCACTGCTTCGACTCGAGCTGCCATGGCACGGGGACGCTCACCGCGATGACGCTGACCGACATCACGGCGTCGATCGCCACGCTCTCCACGCCGCCCCCCAACCCGCTGCCGCCCGACATCCTGGCTGATTACGCGCAAGCCACCCAGAAGATGAACTGCGCCGATCCGCTCGACAGCGATCTGCTCATCTATCCCGAGAACCGGCTGGCGCACGGCGGCGGGATGCTCATCGCGCCGACCGGCCCCGAGCCGACGCTCGTCCAGATGTGGATCACCGCTCCATGACCAGGACGACGACCGGCGCCACGACGCGCGCGACGGCTGCCTCGACGCTCGGCCTCGCCGCGCTCGCGGTCCTCTTGTCGTCAACGCCGGCGCGCGCGGACGACACCGCCCTCGTCCGCGTCATCGCCGAGGAGGCCCAGGTCCACACCGGGCCGGGGTTTGGTTTCCGCGTCGTCTACACGGCCAAGATGAACGAGGTCCTCCCCGCCATCGGCCGGGCCTCCCACGACCACTGGTTCCGGGTCGAGCTCCCCGACGGGACCTACGGCTGGATCCTGGGCGACGAGGTCTTCCCCCTCGACGTCGACACCTCCGCAGCGCACGAGGGCCCGTCCGTCTGGAGGCGGATGGAGAACACCCTTTTTTCACCCCCGCCGCTGCCCGAAGAGACGGTCGGCTTCGCCTTCTCCGGCGGCATCCTGGGGGGCGACGGGATGTTCATGTTCCGCCCGTCGTGGCTCTTGGCTCCGCACGTCTCGCTGGAGGCCATGGTCGGCGAGACGGTCGGCGAGCAGGTTCGCGTCGTCTATGCCGGCGGCGGCTTCAACGCCTTCCTGTTCGCCTCCTCGCCGGTGACCCCCTTCGTCGGCGTGGCGGCGGGCGGCGCCTTCGGGATCAAGAAGGCCAGCGAGTTCGCCTCGGTCCAGACGGGGAACTATTCGATGTTCAACGTCGGCGGCGGCCTCCTCGTCGCGCTCAAGAAGCGCCTCACGCTGCGCGGCGACGTCCGCCAGTACGTCATCTACAACGCCAACCACACCCAGCGAATCCAGGAGTACTCCGGTGCGCTCAGCGTCTATTTCTAGTCGCGGAAAGAGATTCGTTCGGCTCCTGGTGCTGGGCGCCGCCACCGCAGTGGCCGTCGCGAGCAACGGGTGCGCGGCCTCGAAGTGGACGGTCAGGCCGCATCAGCGCGAGCTGCTGGCCGATCGGATCATGAAGCTCGACGGCGATCCGCAGGAGCAGGCCGCCGAACAGCACATCCTCGAGAACCGGGAAGGCGCCGTCGGCGGCAGCGGCACGTCGGGCGGAGGGTGCGGTTGCAACTGAGGCACCCGCTCCTCTTGGTTGTCTTCACCTGGGGGGCGAGCGTGGTCGCCACGACGGCGCGCGCCGACGATCCGACCGAGGCCGCGGCGCGGCTGACGTTCTTCCGCGAGCCTTCCACGCAAAACAAGGGGATCACGGTCATCCACCCCCAGGTCGACGTGGCGGCGCCGCTCGGCGCTGGCGTGGGGGTGGCGGCCGGCTGGGAGGCCGACGCGGTCAGCGGCGCGACACCGGCCATCTTCGGTCCGCGCACCGGCGTCGACGCCATCACCAGCGCCACCGAGTTCCACGACTTCCGCCAGCAGGCCCACGGCGGCTTCACCTACACGCGCCCGGACGCCAGCATCGGCGCCACTTACGCCTACGGCTGGGAGCACGACTATCGCTCGCACTCGCTCTCGGTGCTGGCGCGCGACGACCTCTACGACCACAACTTCACCCTGGCGGTGTCGTACTCGCACAACTGGGACAGCGTCTGCGACCACAACAACAACGGTGCGGCGAGCCCGCTCGACCTCCGCCCGCTCACCTCCTCGGTCAATTGCTTCATTTCCGCCGCCCCCAACACCGTCCCTGACACCGTCACCTTGCCGCTGGCCATCGACGCGGTCGAGCCGTCGCTCTCCTGGACGATGACGCCGCGGCTGGTCGTCCAGGGAGGCGGGACGATCCAGATCCTCGACGGGTTCCAGTCGAACCCCTACCGCAGCGTCCTGGTCGGCTCGATCCGAGAACCGCAGGAGCACGAGCCGACCTACCGCCAGCGCTACGCGGTGTTCGCGCGGGCCGCGTACGCCTTCCCACAATGGCGTGCGTCCGGCATCGGCATGGTGCGCCTCTACGAGGACAGCTGGGCCATGCAGGCCATCACCGGCGACCTCACGGTGAACAAGTACCTGAGCTCGCTCATGCTGCTCACCTTGCGCGGCCACTACCACGTCCAGAGCGGCGCCAGCTTCTACCGCACCGGCGACGGGTACCGCATCGACGGTCCCGCCGGTCAGTACTGGACCGGTGACCGCGAGCTCTCACCGATGAGCGACTACCTGGTGGGCGGCCGGATGGCCTTCCTGCGCCGCCCCGAACAGGAGCACGCGACCTGGTTCGCCGAGATGGAAGCCGACGTGAAGTACGAGCTGCTGGTCTACCACCTCGACTCGCTGAGCGCGCCCAACGCCGACCGCCCTTACGCCCACATCCTTCAGGGGTCGTTTTCAGTAAGGTTTTAGGCGTCGTGCGCAGGCGGGAGGCGGTCAAGCTGTTGCTCGCGTCGGGCGCGACCGGATGCGCCCGGGCGGCATCCAAACGCCTGCCCATGAGCGAAGCCCCCCAGGCGATGCCGGCGATCTTCCTGGCGCACGGCTCCCCCTTCCTGCTCGACGACGGCAAGTGGGTCGGCGAGCTCGGGGCCTGGGCGCGCGCCCTCCCCCGCCCGCGCGCGATCCTGATGCTGTCGGCCCACTGGGTCGATCAGCCCATCACCATCGGGGCCACCCGGCGCGTTCCGCTGGTCTACGACTTCTACGGGTTCCCCGCCAAGTACTACCAGACGACCTACGACGCGCCGCCGGCGCCGGAGCTGGCCGCGCGCCTGCGCGGGATCCTGGCCAACGAGCCGGTCGCCGAAGCGCCAGAGCGCGGGCTCGACCACGGCGCCTACGTGCCGCTCGTCTGCATGTACCCGGCGGCGGACGTGCCGGTGCTCCAGGTGTCGCTGCCGTCGCTCGATCCGAACGAGCTGTTCGCGCTGGGCCGGAAGCTGGCGCCGCTCCGGCGGGAGGGGATCCTGGTGGTGGGGAGCGGTTTTCTGACCCACAACCTGCGGAGCATGGACTTCCGCCCCGACGCGCCCGTCCCGACCTGGGCCGCCGAGTTCGACGCCTGGACCGCCGACGTCCTGGCCCGCCGCGACGTCGACGCGCTGTTGGACTACCGCCGGCGCGCTCCGGGGGTTCACCAGGCCCTCCCCACGCACGAGCACTTCGTGCCGGTGGTGACCGCGCTCGGAACGGCCATCGACGACCCGGCGGCCGCCCCCACCTTCCCGATCACCGGATTTACCTACGGATCGGCGACCCGACGGTCACTTCAGCTGGGCTGAGGCACCAGCCCGGCCGTTCGAGATCGCGGATCCCGCCCCGAGCCCTTGTCGGGTGGTCTAGTGAAGCGTCTGCGGGGTGGCGCCGCTCGAGGGCGCCGACAGCGAGACGGTGGCGCCGGTGAGCGCGTCGGCGCTGACCGCGATGTCCAGCTCGGAGCCGCTCAAGCTGCCGTGGCAGCCGCCGCAGATGTTGTTGAAGAAGGCGCGCGGCGGGCCGGGGGTGATGTACTCGCCGGGGGTGACCTGGTGCTCCTCGGTCATCTGGAAGACCGAGTTGCCGTTCGCGTCGTCGAACTCGAGGATGAGGGGCGTCTGGGCGGGGATGACCGCCAGCAGCGAGTGGTCGCTCATCAGGCTGGCCGAACCGAGCGGCTGCAAGCTCTGGTAGGCCATCGACGTCGCCGGGATGTCCGCCTTCGTGAAACCGACCGGGGGCGGCGTGTCCTTCCAGACCTTGAGCGAGGTCACCGAATCGAAGGCGGCGACGTCGCGTCCGCGCCGCAGGTTGGCCCCCAGCAGCGTGGCCAGCACCGACACGTCGGGGAAGTGCATCACCCCGTTGTTGGCGGCGTTCTCCTGGTTCGCGTGGCCGCCGAACACCAGCTGCGGGAGGTTCACGAACTGCTCCGTCTCGCCGCGCTTGTAGCCGAGCGCCGCCTCGACGTAGGAGAGCGACCCGTCCTGGGCCAGCGGGCGCCGGCTGCCGTCCTGCTCGCTGACCGCCACCAGCGCGTACTGGGGCGTCTCGCCCGTCGCGTTGGTGACGTTGGCCGCGTAGGAGGCCAGGATCTCGCCGTTGGGGAGCGAGAAGGGCGAACGATAGGCGCCGGTGGTGGTCCCGTCCGCGGCCGGCGCGGCCGCTCGGTCGACGATGACCATCGACTGCACGAAGGTGACGTCCGAGCGATCGGCCTCGAACGGCCCGATCGACCGGTTGAAGGTGGCCAGCGCGCCGCCGCCGCCCTTGGCCCCCTCGTTGGAGAGAATGAGCAGGAAGTTCCGGTCGAGCCCCTCGCGGATCTCGGTCGCCTCCTGATAGCCGACCGAAGGCAAGAGATTCTTGTCGAACGTGGAGGTCGACTGCGCGCGCTGGGCGAGCAGCGGGTGATAGTCGGTCAGGTCCCAGTTCATCCGGCGGCCGGAGAGCTGGTAGAAGGTCGGCGTCGCCTTCTCGGCCGTGAAGCTGACCCGCCCGTCCTGCATGAAGGCGGGCGACAGCTCCGAGTTGAGCAGGAAGGTCATCTGCTCGGGGTTGCCGAAGTCGTAGCTGAAGCTCCCCACCGCCAACGGCTTGACGCGGAAGAGGTCCGACTGGGGAAGCCCGCTGTGTTGCCCCAGGGTCCCCGCGCGCGTCGAGGCGAAGACGATCGTGTTGTCGGGCGCGAACGCCGGGTCGAAGTTGTGCACGCGGACGCCCGAGACCGGGACGATCCGCCCGTTGTCAGTGGTCAGCTGACTGCAGGTCCCGCCCGTCACGTCGAGCATCCACAGATCGAGGCCGCTGGCCGCGCCCGGGCGGGCGGCGAAGACGATCTTCGTCCCGTCGTAGCTCCACTCCGGCCCGCGCACGTCGACGTCCTGCCCGCTGAGGCCCGCGCAGGGCCCGAGCGCGCTCCGCACGTTCCCCACCGAGGTGACCTTCCCGCTGCCGTCGATGGTGGCGTCGGCCAGCTTGAGATCGGCGCCCCCCTCGTAGGTGTCGAACTCGATCAGCGCGTCGTCGTTGGGCGGGCGCGCCACGAACACCAGCGGCAACTTGTCGCCGGCGTTCATCGGCGACAAGTTGCCGGCGCGGTCCTGCCGCTCGGCCCGCTGCCAGGCCTCGAAGACGCAGATGGCGCGCGTGTTGGTGAGCGGATCGAACGACTGCGGGCAAGGATCGGTGGCCGAGAAGGGCACGTCCTCGAGGATCGGCCCCGCCCGGTGGGTGGTCCCCCCCTCGTCGCCGAGGACGTTCTTCTTCACCGCCCGCGACTGGAAGACGTCGACGGTGTCGAAGGCCATGAAGTCGTCGGCCAGCGCGTGGTAGTTGCGGGTCAGCACGGCGGGCGCGAAGAACCCGAACGCCCCCGAGCGGAGGCGGAAGTCGTTGAACCCGTCGGGGCTGTGGCAGCCTTCGAGCGCGCAGCCCCGCACCAGGAGCTTGGGCATGACGTTGGTCTCGAAGAACGTCTGCCCGGCGGTCTTGGGCCCGTAGGGCAGCGGTGGCGACATCTGCACCTGCTTGGCCCAGTCCTCCCAAGCGAGCCAGGTCGAATCCGAACGCGACTGGAAGAACGTGCCGCCGGTGTGGCTGACGCCGCCGGCCGCCACGGCCAGCGGTCGCAAGAGGATCTCGCTCTGGTCGATGTTGGTCATCGACGGATCGCTGGGCGGCGCGATCACGAAGCCGGCCACCTGCGCGTAGTTGAAGTCCGTCTCGTTGTCCGGATCGATTCCCCCCTGGCCGCAGGTCAGGTACATGTCGGCCTGGACCGAGCCGTGGCAGGTGCCGAAGGCGCAGGAGCCTTCGAGAAAGGGCTCGATGTCGTTCTTGAAGGTCATGTAGGCCGGGCTGGTCCGGTCGACGGCCAGCCGCTGGCTCGCCGGCGGGAGCGCGTCGCTGCAGGAGCCCTGCCCGTGGTTGGGGAGCGCCGGGGGGGGGATGCCGTCCCGGTTGGCGCCGGCGTCGAGCCAGCTCTTGAGCTCGAAGTAGGCGTCGGTGGTGAGCGAGATCGGCGAGCCGCCGCTGTGGCGGATCTCGCTCGGGTAGAAGGTCCCCTGGTAGGGGATCTGGATGCTGTCGGGCGGCAACGCCTTCAGCAGGAGCAGAGGTTGCGGATAGCTGCCGTAGGTGCGGAGCACGTCGCGCCGCCTCTGGACCCCTTCGAACGAGGAGAGGTCGAGATTCCCCAGCGCCGTGCTCTGGCCGGTCGTCGTGTCAGGCGCCAGGCTGTGGCAGGGGGAGGTGTTGCCGACGCAGAAGCTGTTGAAGATCGGCTGGATGTGGACGTCGTAGAAGTGCTGCTCGGGGGCCTCGTTGGCGTGACAGCCGCCGAGCGCCGCGGCTGCCACCGCGAGGCCGAACCCAAGACGGGGCCAGACCCTGCCCTGTGCGGAGGTACGCATGAAGGGGCCTTCGATTGTATCAACTCCGGATCGGGTTGTGAACGCTGGCGTCGGGCACCAAGCGATTAATTCAACTTGCGATTACTTCAACTTGCTCAGCGCCGCCTTCGCCAGCGAGCGGACGAGCGGGCTCGGATCGTTGGCGGCGGCGTTCTGGAGCGGACCACCGGCGACGGAGGCCGGCGCGCCGATCTCGCCCAGCGCCCAGGCGGCCTTCTTGCGCACCGTCTGGGACGAGTCCCCGAGCGCCGACACGAGCGCCGAGGCTCCGCCCGCGTACTTGAACATGCCGATGGTGACCGCCGCGTCGGCGCGCACGCCCGGATCGCTGTCGCTCACCAGCGGCGCGGCGACGCTGCCGTCATTGAAGCCGGCGATCGAGCGCAGCGCGACCAGCGAGGCGGAGCGCACGGTCGGGTCGCTGTCGCCGAGGCCGGCGGTCAGGTACGGCGACCCCGCGGGGCGCCCGATCGTCCCCAGCGCCCTGGCCATCTCCGCGCGCGCCGGCGCCGAGAAGATGGGGTTCGACAGCGCGGCGCCGAGCGCCGGGATCGAGGAGACGTAGTGGAACTCGCCCAGCACGTCGGCCGCGTTGAGCGCCGCCGTCGAGTCGGGCTGCGACAGCCGGCTCAGCATCTGCACCTGGACCTGCTTGGAGACCGCCCGGCGCGCCAGCCACCAGGCGGCGACCGTGCGCACCCGGTAATCCGCGTGGTCGACGAGCGGCGTGACCAGATCGACGCAGGCGGCGCAGACCAGGAACTCCGTCCGTTCCAGCTCGGCCTTGATCGAGTCGACCGAGTTGGCGGCGATGGCCTGCTGGATGGTCTGGTAGCTCCCACCCGTTCCGGCGTCGGCGCTCCGGGCCACGCCGAGGGCGAGGCCGAGCGAAACCACGATCGCGAGCTTCTTTGCGTTCATGTTGATGATTCGCATGTTCACTGGCTCCCGTCCTTGGTTACATCGTGCCGGCTTCATCCAGGTTCTCCCGGAAGAAGTACTCGCCACCCATGTCGATGTTCAGCTCGAGCAGGTAGTACTCGTCGGGCGTCAGGTCCGTCCCGCCCTCGGCGACCACGTGCGGGACGCCCGAGAACGAGATCGTGGTCTGGCCCACCATCTTGTTGAACGACGCCGACCCGAAGGCGCGGATGCTGGTGTCGACCGGATACCGCTGCGGCGGGTTGAGCAGCCACATGAGCGGGCTGGTCTCCGCCGCCGCCGCGTTGACGTAGTTGCCGGACCCGAACACCGACTGCAGCGCGTCCTCGCCCGGCGGCGTCGTGATGGTGACGACGTCCTCGCCCAGGATCTCGCCCAGGCCCATGAGCGAGAGGTACGACGCCGTGAAGTCGCCCGTCATCCGCTCGCCGACCGTCACGTTCAGCTTCTCGCCGCGCAGGTCGAAGATGAACGTCTGCATCGTCCCGCTGGTCATGTCGACGACGGTGTACTGCGGGTTGTTCGGCCCGGCGGTGCCGTCGTGGCAGCTTATGCAGTGCTTGTCGAGGATCGGCTGGATGGCCAGATCCCAGGGGACGCCGCGGACGTCGTTGTCGCCCGGGTTGGCGGCGTTGGTCCCGGCCGGCAGGTTGCCGCTGCCGTCCAGCACGTAGGCGCTCGTCGACTGGCGCATCGGCCGCGGGGCGTCCAGGTTGACCGGGCCCTGCGCGACGGCGTCGGTCGGGCCGGAGCGGATCGGCGCGGGCGCGGTGCGGTTTTCATGGCAGCCGCCGCAGGAGCGCGATTCGCCCGAGCGGCCGGAGAACCAGATGTCCTCGTTGGCCACCGGCGTGTCGGTCGCCGTGCCGTGGCTGGCGCTGACCGGCGCCGCCATGCCGAACTTGTCGACCAGCTGGATGTGCAGCGGCACGTTGGCCGGCACGGCGGCTTCGAACGACCCGTCGTGCTGCAGCGGGATCTCTCCGTACTTGGACTGTCCGTCGAAGTCGGTGGTGCCGAACATGTCGACGCCCCCCTCCTCGCCCGAGAACCCCTCGATGAGGCGGACCTTCACCACGTTCCCGTTGGGGATGGTCAGGAGCGACGAGTTGTAGACGTCGAGGCAGCCGATGGTGGTGATGGCGTCCCCGGTTTGGATGGTCGCCTGGGCCAGGTTGATCGGGTCCGGGCGCGTCTTCACCGGGCGGGCCAAGATGTCCCAGTAGTTCGGGTTGTCATAGATCGGCGACCGGCCGCCGCTGGTACCGCCCGCGTCGGAGGCGTTGAAGGCGTAGATGCCGAACTGCGCGGTGCTCATCGCGCGATCCAGCTCCTCGGACTGCACCGGACCGTCCGACCAGGAGACCAGGAACTGCCCCGGCGCGTCGTCGCCCACCGGCTCGGCGTCGTAGTAGCGGCCGATCCCCTGCGAGCTCGGCGTGCGGTCGCCCGGGATGAGCGGCGTCAGATCCTTGTAGAACGAGTACTTCTCGCTGCCGTTGAGGTCGATGAGGTAGAGCTTTCCGGACTGCAGCGTGCGATCGCGCGAGGTGGCCACCGCAACGACCTGGACGTCGGCCGGAGCGGTCGGATCTTGGTGCTGCGCATCGAAATTCGGGCTTTGCTGGTACGGCATCGTCTTGACGTAGCGGGCCTTCAGGAAGCTGTTGGTCGCCCCCTGGCCGCCTTCCTCGTCGCCGAACGCCTCCTTCATGCCGGTCATGTCGGGGTTCATCAGGCGGAGGTGCCCGGTGTTGACCTCCCCCATGTGCATCCATTCGGTGTAGAGCACGCGGCCGTCCTGCAAGACCTGGGGGGAGACGCGGTGAGAGACGTTGCGCGGACCGAGCTGCATGTTGGTGCCGCTGGTGCTGATAGTACCGACCTGGGCGGTGACCGCGCGCTCGTACTCGTCCTTGAACTGCTGCGACGACGGGTCGGCATCGGCCTCGACGTTGCGGTTGGTCATGAAGAGGATCTGGTCGCCCGGCTCGTACACCGGATAGACGAAGTCGTTGCCGCCGCTGGTGAGCTGCTGCAGGTTCGAGCCGTCGAGGTTGATCGAGTAGAGCTCATAGAAGTTGTCACCCGGCAGCTGGGCCGACATGACGACCGCCGTCCCGTCGACCTACAGGTCGTACGACTGCACGTCCGACCCGGTCACGCAGTGGTTGACGTCGTCCATCGACGCGCCGGCCCCCAGGATCTGCCCGCAGGTCGCCGCGTTCGGAAAGACCACGGTCAGCGTCCCGTCTGCCGTGGGGGGCGACAGTTCGACGAGGCGGCCGCCGGCCACGAAGTTGTTGTAGTCGAAGACGTTGCCGTCGTCGTTGCGCGGCGTCCGCTGGAGGAACGTGATCGCCTGGACGTCGGCCGGAAGGGAACTGGCGTTGTTGCTTCTGGTCGTCGAGCTGCACCCGGCGCCGGCCGCGAGCGCCAACCCGAGGGCGCCCGCCTCCAGCAACCACAGTGTCTTGACCGTGAGCTTGTCTCCCATGACGTTCTCCTTCGTTCGCCAGATTACGCAATAAGGGGGCCAATGGAATCTGCCGGCCAGAGTCCGAATCCATGGGCGCGGCGGGCTGTTTCGAGGCCGCTGTTGCGCAACCCAAAAACCGCGAGAATCGAGCCGGTTTCCCGCCCCCCTGCTGCGATCTGCCTGAAATCGCTGCGAAAAGATTCGCTCGGCCGGGGTTGCGCCACAGCGATACGGAACGGCGTTCGGCGACGGTCTACGCCGCGGTGAGCCTGCCACCCGGCTCCTTCTGATATTCTGGCGCGGGATGTCCGCTGGGGTCGATCCGCTTCCCGGCAACGGTCGCCCGATAGGCCGCTACGAGCCGATCCGCCGCCTGGCCGTCGGCGGGATGGCCGAGATCTACCTGGCGCGCATCCCGGGCCTGGGGATCGAAGGGTTCGAGAAGCTGGTGGTGCTCAAGCGGATCCTGCCGCAGCACGCGCTCGATCCCGAGCTGCTCCGCATGTTCCTCGACGAGGCGCGGCTGTCGGCCACGCTGACCCACCCGCACATCACCGAGGTCCACGACGTGGGCACCGACGGCGACGCCCCCTTCTTCGCGATGGAGTACGTCCACGGCGCCAATCTGCGCGAGCTCATGCGGGCGCACGCCCGCGCGGCGGGGACGCCTGCGGCGCCGCTCGAGCTGCCGTACGCCATCGGCGTCGTCGCCGCCGCGGCCGCCGGGCTGCACTACGCCCACGAGCGGCTCGGCCCGGGTGGCGAGCCGCTGGGGATCGTCCACCGCGACGTCTCGCCCTCGAACGTGCTCGTCTCCTACGACGGCGCGGTCAAGGTCTCCGACTTCGGCATCGCCAAATGGGCGCTCCAGCGAACGCGCACGCAGGAGGGGACGCTCAAGGGGAAGTTCGCCTACATGTCGCCCGAGCAGTGCCGCGGCCGCCCCGTCGACCGACGCAGCGACGTCTTCGCGCTGGGGACGATCCTCTACGAGCTGACCACCGGCGCGGCCCCGTTCGTCGGCGAGGGCGACCTCGAGATCCTGAACCGGATCGCCGCCGGCGTCGCCGAGGCGCCCGCCTGGCCGGCCGAGAAGGGGACCTATCCGCCCGCGCTGGCGGCGATCGTGATGCGCGCGCTGGCGCCCGATCCCGACCAGCGCTACCCGACGATGCAGGCGCTGCAGGTGGCGCTCGAGGGTTTCGCGCGGGAGGCGAGCCTCCCCGTCTCGACCGTGGCGCTCGGCGAGCTCATGCAGCGGCTGTTCGCCGACGATCTGGCCGCCTGGCACGAGGCGCAGCGCGCCGGCAAATCGCTGGGCGAGCACCTGGCGGCGCGCCCGGTGACGATCCGCTCGGAAGATCCCGGCGAGCGCACCGCCACCGACGCCTTCGGGCCGACGCGCCGGCGAGCGCGCGCGGGCAGCAAGTGGGTCCGCGCGCTCGGCCTGGCGGCGTTCGCGGGCGTGTTCGCGGTGGCGGGCGGCGTGGCGGCCAAGAAGTGGCTGGCGGGTAAGGAGCGCGCCGCCGCGGCGCCGCCCGCCGTGGCGCCCGCGCTCATCCGCGCGGCCGCGCCGGTGCCGCCGTCCGCCCCCGAGCTCCCGCCGCCGAAGGTCGTCGCCGCCGCGGTCGTCGCGGCGCCGGCCACGCCGCCGTCCGCCCGCGTGCGGCGGCCGAAGCGCGCTCGGGTCGAGACGTCACCCCCGCCCGCGCCCGCGGCGCGCCTCGGCGCCTGGGATCCCGACTCGCCGAAGCCGCCCTGACGGGGCCCCGCGCGCTGCTCGCCCTGCTCGCGGCGTGCGGCTGCGGGCGGGCGAAAAGGGCTCACGGCGCTGGAGACTGACTGGGCCGACAAACAGGCGCTGCTCGTCTTCACCCCGTCACACCCCGTGAGCCCGCCCGCGCGCCTCGCTCGACAGGGCGGGCGGCTGGGCATAACGTGGCAGGGCCATCCAGCGCTGGCATTCACCTCCAAGCGGGCGCCTCGGGCGCAGATGGGGCGGCAGCCTGGCAGCCCTCCTGGCGCTCGGCCTCGGCAGCGCCCCGCTCGGCGCGCACGCGGCCGACGTCCCCGCGCCGGCGTCCGAGGGAAGCCCCGTCCAAGTCGAAGGGCCGATGCACCCGGCGGCGCAGGCGCTCTACGACCGCGCGCTCAAGGGGTTCGAGACGCACGACTACGCGGCCGCCATCCGCGACCTCGAGGCGGGGTTCGCGCTCGATCCGCGGCGCGAGCTCCTGTTCGCCGAGGCGCAGGCCAAGCGTCTGGCCGGCGACTGCCGGGGCGCGGTCGTCCTCTACCAGCGCTTCCTGACCACCCGCCCGCCGGCGCTCCAGGTCGACGCCACGCAGATCGCGCTCGCCCGCTGCGCGCAGGAGCTGGCGAAGAAGCCGGAGGTGGTGGTGACGCCGCCGCCCCCGCCGCCGCCCAAACCGGCGCCGCCGCGCTGGAGCCGCGATCCCTGGGGCCTCGGCCTGACCGGCGCGGGTGTCGTCGCCGTCGGGATCGGCGCGGGATTTCTGGTCGCCGCCGAGGTGGCGCTCGGCGACGCGAGCGACGCGGCGACCTATTCTGACTACGCCAGCCACCGGTCGACGGCGGGGACGCGCCTCGACGTGGCGGTCGGCGCGCTGGCGATCGGCGGCGCGCTGGTGACCGCCGGCGTGGCCCGCCTGTTGCTCGTCCGCCGGCACGCCCGCGCGGCCGCCGTCTGGATCGGCCCCGGCGCGATCGGAGGGACGTTTTGAGGCGTGCCGCCGCGCTCGGCGGCGCCTTCGCGGCGCTGGTGGCGCTCGCCCCCGCCTGCCTCGGTCCGGGCGACTTCACCTGCCACACCAGCGAGCAGTGCGGCGCCGGCGCCTTCTGCGAGACCGACAACCGCTGCAGCACGTTCGACGCGACCTGCGCCTCGCGCCGGCGCTACTTGCCGGCCGCGGGGCCCGAATCGAGCGCCTGCGTGACCGCCACCTGCGGCGACAACCCGCTCGCCGCGCTCGCCGCGGGCGGCTCCGCCAGCTGCGTCCGGCGCAGCGACGGCCACGTCCTTTGCTGGGGACGCAACGACGACGGCCAGCTCGGCGACGGGACGGTGACGCCGCGCTCGACGGCCGTCGAGGTGCTCGGCCTCCACGACGCGACCGCGATCGCCGTCGGCGCCCGCCACGCCTGCGCCGTGCGCGCGGGGAACACGGTCGCCTGCTGGGGGGCCGACGACACCGGCCAGCTCGGCGACGGGGGCGGCGCCGATCAGCGGGCGCCCGTCGCCGTCCCCGGGGTCGCCAACGCCACCGCCGTGGCGGCCGGGGACGGCTTCTCGTGCGCGCTGCTCGCGGACCGGACGGTGGTCTGCTGGGGCGACGACGGCGAGGGCGAGCTCGGCGACGGCGCCCCCTCGGCCACGCCCCGCGGGCCCACGCCCGTGCTCGGTCTCGGGGCGGTGAAATCTCTGGCGGCGCATTGGCAACACACTTGCGCCATCCTGGCGGACGAGACGCTGGCCTGCTGGGGGAACAACGCCAGCGGCCAGCTCGGCGACGGCACGACCAGCAACCGCTCCCAGCCGACCGCGGTCGCCGGCCTCACCAACGTGGTGGCCGTGGCCACCGGTCTCTCGCACACCTGCGCCATGTTCGCGGGCGGCATCCGCTGCTGGGGGAGCAACAGCGAAGGTCAGATCGGCGTCGGAACCATGGACGCGACGGCACCAGTGACGCAGCCGGCGCTGGTGTCGATCGTAGACGATCCGGTCGCCATCGACGCCGGCGCGCAGCACACCTGCGTGGTCCGGGTGAGCGGCCAGGTGTACTGCTGGGGACAGAACAGCGCCGGCCAGCTCGGCGACGGATCGATGAGCAGCATCCCGGAGCCGGTCCCGGTGAGCGGCCTCGGCGGCGGGGCCCGGGTCGCGACGGGCGCCACGTTCTCCTGCGCCACCACCCGCGACGGCGCCGTCTTCTGTTGGGGCGACGACCACTACGGACAGCTCGGCGACGGGCACGACGTCGTCCGGTCGCTCCCCGTCACCGTCGGCGTCTCCGGCGACGGGGTGGCCGCCGGCGGCGCGCACACCTGCGCGGTCAGCCGCGGCAGCGGCGCCGACGCGTTCGTCTGCTGGGGCTCGGACCAGGCCGGTCAATTGGGCGACAACGGCGAGGACGACCGCGGCCTGCCGGCGGCGCTCAAGGAAGAGCTGGTCCCCGGCGCGGTCGCCGCCGGCGCCCAGCACACCTGCGCGCTCGACGCCGCCGGCGCGCTCTGGTGCTGGGGCCGCGGGTCGAGCGGCCAGCTCGGCCCCGGCCACCTCGTCGACACGCCGGTCCCGACCCAGGTGACGCTGGCGGCCGGCGCCCAGGCGACCGCGGTCGACGACGGCGACGCTCACACCTGCGCGCTGGCGGCGTCCGCCAACGGTCTGGGCGGTGAGGTCTTCTGCTTCGGCGACAACACCTACGGCCAGCTCGGCGACGGGACGACGACCTCCCGTCCCGTGCCCGGGCTCGCCGCGCTCGGCGCCGCGGGCGCCCGGGCGGCGGCGGTCAGCGCCGGCGGCGGCCACACCTGCGCGCTCGACGTCGACGGCGGCGCCTGGTGCTGGGGCCGCGGAGACAGCGGCCAGCTCGGCCTCGGCGCGGCGGCCGACACGCCGGCGCCCGCGCCGGTGGCGCTGCCGGGTGGAGCCCCGGTCGCGGCGATCTCGGCCGGCAGCGCCCACACCTGCGCCGTCGACCGGATGGGCGGCGTCTGGTGCTGGGGCGCGGACGATCGGGGCCAGCTCGGCCTCGGCGCGACCGGAGCCGACGTGACCGCGCCGGCAGCGGTGGCGGGGCTCCCGGCGCCGGCCACCGGCGTCGCGGCGGGCGGCGTGCACAGCTGCGCGACGCTGGCCGACGCCAGCGTCTGGTGCTGGGGAGGCAACGACAGCGGCCAACTCGGCGACGGCACGACGCTCGACCGGCCGTTCCCGGCGCAGGTCGCGGGCGCGACGGGGGTGGTGACGGCGGGCGCTCTGCACACCTGCGCCTCGGCGGGCGAGACCATTGCCTGCTGGGGCGCGGACACCAGCGGTCAGCTTGGCGACGGCGTCACGCTGACGGTCAGCGCCCCCGCGCCGGCCCGCGTCCCCTGCGATTAGATCGGGACCCTCGAAGGGTCCCGCGCCCCCGCGATGCTCCTCCACGCGCACTAATGTTAGTCTCGGGGGCATGGGCGAGCCCGCCGAACGGACGCTGACGGCGGTCCAGTCCCCGCTCTCGCCGGGCGAGCAGAAGGATCGCGCCGTGCTCCTGGTGATGGGGAATGCGGAAGCCCCTTCCCTCCCCGCCCGCACGCGGCTGCAGATCACGGGCGACGATCTCTACGTCGGCCGGCGCGCCGAGGGGGTGCCGGTGTCGGCGAACGCCGCGGTGCTGGAGGACGGTCTGGTGTCGGGCCAGCACGCGCGCCTCACGCGCGGGGCCGGCGGCTACGACCTCGAAGATCTCGGCAGCAAGAACGGCACCTGGGTCGACAACCAGCGCCTCGAGGCCAAGGACGGCAAGGTGCGCCTGCGCGACGGCGCGCTGATCTTCTTCGGCAACCACGTGGCCGTCTTCCGGATGGTGTCGCAGATCGAGCTGGAGGCGATCAAGGCCGAGCTGGTGGCGCCGCTCGGACCGGTGGCGACGGCCTCGCCCGCGCTGGCGGTGGCCTGCGATCGGCTGCGGCGGCTGGCGGCCTCGGAGGGCGAGCTCTTGATCGTCGGCGAGACCGGCGTCGGCAAGGAGGTCTACGCGCGCGCCGTGCACGAGGCGAGCGGGCGCAAGGGGCGTTTCGTGGCCATCAACTGCGCGGCCATCCCGCGCGAGCTGGTCGAAAGTGAGCTGTTCGGCTACCGCCAGGGGGCGCACTCGACGGCCCACCAGGCCAAGGCGGGTCTCATCGAGGAAGCGGAAGGCGGAACGCTGTTCCTCGACGAGATCGGCGAGATGACGCCCGAGGCGCAGATCAAGATCCTCCGGTTTCTTCAGGACCGTGAGCTGACGCCGCTCGGGTCGACGCGGCCGCGGCGAATGGACGTGCGGATCGTGGCCGCCACCAACCGCACCGTGGCCGGGCCGGGCAAGGGGCCGGGGGGCGGCCTGCGCGACGACATCGTGGCCCGCCTGGGCGCGGCGCCCATCCACCTGCCGCCGCTGCGCAACCGGATTGAGGACCTGGGGGCGCTCATCGGGCATTTCCTGGCGCGGGCGGGGGCGCGCTGCAAGTTCGAGCAGCCGGCCTTCCGGGCGCTGGCGCTGCACGCCTGGCCGCTCAACGTCCGCGAGCTGGAGAAGATCATTTCCACCGCCGCGGTGCTGACCGGCGGTGACAATCCGATCGCGCTGCGCGACCTGCCGGAGCCGATCGCGCGCGTGCTGACCGCACCGTCCGCGCCGGGCGCGCGGCGCGCCAGCAGCCCCTCGCCGACGCCGGCGCAGATCGAGGAGTCGCTGCGGCGCTACGAGGGGAACGTGGCCGACGTCTCGCGCGAGCTCGGCAAGCACCGCGCCGCCGTCTGGCGCTGGATCAAGAAGTTCGGCCTCGACCCGCAGAAGTTCCGGCGCAACGAATGAGCGTGGGAGGGGCTACACCCCTCCCACGGGCCCACCCGACAGGGGAGCGGACCTTTAGCCGTTCGACTTGGCGAAGCTGCCCATGAGGTCGGCCAGCGCCTTGGCGCCGGCGACGGGCATGGCGTTGTAGATCGAGGCGCGGATGCCGCCGACCGTGCGGTAGCCCTTGAGCGCCACCATGCCGTTCTTCGAGGCCTCTTTGATGAACTTGTCGGTGAGCTCCTCGCTCGGCAGGAGGTAGGTCACGTTCATGTGGCTGCGCGCGCTCTTGTCGGAGACGGTCCCTTTGTAGAAGCCGCCCGAATTGTCGATGGCGCCGTAGAGCAGCGCGGCCTTCTCGGCGTTGCGCTTCTCGATCGCCTCCAGCCCTCCCTGCGCCTCCAGCCAGCGGAAGGTCTCGAGCAGGAAGTAGATCCCGAAGGTGGGCGGCGTGTTGAGGCAGCTCTTGGCCTCGGCCTGGGCCTTGAAGCTGAAGATCTTGGGCACGCTCTTGGGGATGCGGTCGTAGAGATCCTTGCGCACGATGGCCACCACCACCCCGGCGGGGCCGAGGTTCTTCTGCGCGCCCGCGTAGACGATCGCGCAGCGACCCACGGGGTGCGGGCGGGACATCATCTCGGAGCTGGCGTCCACGACCAGCGTCGGGTGCTCGGGCCACTCGGCCATGCGGTTGCCGTGCACCGTCTCGTTGGTGCAGACGTGCAAGTAGGCGGCGGCCGGATCCGCTTTCCAGGTCGGCAGGCGGTCGAACTTGGTCTCCTCGCTGGAGGCGATGACCCGCACCTTCTCGCCGTAGGCCCCCTGCGCGGCGCCGGCGGCCTTCTTCGACCACTCGCCGCTGACGACGTAGTCGGCGGTGCCGTTGAGGAAGTTCATCGGGATGGTGCTGAAGAGCTGCGTGGCGCCACCCTGCAGAAAGAGAATGTCGTGCGTGTCGGGGACCGAGAGCAGCTTCTTGCACTTGGCGATCGCCTCGTCGAGGACGCCGTCGAACTCCTTGCCCCGGTGGCTGCACTCGGCGATGCCGAAACCCTTGCCCTGGAAATCGACCAGAGCCTTGGCGGACGCTTCCAAAACCTCGGTCGGCAGCATGGCCGGCCCTGCGCTGAAGTTGTACACGCGGTTGCTCATGGCCAACGTGCTACCGCGAAGGTCGTCCGCTTTCAACGGGTATGAGGAGGTCCCTCTTTCGCCCGCATCTTTCGGGCCAGGTCGACGTGGGGAGCGGCGATGATCTCGGTGGCGTGGAGCTGGGCCACCTCCAGGATCGCCCCTGCGGCCTCGACCGCAGCCTCGACCTCGGCCAGCGGGCCGGTGACGGTGAAGAACCCCTTGCCGCCGATTCCGCGCCCGAGCTGCAGCTCGATGAGGCGGACGGCCGCGGCCTTGGCGGCGGCGTCGGCCGCCAGCAGCGTGGCGGCGACCGTGGTCGTCTCGACGATCCCCAGCGAATCGACCGCCGCCGACGAGGGCTCGCCGGCCAGCGCCGGCCAGAGCGAGGCGTGCGCCTGGGGGAGAAACAGCCGGTCGACCACCTGGTCGGCCGCCACCTCGAGCCCGGCGCGAAACGCCTCGTCGACGGCCGCCACGCCGCCCTCGACCAGAACCAGGAACTTGCCCGGGCTGACCCAGTCCGCCCGCAGCAGGCCCACGGGCGCGCGCTTGAGCATGGCGTCGGCCACCCGGTGACCGCGCGCGATGGAGCCGAGTTCGATGAGCGCGAGTGCCTCGGCCATCAGACGATCCGGAAATACTCCTTCAAGGTGCAACGCCGCTCGCGCGTGAAGTTGCGGACGGTGGTCAACCCCTCCCCCGTCGGCGAGGCGATGGTGAACGAGGTGTAGCCCTCGCCCCCCAGGCCCAGGCCCGCCAGGTTGCAGGCGTTCTTCACGAAGATCGAGGTGTTGATGGTGCGGGCCATCGCGTGCAGGTGGGCGATGTTGCGCGAGTACATCACCGCCGTGTGGCAGAAGCCGTGCTCGACGCGCTTGGCGGTGGCGATGGCGGTGGCGGCGTCGGGAACGCGCACCAGCGGCAGCACCGGCATCAGCATCTCGAGCTGGACGAAGGGGTGCTTCTCGTCGACGTCCGCCACCAGGAGGCGCAGCTCTTCGCCGGCCGTCACGCCGATCTGCCGCGCGATGAGCCCGGCGTTCTTTCCCACGAAGTCCTTGTTCGGGTGGACGCCGCCCGAGCCCGGGTGAAGGACGACCTTCTCCAGCGCCTTGACCTGCCGCTCGTTCAGCACCAGGGAGCCGGCCCGCCCCAAGCGCTCGAGCAGCGGCCCGGCGATGGCGTCGACGGCCACCACCTCTTTCTCCGCCGTGCAGAGGATGTTGTTGTCGATCGACGCCCCTTGCACGATGCCGGCCGCGGCGACGTCGAGGTCGGCCGTCTCGTCGACGACGGCGGGCGGGTTCCCCGGGCCGGCGGCGATCACCTTCTTGCCGCTCCCCATCGCCGCCTTGACCACGCCGGGGCCGCCGGTGACGACCAGCAGGCGCACGCCAGGGTGCCGCATCACCAGCTCGGCGCTCTCGATCGTCGGCCGCTCGACGCAGCAGAGCAGCGTCTCGGGCCCACCGGCCGCGGCGACGGCCTCGTTGAGCAGATGGACCAGCCACGCCGAGGTCTTCGCCGCGTAGGGGTGGGCGTTGAACACCACCGCGTTCCCGCCGGCGACCATCCCGATGCCGTTGTTGATGACCGTCTCGGTGGGGTTGGTGGTGGGGGTGATCGATCCGATGACGCCGTAGCTGGCGCGCTCGGTGATGGTCAGGCCGTCGTCCCCCGAAAAAGCGACCGGCGCCAGGCCCTCGGTCCCCGGCGTCTTCTCGATCGCCAGCCGGTTCTTCGCCACCTTGTCCAGGACGCGCCCGTAGCCGGTCTCGGCCACCGCCAGCTTCGCCAGCTCGTCGACGTGGGCGCGCGCGGTGGCGCGCATCGCCTCGATCCAGCGCTTGCGCGCCTCCAGCGGCGCGGCCTCGTTCTGCTCGTGCGCCCGCCGCGCGGCCTTCACCGCGCTCTCGACGTCCGGGAAGACGCCCCGGCGGCCGCGCGGCACGTCGACCTCGCGGCGGCGCGCGGGCGGGAGCGGGGGCGCGACGTAACCGGGCGGCGGCGACTTGACCGCCTCGGCGGGCGTGTCCGGGAGCTCCCCGGCACCAACTTTCGCCAGCACGCGGTCGACGATCTCTTGTATGTGCGCCTCGTCCATCCGGCGCTGGACGTTACCCCGAAATTCGATCACGGTCAGGTGTGGCGAACGAGACCCTGGAGGCCCTCTTGGCCCACGCCCGGGCGCTGGTCGGCGTCGAGCTCTCCGAGCTGGCCGACACGCTGGGCCTACCGGTCCCGGTCGGCAACGTGCGAACCAAGGGATGGTCCGGGCAGGTCATCGAGCAGGAGCTGGGCGCCGCGGTCGGCGGCGCCCGCGGCCCCGACTTCGCGGAGCTGGGCGTCGAGCTCAAGACCGTCCCCGTCGACGAGGACCTCGTGCCGCTCGAGTCGACCGCCGTCTGCCAGATCGATCCGGTCGCCATCGCCGCCGAGTCCTGGGACACGAGCTACGCGCGCGAGAAGCTGGCCTCCGTTTTGTTCGTGGCCCTGGCCGTCCCACCCGCCGCGCGCTCGGTCGGCGACCGCCGCGTGGCAGCCGTCCGCCTCTGGTCGCCCGACGCCGACGAGGCGCGCGCGCTGCGCGAGGACTTCGAGCTCCTGGTGCGTGGCTATTACCGCCAGGGCCGCGCCGCGGAGATCACCGGCCACCTCGGCACCGTGCTGCAGGTGCGCCCCAAGGGGCGGGACGCCGACGACCTGCGCGACGGGTACGACGCCGCCGGCCGCCCCACCCGCATCGGCAAGCAGGGCTTCTACCTGCGTCCGGCCTTCGTGGCCAGGATCCTGCGGTCGTCGGGCTGAAGGTGCTCGAGGGCGCCGCCCCGGCGGGCTCAGTTCGGCAGGCGGAGGACGCCGGCACCGCTTCCGGTCGTGTAGGCGATCGCGAGGCGATCACCCGGGAACATCGCGAGGAAGATATTGCTGGCGGAGATCGGCGCGATGCTGGTCAACGTCCAGTTGCTCGTCCGGTCGCACTGATAGTCGCAGCTCACGAGCTCCGTCGCGCCGCTCGAAACCTCCTCGATCGCGCGTGGTTCTCCCTTGGAGGTGATCACCAATCCATAGGGGTACCAGGAGGTCAGCGACAGGGTCACGACCTGCGGCGGCATGCTCGGCGCGCAGGCGTCGCAGGAGGAGTAGATGCCGGTGTCGGTGATGGATCCCTGCAGGGACTGGAGAGAGCGCGCCCCCTTTCCATCGGGCAAGAACCGATATGCGAGGAGCGTGACCTCCTGGCCAGGGGAGGTGAGCTTCGTGCTCGACCACGAGCCAGGCGTCAGGCAGTCGCTCGTGCAGCTGGCGAGATGGCTGTACCAGTAATTCTGGGTCCCGGAGGAGACTTGGTAGTAGGCGATTGCCATCGCGCCGGTCGGCCCGATCTGCAGATCCTGGGCGCGCGTCCCGCCGATCGGCACGTCGATCGTGGTCCAGTTGGTGGCGCTCGAGCACCCCGCCGCGCACCGCGAGAGCGTCGCCAGCGCAGTCGTCGAGTTCAGTCGCTGGCCCGCGATCCAGACGGCGCCGCCCGAGTCGACGACGATGCCGACGGGACCGTCTCCGCCCGCGTTGGGGACGGCGACGCTCGACCAGTTTGCCTCCACATTGCAGCCGGCGGCGCAAGCCCGGTAGGTGACGCCGCCACCGGCGGTTCCCAGCGCGACCCGCGGCGCCCCTTGCGCGTCGAGCGCCATCTGGCCCCCCTGCTGCGCGATGGCGACCTGCGACCAATTTGAGGCGGTCGTACACCCGGAGGTGCAGGACGCGTAGGCCGTCGATCCCGTGCTGTCGCCGCCGAGCACATGGTAACCACCGGTGGCGTCGACCTGCACCGTCGACGGCGAGATGGGCAGCGCAACGTCCGTCACAGAGGGCAGCACCGGATCGGGAGTCGCGCTGTCGCCCACGCCCGCCGAATACTGGTGCGTCGCCGAGCTGGCAAAGACCTCGTAGTAATAGAGCGTCCCGTTGGTCAGGCCCTGGTCGAGAAAGCTGTTCGTGTCGGCGGACACGACCACGGTCGCTGCGCCCAGCGAGCTTCCGGTGACGTACGCCGTCCCCGCGACGGGCAGGTCGACGATGGGCGCCGTGCTCCGCAGCAAGAGAACGCTCGCGTACGAGGGATCGCTCGGCGTCGTCCACGACAGATAGACGCTCGCCGTGCTGGGCAGCGCCACGAAGTTGCTCACGCCGGACAGCGCCACGCCCCCGGCGCCCCCCGTGCCCGCCGCACCGGCCGAACCTCCCGCGCCGGTGATCCCGGCCGTGCCCCCGGTTCCGCCCGTGCCTGTCGTTCCCCCCACGCTTCCACCAGCGCCGCCGCCCGCCCCTGCTGCTGAACCACCCGCGCCGCCGGTCCCCGGGCTGCCGCCCGCGCCGCCGGTCCCGGTCGCGCCGCCGGTCCCCGGGCTGCCGCCCGCGCCCCCCGTCGCGGATGCGCCGCCGGTCCCCGGGCTGCCGCCCGCGCCCCCCGTCGCGGATGCGCCGCCAGCGCCACCCTTTCCGACGCTCCCGGCAGCGCCACCGGTGCCCATCGAACCGCCAGTCGCGCTCGCGCTCCCGCCCGCCCCGTTGCCGCCACCATGCCCTGCCGCGCCCGCCCCCCCGCTACCGCTGCGCCCGGCGCCAGCGTCGGCACCGCCCGCCGGCAGCG
>DATNDC010000163.1:0-8132 GCA_035607055.1 Polyangia bacterium
GGCGGGCTGGAAAGCCGAGGTGCAGATGCGGGCGGGCGGCGGGCTGGAAGCCGAGGAGCAGGTGCGGGCAGGGTCAGGCGGACTCCGAGTCAGGTGCAGGGGCGGGCTAGGAGGGAGGAGGTTGCATCCAGGCGCCGCGACGCCAGATTCAATTCCTGTTGCTCGACGGTAAAATGGGGTAAAACGCCTCGCGGACAGGAGCGCCGAATGCAGCTCTCGACCACGTTTCGGCACATGGATGGATCGCAGGCCGTTCGCGAATACACGGCCGACAAGCTCGAAAAGATCAAGAAGTACTTCCACAAGGAGCCTATCTCGGCGCACGCCACGTTCTCGGTCGAACGCGGCTTCAACCACTGCGTCGACCTGTCGATCACGCTGCCCAACGGCATCGTGATCAACGCCAAGGAGACGACCGAGGACATGTACTCGTCGATCGATCTGGCGGCGGCGCGGATCGAGCGCCAGGTCCGTAAGTGGAAAGAGAAGATCCGCGATCACAAGCCCCACGGCGGTCCGGAGGGGACCGTCCGCGAGCTGGTGATCCCGGCCGAGGAGATCGAGCCCCGGCGCGCGGCGTCCGAGGCGCCGGCGCAGGAGGCCGTCCCCACGGCTCCGTCGGGAGGGTACCGAATCATTAAAGATGAGCGCGTCACCGCCCGATCCATGACGGTCGAGGACGCGGTCATGCAGATGAACCTCCTGGGGGACGAACACCTCATCTTCACCGACGCCGGGACCGGCAGCACCTCGGTGCTCTACCGGCGGCGGGACGGGAATTACGGCCTCATCGAGACGGGGCCCGGCCCGGCCGGCGACAAGGCGAAGCGCTGATCGGGCGGCCGCCGCGGAGCCATGCGCGTCATCGACTTTCTCCAGCCCGACGCCATCGTGGCCCGCCTCGAGGCGACCACCAAGCTGGCCGTGCTGGGGGAGCTCTCGCAGCGCCTGGCCAAGGTGGTGCCGGGGGTCGAGGCGTCGGCGCTGCAGCATGTCCTCGAAGAGCGCGAGCTGCTCGCCTCGACGGCGATCGGCGACGGCATCGCCATCCCGCACGGCAAGCTCGACTCGGTCGGCCACCTGGTCGGGGCGCTCGGGCGCGCCGTCCAGGGGATCGAGTTCGAGTCGATCGACGGCAAGCCGACGCACCTCGTCTTCATGCTGGTCGCCCCGGCCAGCTCCACGGGCGTGCACTTGAAGGCGCTGGCCCGTCTCTCGCGTCTGTTTCGTGACGCCGACTTCCGGCAGCGCCTCTTGGACGCGCCGTCCGGCGAGGCGATGTACAAGGTCATCGCCGACGAAGACGCGAAATACTGAGCGCGGGGGGGACTGCGTCCCCCCCGCGGGCCCCCCCTCTTAAGGTCGACGCCGGCCCGGCGAAGCCGGGCCTCCCGGTGCTGGGACCCGCTCGCGATGCTCGCTCTGGCATGCCGGCGAGAGCGGCTTTCCTGGCTGCGGAGCGACGGGAGCGCAATGAAGGTATGATGCGGGCGTGACGCCGGCGCTCACGGTTCGTTCGCTGCTCGACGAGGGGGCGGGTCTGCATTTGACGCTGGTGGCCGGCGAGGCTGGGCTGGGTCGGCAGATCACCATTCACCGGATCCAGAAGCCGGGGTTGGCGCTGGCGGGCTACGTCCTGCAGGTCCACCCCGAGCGCGTTCAGGTGCTGGGGGCGACGGAGATCTCGTACCTCGAGACGCTGAGCGACGAGGCCGCGCGCAAGTCGGTGCAGGCTTTCTTCAGCCTCAACCCCGCCTGCGTGGTGATCACCAAGGGGCTCGAGGCCAACGCGCTCTTGCGCGAGGCGGCCGACCGGTTGGGGGTGCCGCTCTTGCGCACGCCGATCGTCTCCTCGGCGGCGATCGATCAGATCCAGAAGTACCTCGAGCTGCAGCTGGCGCCGACGGCCAGCATCCACGCCGTGCTGATGGACGTCCTCGGCATCGGCGTGCTTCTGCTGGGCAAGAGCGGCATCGGCAAGTCGGAGGCGGCGCTCGACCTCATCATGCGCGGGCACCGGCTGGTGGCCGACGACCTGGTCGAGGTGCGGCGAACGTCGGGCAACCTCCTGGTCGGGTGGGCCTCGGAGCTGATCAAGCACCACATGGAGGTGCGCGGCCTCGGGATCATCAACATCAAGGACATGTTCGGCGTGGCCGCCGTGCGCGACGAGAAGCGGATCGAGCTGGTGCTCGAGCTCATCCGCTGGGACCAGAGCGAGAGCCACGACCGCCTCGGCCTCGACGAGATGGTCTATCCCATCCTCGAGGTGCAGGTGCCGCTGCTGCGCATCCCGGTCAGCCCGGGGCGCAACGTCAGCTCGCTCATCGAGGTGGCGGCGCGCAATCGCCTCCTGCAGGTGCGCGGCCACCACTCGGCGCGCGAATTCCAGGAGCGGCTCGACCGCGCGCTGGCCGACGCCCGCGAGCGCCGCTGGCGGGACGACGTCGAATGAGGCTGGTGGTCGTCACGGGCGTCTCCGGCGCCGGCAAGTCGACCGCGCTGCGGGCGCTCGAAGACCTCGGGTTCTACGCCGTCGACAACCTGCCGCTGCCGCTGGTGCCCCAGTTCATCGAGCTGTTCGCCTCGAGGACCGACATCGATCGCGCGGCGCTGGGGCTCGACGCGCGGGGGGGACGTTTCCTCGCCGGCGCCTCCTCGGTGTTCGCCCACCTGCGCAACGCCGGGCACACGGTGGAGGTGTTGTTCCTCGACGCCTCGGACGAGATCCTGATTCGCCGGTTCTCCGAGACGCGCCGCCGCCACCCGCTCTCGGACACCGACATCCGCGCCGGCGTCGCCGCCGAGCGCGAGGCGCTGGCCGACCTGCGCCGGGAGACCGACGCGCTGGTCGACACCGGGGCGCTGACCGTGCACGTGCTGCGGGCGCTCATTCAGGAGCGCTACGGGCGCGGGGAGGGGGACCTGGCGGTGACGCTGCTGTCCTTCGGCTTCAAGCACGGCATCCCGGCGGAGGCGGACATCGTCCTCGACGTCCGCTTCCTGCCGAACCCCTTCTTCGTCCCCGATCTGTCGGGACTCTCGGGCGAGGACGAGTCGGTCGCCCACTTCGTCCTCGACGACCCCGCGGCCAAGAGCTACGTCGACGAGGCCGAGCGCTTCCTGCGCCTCTCCGTTCAGGGATTCCTGCGCGAAGGGAAGTCCTACGCCACGGTGGCGATCGGCTGCACGGGCGGCCGGCATCGCTCGGTCACCATCGCCAAGGAGCTGGCCCGCCGGCTCGGGGGGGCCTTCTCCATTTCGGTACGCCACCGCGACATCCAGCGCGGCAGCTCGTGAAATAGTTGTAAACTTGGAGGTCCGATGGCCCCCCCGCCTGACAGGGAGCCCCTGGTGGGGCTCGTCATCGTCACCCACGGCACGAGCGGCGAGTGTCTGCTCGCGGCCGCCGAGGGGTTGGTCGGCCCGCTGGCGGCCGCCGCCACCGTGTCGGTGGCGCTCTCCGAACCCTTCGACGAGATCGTCCGGCGGATCGGGCAGTCCTGCGATCAGGTCGACGCCGGCGCGGGGTTGCTCATCCTCTCCGACGTGCACGGGTCGTCGCCGTTTCGCGCCTGCCTGTCGATGCTCGACGGCACGCGGCCGGTCGAGATCGTGTGCGGTATAAACCTTCCCATGCTCATCAAGCTCGCGACCGTCGATCGCCGCGGCCAACGTCCCGTCGAGGTGGCCGAGCTCATCAAAGAGGTCGGCAAGCGATCGATCCGGCTCGGCTCCGAGTTGACCGGGAAGCTCGCCTTGCCGCGGGAAGAGCGCCACTAGATGTCGCGGGCCGAACGTGAGGTGCGGGTGCGCAACCGGCTGGGCATGCACGCCCGGGCGGCCGTCCGCTTCGTGCAGAGCGCCAACGGCTTCAGGAGCGAGGTCAAGGTCATCAAGGACGACACCGAGGCCAACGGCAAGAGCATCATGGGTCTTCTGACCCTGGTGGCCGCGCACGGCGTGACCATGAAAGTGGTGTGCGAAGGAGACGACGCCGAAGTCGCGGTGGCCGCCCTCGCCGATCTCGTCGACAGCGGATTCGGCGAAGGGGTCGATCCCTGATGGAGCGTCTGGTCGGGGTCGGCGCGTCGCCGGGCATCGCCATCGGCCTCGCGCACGTCCTCGCCAGTCGCGTCGACATCCACGAACGGCGCATCTCCGCCGAGCAGGTCGAGCCCGAGATCGACCGGTTCGAGAAGGCCCTCCACGACACCGACGATCAGCTGGCGCGCATCCAGACGCAGCTGGCCGCGACGGAGGGGGACGACCACCAGTACCGCATCCTGGAGGCGCACCGGCTCATGCTGTCGGACGTCCACCTGGTCGAGCGGGCGCGCAAGCTGATCCGCGACGAGAAGACGGCGGCCGAGTGGGCGGTTCGCAAGGCGCTCGATCAGATCCAGGCCGTGTTCGAGAAGATCGAGGACCCCTACTTCCGCGACCGCAAGAGTGACGTGGCGCTGGTGGGCGAGCGCCTCCTGCGCACGCTGGTCGGGCGCCGCGAGTCGACCAGCGCCGAGGACGCGCCCAAAGGGAGCATCGCCGTGGCGCACGAGCTGTCGCCGGCGGACGCCGCGCAGCTCGGGCGCGCCGAGGCGGCCGGCTTCTGCACCGAGGGGGGCGGGCGCACCTCGCACACCGCGATCGTGGCCCGCGCGCTCGGGCTCCCCTACGTCGTGGGCGTCGAGGGGCTCGGGCACCGGGTCTGGTCGGGAATGACCGTCGTCATCGACGGGTTCCGTGGAGAGGTGATCCTCGATCCCGACGCCGAGGCGCTGCGCCGCTACGAGGCGCGCGCCGACGTCCACCGCGCGCGGGCCCAGCGACTGGCCGCCATCCGCGACGTCCCTTCGCAGACGACCGACGGGACCGTCGTCCACCTGCACGCCAACGTCGAGATGCTGGAGGAGATCCCGATCGCGGTCGATCTCGGCGCCGAGTCGGTCGGCCTCTTCCGCACCGAGTTCCTCTACCTCGAGCGCAACGAGCTGCCGTCGGAGGAGGAGCAATACGCGCACGCGGTGGCGGCCCTCAAGAGCGTGGGGGGGCGGCCCATCACCTTCCGCACGCTCGACCTCGGCGGCGACAAGCTGCCGCCCTCGGTGCGCATGCCGGTGGGGACCAACCCGGCGATGGGGCTGCGCTCGATCCGCTACTCGCTCCGCCGCACCGACATCTTTCGCACCCAGCTGCGCGCCCTGCACCGGGCCGCCGCCGTGGGGCCGACGCAGATCCTGCTGCCGCTCATCTCGGGCGTCGCCGAGCTTCGGGCGACGAAGCAGCTCTGTCTCCAAGTGGTCGAGGAGCTGCGCCGCGAAAACGTCCCCCACGCCGATCAGGTGCCGCTCGGCGTGATGATCGAGACGCCGAGCGCGGCGCTCATCGCCGACATGCTGGCCGCCGAGTGCGACTTCCTCAGCATCGGGACCAACGACCTCATCCAGTACGCGCTGGCCGCCGACCGCGAGGACGAGCACGTCGGCTACCTCTACCACCCGCTTCACCCGGCTATCCTGCGCGCCGTCCGCCAGACGGTGGTCGGCGCCGAGCGGATGGGCAAGCCGGTCGCGATGTGCGGCGACATGGCCGGCGATCCGATCCTGGCCTGGGTGCTGATCGGGCTCGGGCTGCGGCACCTCTCGATGGCGCCCCGCCAGATCCCGGTGGTCAAATCGATCATCCGCTCGACGCAGATCGCCGACGCCGAGCGGCTGCTGGCCCAGGCGCTCACCATGTCGACCGAGACCGAGATCGAAGAGCTGGTCTACGGCGCCATGAACCGGCGCTTCCCGCTCGAGCTGACCGACGGCGAAGAGGACCGGCCGGCGGGGTGAGCGGGCGGGAAGAGGGTCGGGTGCGCCGCGCGCACCCCGAGGACTGGCCCGGCGTCGAGGCGCTCCTGCGCGAGGTCGACGAGCTGCACGCGGCGCTCGCCCCCGCCTACTTCCGCGCCGGCGACCGCGCCGAGGTCGAGTGGCGTCGTCTCCTGGGTGACCCGACCGCGGCCGCGCTGGTCGCCGCCGAAGGGGGCGGGCCGCTCGGGTTTCTCGCTGTGCGCCTCTACGAGACGCCGCCCGATCCGACGATGGTGCCCCGCCGCCGCGCTCACCTCGAGACGCTGGTCGTCGCCGGGCGCGCCCGCCGCCGGGGCCTGGGCCGCGAGCTGGTGGCCGCCGCCGCCGATTGGGCGCGCGGGCAGCGCGCGGTCGAAATGGTCCTCACCACCTGGGCGGGCAACGCCGCCGCCGACGCCTTCTACGAACGTCTCGGCTACCGGGTGCTCTCGCGGGTTCTGCACACCCCGCTCTGAGGCTCAGGCGGCGGCTTGTTGGCTCGGGCGGCGGGCGGCCGTCGCCCGCCGCGCCCAGAAAAGATAGAGCAGGGGCGCGCCGAGAAGCGAGTAGGAGAGGGCGTGCCCGAACTTCCCGTCGGGCCCGAACTTCTCGGTCGCGTCGTGGAACGCCTGCGTCCCCTGGATGACGCCGCTCTCGGCGAGCTCGTGGACGCCGTACACGATGAGCTGGAGCAGAAACAGGCCCAGGAACAGCGCGGTCACCTTGAGGATCACGCCCAGGTTGAGCTTGCGCCCATAGCGGGTCCACCCCCAGGCGGCTACGCCCGCGCCCACCAGCCCCAGGCCCGCGCCCACCAGGACCAAGACCGCCTGCGAATGCACCTTCCCCGCGTCGAGGGCCAGCGCCTGGATGCCCACGTAGAAGACCGCCTCCAGCCCCTCGCGCGTGACCAGCAGGGCGGTCACCAGCGCGACGCCCGCGATCGCCCGCGCCGACGGCGCGGCGGCGTCGCCTGCCATCCGCTCGACGCGCGCCTCGATCTCCGCCTTCATGTGGCGCCCGGTGCGCATCATCTGCACCAGCAGCACGCCCACCACGACGGCGCCGGTCAGCGCGGCGAGCCCTTCGTAGAGGGGCTGGTTGGGGACCGCCAGCCAGAGCCGAGCGCCCAGCGTGCAGGTGACGAGCGAGATGGCGAGGCCCAGCTTCACGCCGCGCACCAGGCCGGGACGCTGGCTCTTCTTGAGATAGGCCACCACCACCCCGACGATCAGGAACGATTCGATCCCCTCGCGGAAGGTGACGAGCAGCGCCTGCAGCATGTCGCGCCCGACTATAGCACCTGATTTTGCGCTTCATTCTCATTTCGGACCGGGCGGCGGAGCCCACGCGCGTGATAGTGTGACGGCCAGGAGGTCGCATGCGACGAACCACGATCATCGCGGCCCTCGGGCTGGTGCTGCTCGGAGCGGCGCCGGCGCGCGCCGACGAGGCCGCCGGGCACTACAACCTCGCCCTGCAGTACAAACGGGAGGGGAAGGTGTCGGAGGCGATCGGCGAGTGCCAGACGGCGATCAAGCTGCGCCCCGACTACGCGGCGGCGCACTTCACGCTCGGCAACCTCTACCGCGCGCAGGGGGACTACGCGCGGGCGGCCGGCGAATACGAGCAGACGGTGAAGCTGCAGCCCAAGGACGCCGACGCCCACGCCAACCTGGGGGCGGCCTACACGCGGCTCAAGCGGACCGACGAGGGGATCCGGGAGCTGGAGGCGGCGCTCGACCTCAAGCCCGACAGCTACGAGGCGCAGATCTCGCTGGGGTACGCCTACAAGGAGACGGGCGACTACAAGCGCGCCATCGACCACCTGGAAAAGGCGACAAAGCTCAAGCCCGACGATCCCAAGGCCTGGGCGAACCTGGGCGTCGCCAAGACGAAGACCGACGACAAGGAGGGGGCGATCGCCGCGCTCAAGAAGGCGATCTCGCTCAAGCCCGACGACGCCGACCTGCACTTCGACCTCGGCGCGGTCTACCGCCGCCAGCGCGCCACCGACGCGGCGATCGCCGAGTACCAGGTGGCGGTGCAGAAGAACCCCAAGCTGGCCAAGGCCTACTACGACATGGGGATCATGTACGCGCAGGAGCGCAAGAACCCGGAGGCGCGGGCGGCGTTCGAGAAGTTCCTCGAGTACGGCTCGAACGAGGACCCCGCCTCGCGCAAGGACGCCGAGGAGCGCCTCAAGACCGTCAAGGGCTACATCGACGGCCAGGCCGCCCACGGCAAGTAACCGCGCCTTCCGCGTCCCCTTCCTCGGACGCTCGGACCTTCTAA
>DATNDC010000193.1:0-19463 GCA_035607055.1 Polyangia bacterium
GCCCGTCCTTCGAGCGCCTCAAGTCGCTGCTCAAGCAGCCGGTCATCTTCGACGGCCGCAACGTCTGGCCGCCGAGCGAGCTCCGCGCCGCCGGCTTCACCTACTACGGCATGGGCCGCGGCTAACCCCGTCCCCTTCCCCCCACTCCGCCACTCCGCCACTCCGCCACTCCGCCACTCCGCCACTCCGCTCGCTCAACTCTTCGGCGGGGGCGCGAGGGACGGGTATTCGGTCGGCCTGCGCACCTCAAAGGTTGGAATCGCCGGGCGGAACGACAGAGCCGCCCGGCTCAGCTCCGGCCGACCGAACACCCGTCCCTCTCGCTGCCGAAGAGCCGCGCTTCACTCCGCCTGCGGGTCCATACGCGGTTTTCAGCGGAGCGAGGTGCAACGCGCGCGCCGCTTGGGCTGGGTGTCTCCTCGGCCGGAGCTGAGGCGAGCGGCTCTGTCGTTCCGCTCGCCGATTCCAACCTTTGAGGTGCGGAGGCCGAGGAGACACCCAGCCCCAGCCGCCCCCAAGTGAAGGCGAGCGGAGCGGCGGGCAGGGGGCGCCGAGCCGGGACGGGGATCAGGCGCCGCGGGCGGCGAGGGGGACGGCCAGGGACGGGGCCCAGCCGGCGGCCGATGAGGACGGCGATACGCCGCCGTCGAGCAGGCGCACCGGCGGGTGGCGGGGGTGTGTCGACTCGTAGCGGCCGACGACGATCGAGATGCGATCCGGATAGAGGTGCAGCGCGCCGGCCAACCCCACCGATTCGGCCGGCATCGTGTAGGCCTGGCCGTCGTGGACGACGGAGGCACGCGGCCCGACCAGCACCGGGAAACGCAGCCCCAGCTCGTGCGCCTCGAGCTTCAGTGGCCGCAGCCGCTGCCGCTCCTCGGCCAGCAACACGGCGGGCGTCTTGCCGCCAGCGTCGGACTGGGGCGTGTCGTTGTGCTCGCGCAGCCAGATCGCCAGGTGGCGAGCGGCCTCCGCGTCGTCGGCGAAACGAGCCTCCTTGAAGACCGAAAGCTTCAGCCAGTTGCCGAGGTTGGTCCCCGGACCGCGGTCGGCGCCCCGGCGCGCGCGCACCTCGACGCCGAGGCCGATCTGCAGCGCCGCGTAGGCGAAGGCCGGATCCCACTCGTGGACCCGCCCGTCCTTGTCCGAGCCGACGCCGATGGGGCGCGCGCGATCGAACGCCGCCAGCAGCGGCACGCCGCCGAGCGCCCGGTAGTGCGCGACCATCGTCCGCACGCAGGTCTCGAGGCTCTGGTCGGGGACGAGCGACGCCACCGTGTAGCGCGAGTACTCGAGGCGGGAGACGAAGAAGGTGAGCGGACGCACCGACCCGTCGCGGAAGCCGAGGTCGACCTGCCCGAACCCGTGGCGGGCGATCTCGCCGGGCACTTTGTCGTGCTCGCTCAGCGGTCGGCTGCGCCGCGGGCGCACGCTGGCAATCAGCGAATAGAAGGCGCTCTTGCCGCCCTGGTATCCCGCCTCGCGGGCGCGCCGGACGATCTCCAGCGACCGCAAATTCGGTTGCTTGAGCAGGAGATCCACCACAAATGCGCGAAATGGCTGCGCTTTTGAGGGACGACCCACGCTTCTCTTCGATGCACCAGTTTCTTGATTCACGCCCCTATGTACGACCCACCCCTGCTTGGGGATACACGGAAAACAAAAAAACCTAACCTGCGTCCGGGGTCGTCTCCTTGCCGGTACTAATGGCGCGACGGGCCTTCCACCTTTCCAGCGCCAGGTCGATGAGCCGCGTCAAGAGCGCCCGTTGCGACAGGCCGGACGCCTCCCACATCTTCGGGTACATCGAAACCGCGGTGAATCCGGGGATGGTGTTCACTTCGTTGACGTAGAGCGCCCCCTCGCCGCGGGAGAGGAAGAAGTCGACGCGGGCCAGCCCCGCGAGCTCGAGCGTACGGAAGGTCGCCACCGCCAGCTCCTTCACGCGGGCCGTGGTGGCCGCCGGAATGTCGGCCGGAATCTTCCAGCTGGCGCCGTCCGGATCGACGTACTTGGCGTCGTATGAATAAAACCCGTCCTCGTGATGAACGAGGATCTCGCCGGGGATCGAGGCCACGGGATCATCATTCCCGACAACGGCGCATTCGATCTCACGGGCGTCGACGGCCCGCTCGATGAGCACCTTGCGATCGAAGGCCAGGGCGGCGCGGACGGCCGGCTGCAGGCCCGACGGGTCGTTGACCCGCGAGACTCCCACCGAGGAGCCGGCGTTGACCGGCTTGACGAACAGCGGGTAGCCGAAGCCTGCCGCGCCGGCGACCGCCGCGGCCGGATCGCGCGCGAAGGCCGCGGCGGTCACGACGGTGAAGTCGACGACCGGGATCCCCGCGTCGCGCAGCAGCCGCTTGGCGACGTCCTTGTCCATCCCGATCGCCGAGCCGAGGACCCCGGCGCCGACGTACGCCACGTCGCCGAGCTCCAAGAGACCTTGCACCGTTCCGTCCTCGCCGAACGTCCCATGCAGCACCGGAAAGACGACGATCTCTTCACGCGCCTCGAGGCGCGGGCCCTCGACGCCCACCAGCCCGACCAGCCCCTCTTCGATGCCCACGGTCGGCGCCTTCGGATCGAGCGCCAGCGCGCGCGGGTCGCCGGTGGCGCCGGCGAGCGTCCGCTCGGACTCGCGGTGCCAGCGCCCGGCGCGGTCGATGCCGATCAGCACGGGATCGAAGCGCGCGCGGTCGAGCGCGCCCAGCACGTTGCGCGCCGAAAGGATGGAAACCTCGTGCTCCGCCGAGCGTCCGCCGAACAGGATGATGACCCGGGTCTTTTTCACTTCGTCTGGTCCTCGTGGGGGCGCGGGGGCGCATCGTACGAGATTCCGAGCTCGGCAAACAAAAAGCTCCACTGATCAACCAGCTCGCCGATCACCTTGGCGAGCGGCTTGCCCTGCCCGTGGCCGGCCTGACTCTCGACGGAGAGCAGCACCGGCAATCCGCTGGCGGTCGCCGCCTGCAGGCGCGCCGCCATCTTGCGGGCGTGCATCGGATCGACGCGGGTGTCGGAGGCCGCCGTGTGCAGGTAGACGGCCGGGTACTTCACGCCGTCGCGGACGTGCTGGTACGGCGAGTAGGCGCCGAGCCAGCGCGCGGCGACCGGATCGTCGGGCGAGCCGTACTCCGGGATCCAGAGCTGCGCGAGGCGAAAAAGATGGTAGCGAAGCATGTCCAAAAGCGGCACGTTGCAGACGACCGCCCGGAAGAGCTCCGGACGCTGGGTGAGCGCCGCGCCGACGAGCAGGCCGCCGTTCGAACCGCCGGAGATGGCCAGCCGGCCCGCGGTGGTCACCTTCTCGGCGATGAGCCAGGTCGCCGCCGCGATGAAGTCGTCGAACACGTTCTGCTTGTTGCCCAGCATGCCGGCGCGGTGCCAGCTCTCGCCGTACTCGCCGCCGCCGCGCAGGACGGCCAGCGCATAGGTGCCGCCGCTCTCCAGGAAGGGGATCACCGACGGCGTCCAGGTCGGCAGCATGTCGACGTCGAAGCCGCCGTAGCCGGTCAGGAGCGCCGGGCGCGTCCCGTCGCGAGGAACGCCCTTCTTGTGCGCGAGAAAAAGTGGCAGCCGCGTCCCGTCGCGCGAGGTGACCATCACCCGCTCGACCTCGAACGCGCTCGGGTCGATCGGCGCCGCGATGGCGCGCCAGACGACGCTCTTGGGCGCACCGCCGAGCTTCACCTCGAACACCGCCGTCGGGGCCGTGAACCGCGTGAGCCCGTAGAAGAGCTCCGCCGCGTCGCGCGCGCCCGAGACCGCCGTCATCGCGCCGAGACCCGGGAGCGGAACCTCGCGACGATGGCCGCCGTGGGCGTCGTAGAGCGTGAGGCGCGCGGCCGCGTCGTGGAGCGAGGCCACCGCGAGGCCGCCCTGGAAATAGGCGACGCTCTCGAGGACGTCGTCGCCCTCGGGGAGCACCTCGCGCCAGCGCGCGCGGGCCGGCTGGCGCGGGTCGACCGAGAAGATCCGCCCGCGCGGCGCCCCGCTGGTCGTCAGCAGGTAGAGCCGATCGTCGAGCGCCTGGATGACCTCGAACCGCGCGTCCTCGCCGCCGGCCAGGGGGCGGGGCTGGCCGTCGCCGCGCAGGTCGGCGAGGTGGACCTCACTCTTCGTCCAGCCCTGCGAGACGGTGATGAGCAGCCAGCGCCCGTCGGGCGAGAGGTCGACCCCTGGCCAGTCGGTGCGATCGCGTCCCTGGCCGAAGATCTGCGGGTCGCGCGCCGGATCGTCGCCCAGCCGGTGCAGGAAGACGCCGCGGTGATAGGCCTCCTCGCCGCGCGGCACCTCACCCGGCTTCGGGTAGCGCGTGTAGTAGAAGCCGCCGCCGTCGGGCGTCCAGGCCAGCGAGCAGGCCCGCGTGCGCGCGATCTGCTCGGCGAGATCCTGGCCCGTCTCCACGTCGCGAACCCGGAGGACCGACTCCTCGCTGCCGTCGTCCGACACGCCGTAGGCGACGCGCGCGCCGTCGTCGGAGGGGAACCACCAGTCGAGCGCGCGCGTGCCGTCGGCCCGTTCCTGGTTGACGTCGACGAGCGCCCGGTCGGTACCGTGCGCGCCGTCGCGCACGTAGAGCACGGCCTGGTTCTGCGCCCCGTCGCGGCGCGTGTAGAAGTAACGCCGGGCCTTGCTCTTGCCGCGCGGGCGCGACACCGGCGTCCCCAGCGAGCCGATCGAATAGAGCTGCCCGAACCGCGCCGCCAGCGCCGCCCGTCCGGGCAGCGGATCGAGCGCCTTCCGGGTCGCCGCGTTCTGCGCCTCCGTCCAGCGCACGACGGCCGGCGCGTCGCCGTCCTCCAGCCAGCGATAGGGATCGTCGGCGGCGGTGCTCACGGCCGAACACAGTAGCAGGCCGGCCGCGACCAGGAAGGCTCGATTCACGGCCTCAGGCGTCCCGCCCGTGCATCCGGCGCTTGAGCCAGGGCGTGAGCACCACCAGCACCACGGCGACGAACAGCGACGACGCCACGAAGATCAGGAAGAAATCCGCTTGCCCGCCCAGCAGGTGGAAGAGCTCGCCGCGCGCGATGCGATCGGTGAAGGCGGCCAGCTGCCCGGCCAGAAACTCCGAGATCGCCGTCCCCCCGAACCAAAGACCCATCAGCAGCGAGGTGTACCTGAGGGGCGCCAGCTTGGAAACGAACGACAGCCCGATCGGCGACAGGCAGAGCTCGGCGAAGGTGTGAAAGACGTAGGCGGCGACGAGCCACATCGGGCTCACCAGCGCGCCGTGGTCGCTACGCCGTGCCCCTTCGACCATGAACACGAAGCCGAGCGCCATCAGGATCATGGCGAAGGTCATCTTGACCGGCGTGCTCGGTTCGCGCCCGCGGCGGGCGAGCGCCGTCCAGAGCGCGGCGAAGACCGGCGCCGAAAGGATCAGCACCAGCGAATTCACCGACTGGAGCCAGGAGGCCGGGAAGAGGTAGCCATGAACCAGCCGGTTGGTCCGGTCCTCGGCGAAGAAGTTCATCGACGAGCCGGCCTGCTCGAACGCCATCCAGAAGGGGATCGTGCAGGCGATGATGACGAGGAGCACCAGCACGCGATCGCGCTCGTCGCGGGTGAGCGGTGCCGCCGGCGCGGCATCCGACGTGGCGCGCGCGCGGTCGGCGACCGCGCGCTGGGGAGGATCGCCGATGCCGCCCAGGTACTTGGGCTTGTACCGCAGGTAGAAGGCCAATCCGAGCAACATCCCGACGCCGGCCGCGCCGAAGCCGTAGTGCCACCCCCAGCGCGCGCTCTCGCCGAAATAGCCGCACACGAACTGGCCGAGCGAAGCGCCGACGTTCACCCCCATGTAAAAGATGGTGTAGCCGCTGTCGCGACGGGCATCGTGCTGCTCGTAGAGCTGGCCGACCATCGTCGAGGCGTTGGCCTTGAAAAACCCGGTGCCGATCGCCACCAGGGCCATGCCCAGGAAGAAGGTCGGCGTCGTGGGGGCCGCCATGCAGAAGTGGCCGGCGGCGATGATCACCGCGCCGACCACCATCGACCGGTGCGTCCCCCAAAACCGATCGGCGATGTAACCCCCCGCGACCGGGAGGGCGTAGGCGAGGAACCCGTACAGCCCGAACAGCTGGCTGGCGGAGGCCTTCGACCAGCCGAGGCCGCCGTGCGAGGTGTCGGCCAGAAACAGCACCAGGATGGCGCGCATCCCGTAAAACGAGAAGCGCTCCCACATCTCGACGGTGAAGAGCAGGTAGAGGCCGCGCGGCTGGCGCGCGGAGAGCGGTTGGGCTTCGGTCACGGGGCGACGGCGGTGGGGGGCGGCAAGGCCGCCGGCGGCAACGGCGGGGCCGGCAACGCCGGCGGCAGCGTGGCGAGGAACGTCTGGACCATCCGCTCGACGTCGGCGGGTCTGTTCGCCTCCAGATCGAGGGCGTCGCGCGCGTGCCAGAGCACGCGGCCGTCGGCGGTCGAGACCAGCGTCATCGAGACGTAGACCTCGTCGCCGGCGAAGAAGGGATCGTCGTAGGCGATGCTGCCGTCGTGCGTGTAGACGGGCTCGTCGATCGGCACCGCCACGAACAGGTTGACGCCGCCCCCGACGTAGAGCGGCCCACCGCGCCGAACGACCGGCCGCCCGCGCGCGCCGCGCCAGGCGTTCACGGGCGGAGCCGCCGCCGGGCGCGGTGTCGGCGCCGGGTGCAGGGCGGCCGGGCGCAGCGCCGCCGGGCGCGCGGCTGTCCCGACCGGCGCCGCTCGCCAGGCGGTCCCGGCGGGGGCGTGGGCGGCCGGGGCGCCGTGCCAGTGGGGAGCTCCGCCGCCCCCTTTCTGCGACGCCAACACGAGGACGATGGCGGCGACGATCACCACGAAGAAGACCACCCCCAGGACCGTCGCCGTCTCACGTCCGGGCGTGGTGACCACCCCTTTGACGTTCACGTAGAGGACGGCGTCGGCCTGCGTGGCCGCGCCGACGTTGGCGGCCAGCTCCGGCGCCACGCGCGGCGGAAGCGCCGTCGGGCCTTGCCGGCCGCCGTCGCGGCTGCTGGCGAAGGCGACCATCCCGCGCGCCAGCCCCTCCAGCGATTCACCGCCGGGAACCGGCTGGCCGTCGGGGGCGTAGACGCCGTCCCAGCGTGGCAAGAGGTCGACGTCGTAGCCGCGGCCGCGCAGCGATCGATCGATGGCCCCGCCCATCTCGGCGGCGACCGCCTGCCCGATGGCCGCCGACTCGACCGGATCGTTGTCGCCCACCTGGTCGAGCACCACGAACACGTCGGGCGGGAGCACCGCGATCCGCCCCGGCGTGTAGGCCCCTGCCGCGTAGCCCGAATCGACGAGCGGGCGCGGCGCGGTGGCGCAGCCCGCCGACCAGGCGAGCACGGCCAGGCAGATCGACAGCGAGGACGCCGGAGTCGCGCGACGACGCACCCCCGAACGCTACCACGCGCCGCCGCGCGACTCCGCCCTGCAGGCAAAGTGATAAGATGCGACCCGTGATCAGGCTCGCGCTCGCCGCTGGCGCCTTGGTCGTCGCCGCCGTCGTCACCTTGGCCGGCCTGCCCGCGCGGGCGGCCGGGTCGCCGCTCAAGGTTCAGGTCGACAAGACCAAGGTCGACCTCAAGCAGCACCGGCTGGAGGTGAAGATGTCGCACCCGGCCGGCAAGGTGAAGATCCAGGTCTTCGCCGACTCGGAGGCGTCGCTGGCCGACGAGGAACAGGACTTCACCGGCCGTCCGGCCGGCTCGCCGCTCATCGTGACCTGGACGCCGTCCAGCGACGCCCCGGTCGGGCGCATCGAGGTCCACGCCTACGACGCGCAGGGGAACTGGGTCGGCGTCGAGCTGGCGCCCTGGTTCGTCCCCATCCCCCACGAGGACGTCAACTTCCGGACCGGCTCGTCCGACATCGACGAACCGGAGACGCCGAAGCTCGAGGCCGCCTTCACCAAGCTGCAGGAAGTTCTGGCCAAGGACGCCGCACACGGCCGCATGCACGCCGGCATCACGCTCTACATCGCCGGCCACACCGACACCGTGGGGACGGCGGCGCACAACCTCAAGCTGTCCCAGGACCGCGCCCGCGCGATCGCCAGCTGGTTCCGCAAGCGGGGCGTCAAGCTGCCCATCTCGTTCGAAGGATTCGGCGAGACGTCACCCGAAGTGAAGACCGCCGACAACGTCGACGAGCCGCGCAACCGCCGCGTCGACTACGTCCTCTCCGACGGCCCGCCGACCTATTCGGCCGCCTTCAAGCCGAGCTGGAAGCGGATCCCTTAACACGGGCCGCAGACTGCCCCTCCGAAAAAGCTGACCAGGAGTCGGGGCCCCCCGGGCACTGTAAAGGTCGGACTCAAAAGGAGGGCGCCCATGAAGGTGATCGTTGTGCTCACGCTGTTGTCACTCGCGGCCTGCGAGGGCCAGCAACCCCAACAGATCTTTGCGATCAGCCAGCCACCGATTGCCGTCCCCGGCTCGCAGAGTCGACTGCCGGTGCCGACGAGCTGCCCGGTCTACGCGCCGGGCGGGGGCGACATCGACACCCCCGAGGCGCCCTTTCCGAAGCACGTCACCATCATGTGCGCGATCGACGACACGGGACGGACTTACGGGCTCGTGGAGGGCGATGCGCCGACCGCCACGATGCCGATGGTCGCGGGCGACCACGAGCTCGGCTTTTACATCGGCTTCGACGCGGGAGCGGGGTTCACCGCGGACGAGGCCGTCCTCGACGGCACCAGCCCCAACCTCGCGGCTTACGCCGGGCCCTTCGGCGTCTCGTCCCAGGATTGCTGCCCCGAAAACCACCCGGAGGATCGCCTCGCCCCCACGACGGTGGCGGTGAACGACGCCGGATGGCTCGTCAGCCTCGGCTTTTTCAATGAAAGCCCCACCCAGGTGGCGGTCACGGTGAACACGGAAGTGCTGCTCCCGCCGGGATCAACTCCGGGCAACTCTGGCTTTGGCGCGCGCTTCTACGTGAACGGCTCGCCGTGAGCCGGCCGGCGCGCCCGGGGCTAAAGCGCGTAGCCGCCCGCCTCGATGACGTGCTTGGCGATCTTGCGGCGGAGGGAGAAGGTGTTGACCCGGTCGAGGCTGTAGTAGTTGTTGATGTCGCGGATCTCGCGCCCCCACTCCTCGTCCTGCGACATCCACATCAGCATCTCGCGGAGCATGTCGAACACCTGCTCGTGCGCGCGCGCCACGAACAGCTGGGTCATGTAGAGGGGGATCTGACTTTGCGCCTCGCCCTTGGCGGCGATGAGCTGCAGCGTGCGTGAGATCGCCGAGTCCATGCCGAAGGTCAGGATGAGCGCGTCGGCCAGCACGCCGAGCAGCTCCTGCTTCTCGGAGATCTGCTGCATGTACTTCTGCACGCCCAGCGACGCCGAATAGGCGATGGCGCGCTTGGCGTAGTCGCACTTCTTCTGCTCGCGGCCGAGCGGCCCCTCGAGCGGCCGGCGATCGATCTTGATCGGGTCGGCCAGCTCCTGCTGGACCTCGCCCACCAGCTTCATGAGCGCGAGACGCCCGGTGAGCGCGCGCTTGAGCATCGTCCCCGGGACCAACAGCCGGTTGATCTCGTTGGTCCCCTCGAAGATCCGGTTGATGCGCGCGTCGCGGCTGACGCGCTCGATGGGATAGTCCTCGATATAGCCGGCGCCGCCGAAGATCTGCAGCGTCTCGTCGGCGGTGGCGTGCAGGATCTCCGACCCGAACACCTTGATGATCGAGGCCTCGATGGCGTGCTCCTCGATGGCGTCGATCGACTTCTTCTGCGCCTGCGGATCCGCGGGGTCGATCTGATGCGCGCGCGCGTCGAGCAGCCCCGCCGTCCGGAAGGCCATCGACTCGGCGACGAAGGTCTGCATGGCGATCTCGCCGATCTTCTTGCGGATGAGATCGAACTCGGCGATCGGCTTGCCAAACTGCTTGCGCTCGCGGGCGAACTTGATGCCCAGCTCGAGACAGTACTTGGCGCCGCCCACCGCGCCGATCCCCAGCTTCCAGCGTCCGATGTTGAGGACGTTGAAGGCGATCTTGTGCCCCTGGCCAATCGTGCCGAGCACGCTGTCGAGGGGGATCGTGCAGTCTTCGAGGAACAACGGACAGGTCGAGCTGCCCCGGATCCCCAGCTTGTGCTCCTCGGGCCCGATGGTCAGGCCCGGCGTCCCGCGCTCGATGAGGAATGCCGTGAATTGCTCCCCGTCGACCTTAGCGAACACGGTGAACAGATCCGCGAACCCCGCGTTGGTGATGTAGAGCTTGGAGCCCGTGAGCTTCCAGCTCTTCCCGTCGGCCGACTTGACCGCCTTGGTCTTGGCCGCCAGCGCGTCCGATCCCGAGCCCGGTTCGGTCAGCGCGTAGGCGGCGATCATCTCGCCCGAGGCCAGCTTGGGCAGGTACTTCTGCCGCTGCTCGGCGGTGCCGAAGTGAACGAGCGGCATCGTCCCGATCCCGACGTGGGCGCCGAAGCTGACCGCGTACGATCCCTGTCGGCTGGCCGCCTCGGTGATGAGGCTGGAGCTGGTCTTGTCGCCGCCCAGGCCGCCGTACGCCTCGGGGATGTCGTGGCCCAAGAGGCCGACGCCGCCCGCCTTCTGCAGGAGGTCGCGCATCACGCCGGGCTTCTTGGCCTCGATGTCGGCCACGCGCGGCATGACCTCTTTCATCACGAAGTCGTCGGCCGTCTCCTTCATCATGCGTTGCTCGTCGGAGAGCATCTCCGGCGTGAAGATGGTGACGGAACCGGTCGGCTCGAGGAGAAACCCGCCGCCGGGCGACAGCGTGATCGAGGGGGCGCCCATGAGATCAGAATAACAGCTTCCCCGCGGGCCGGCGCGGCCGCCGCGCCAAGCTCGCGAAGCCGCCACTCTGCGCGGTAGGCCCGAACGGCCTGCTCAGGGGAGCGTCGTGTAGCTGTTCGCGACGTGACAGATGGGTCCGCACTCGACCCCGTTCGGCGCGACGGTCTGATAGGTCGGCGCGAAGCTCTGGTCCGCGACCACGGTTCCGCCGACTGTCTGCTGAACGCGCACGGCGGCGGGCGTCCCGACAATCACAATCTCCTCGGTGATCTTTCCGTCGATCGGCTGGCACTGGTCGGAAGACCCGGCCGAGATCGGCGCCACCGTACACGTCGTCGCGTTCGACAGCGTCACCGAGACGGAGCTCGAACATTGCTCCGGGGGCGGCACGGTCAGCCCCCCGTCCCCGAGCGCAATCGTGAAGGTGCAGGACGCCGCCGCCCCGTCGGCGGTCACCTCGATTTCACTCGCCCCGGACGCCACCATCGACGCCTCCAGCGTGAGGCTCACCAAGAACTGGTTCTGACAGCCCACGGCCCCGCACGCCTTCGAACCGCAGCCAGGCGCCCAACACCCGGTGGCGACCAACGCCAATGCCGCCCATCCCGTTCGTCGCATTCGGTCTTTCATGGTTGGGGCCAACTGCAAGTGCGAGACCAACGGCAAACCGCACAAATCGGAGCCCGCCGGCGCGACAGTGGTTTGCCGATCGACGGAGAACAGGGCACGGTGATCATACCGGCGCGGCTCTGCTCAGCCGGGATTGCGCTTCCGGGCACCCTCCCGCCGCGAGCGCCTGAGGAGCACCGCCGACATTGCCACGCCGGCGATTGATAGGAGCGCCCCTGGCCACAGCCAAGACGGGCGGTGCCGGAGCACCAGGTGATGCGTCCCCGCCGGCAGCTCCACGGCCAGAAGGCCGATCGCCCCCTTGACCGGCAGCTCGGACGGCCGGGCGCGGATGTCCCAGAACCGCCGCTCGGGAACGACATACGCGCCCACGGTCCCGCCCCCCTCGGCGCGCCAGCCGGTCTCGTAGTTCTGGTTGACGATCAGGATGGCGGGGGCGTCGAGCCGGACCTCGAAGTCGAGCTCGTTCGGCGACCAGCGCGTCTCGCCGATGGCGCCCGCGCTCGGGGGCTCGAGGCGCGCCTGCGGCACCCGCCCGTCGAGGATGCCCGGCGCCGGCTTCCATTCCATCGCCACGTAGCAGCCGCGCGTTCCGATCCCCGCCACCGGGAACGCCGGCAGCGCGCGGTAGTCGGCGGCGCTGTTCTGGAAGAACTCGGCGCTGGCGGGCCGGCGCGAGAGGACGGGGTCGAGCCCCTGCTGCATGACCCGCTGGTTGGTGAGCGTCACGTCGAGCGACACCCCCAGCACCAGCGCGAGCTCGAGGGCCAGCACCGCCCGCGCGAGGCGCGGTCCGCGGCGCTCGCCGAGCCGCCGCCCGGCCGCCAGCGCCGCCGCCGCCAGGAGGCCGAACCCGACCATCGCCGGCCCGAGGAAGCGCGAGGGGACGCGCAGCGAGCGGAAGACCGGCAGCGCGTGCAGCAGCGCCGCCAGCGACAGCGGCCGCACCCGCCCGAGCGCGCACCAGACCAGCGTGGCGAACATCGCCAGATCGATCCGGCGCTCGCGCCGGCGCGGATCGCGAACCGCGAGCGCGACCAGCAGGCCGATCAGCATGAGGGCGACCGGCACGACGCCGACGTAGGTGTCGTACTCGGGCCAGACGTAGCGGTGGGTCGCCATCCGGCGCGCGTGATCGCGCGTGGTCCAGAAGGAGAAGATCTCGGAGAGCCCGATCCCGTCGTCGAGCGGCTCGAGGCGCGGATGCTCGCGCAGGTAGTGCACCTCGGGCAGGAGACGCACGCCCGCCAGGAGGACGAACATCGCGACGATGAGCGGCAGCGCGCGCGCCATGCCGCGCCGGTCTTCCGCCGACCCGAGCCGCGCCAGGCACTCCGCCGCCAGCGCGACCGCCATCAGCGGCGCCGGGTAGGTCCCCCCCTCGAGGACAGTGACCGCGAACAGCCCGGCGACCACGATCGTGTAGCGCAGGTCGCCGGTCGCGTGGTCGGAGCCGGGCTCTGCCCGGCGGAGTCCATCGCGGGAGGGTGCGGGAACCCCTTGCGGGGTCCGGCGTTCGATCGACCGCCTGAACGCCCACAAGATGAGCGGCAGGTAGAGAAAAGGCGTGAACGACAGGTGACCGCCGCCGATGTGCTCGGCGAAGAACCCCGAGGCGGCCATCAGCGTCGCCGCCAGGAGCTGCTCGGCCGCGTTGCCCCCCCGGTCGGCGACCAGCGCGCGCGCGCCCAGCGCGCCGCAGATCAAATGCACCAGGATCCAGACCTTCATCGCCGCCGCCGTGGGCAGCCAGAAGAAGGTGAGGAGAAAAAGCGGCCCCGGGAACGGTGATTCGGGGTGCTGGTAGAGGACCAGGCCGCCGCAGTGGTATGGGTTCCAGGAAGGGAATTGATGGAAGTCGGAGAGCGCGACGCGCGCCGCCTCCCAGAGCATGGTGAAGTGGCGCCAGTCGTCGGTGCTTCCCGTCCGATCGAGGTGGACCAGCATCGGCCAGGCGAAGACGACGGCGACGGCGACGCAGCCGGCGATGGTCGAGATCCGGGTCAACGTCCGCGGCGCGCGAGGCCAGGCCGCGCCGGCCCGGCCGTCGCCGGCCTTCTGGTGGTCGCTCACGGCCGATTGTCAATATCGCGGACCCTGAATCTCTGCAACGCACCGATCGAACACTTGCGCCTCATCCTGGCTCGCTTAATCTGAAGTGATCGGATGAGCGCACCGACGCGACCGCGAACGCGCGGCGACCGTCCCCGGGTAGCTCTCGTGCTTTCCGGAGGCGGAGCCCGAGGTGCCTACGAGGCGGGCGTGATGCGCTACATCCGCGAGGACCTGGCCGGCGACCTCGGCGGTCAGGTGCAGTTCGACATCATCTGCGGGACGAGCGTGGGGGCGATCCACGCCTGCTTCTTCGCCGCCACCGCCGACATCGCCGACAAGCAGGGGCGGATCCTGGTCGACCGCTGGGAGAGCTTCGTCCTCGAAGAGATGGTCAGCTTCGGGGTCAAGGAGTTCCTGCGCGCGCCGGCCACGCTGCTCGGCAGCGGGCACATCGAGGAGATCGAAGGGCAGCGGCACCTGGGCGGCATCGTGCAGACGCAGCAACTGGAACGGGTGGTGCGGCGCCTCATCCCCTGGCCGCGCATCGGCGCCAACATCCGGGAGGGGAAGCTGGAGTCGCTCTCGGTGACGGCCACCGACATCGGCTCGGGCAAGACCGTCGTCTTCCTGCAGAGCGCGCGCGCGGCGGCCGCCTCGAACTGGAGCAAGGACCCCTTCGTGCGCGCGCAGGCGGTCGACATGGGCGCCGAGCACGCGCTGGCTTCGGCGGCGCTCCCCATCCTTTTCCCCGCCATCTGTGTCGGCGAACGCTTCTTCTGCGACGGCGGCCTGCGCCAGAACACGCCGCTCTCCCCGGCGTTGCGCCTGGGAGCCGACAAGGTGCTGGTCATCGGCCTGCGGCAGCAGCCGCGCGCCGCGAGCGGCGTCCCCGAAGAGTCGATGCCCTTCCCGGGCGCCGCGTTTCTGGTCGGCAAGATCCTCGACGCCTTCCTGCTCGACCACATCGACTACGACCTCGATCGCCTGCGCCGCTTCAACGCCGTCATCGAGGCGGTGCGCGCCACCGGCAGCCCCGAGCACCTGGCGCGGTTCGACCAGGTGGTCACCGAGATGCGCGGCGCCCCCTACCGGATCGTCGGCGAGTACATGATCCGCCCCTCCGGCGATCTCGGCGAGATCGCCGGCGACGTGGCGCGCTCCGGGCGGTTCAGAGGGAGCGGCGGCGGCGCGGGGATCCAGCTTCTGCGCCGGCTCGCCACCGCGCGCGGCGCCGACGAGGCCGACCTGCTGTCGTACATCCTGTTCGACGGCCTCTACGCCGCCGAGGTCGCGCGCATGGGCTACGAGGACGCCCGCGCGCACCACGACGAGCTGGCCAAGTTCCTCGGCGACTCCGTGGTGCGGGAGTAACCGGGCGCCGCGGCCCCGGCGCCTACTTCACCAGACGGAGCTGCGGGCGACGGCGACGGCGCGCGGCCAGCGGCTCCTCGAGGCCGGCGTCCGGGTGCGCGGGGATCGATCGCAAGCGCCGGCCGCCCTCGCCGCCCGCTGCCGCCACCTCCTCGACCGGTGCCTCGGCCGCCGCTTCGGATGAGGCGATGACCGAGACGTCGCCGGGCACGTCCTCGGGGTAGAGGACGCCGCGGCCGTCGACACAGGCGACCGCATAGACGGCCGACCAGGGGACCACGGTCAGATGGTCGGTGCGCGAGAACGACAGGGTGGCCCGCACGCCGTAGTCGTCGACGTCCAGGTCGGGAATCGGGATCGGCAGGTCGTGCCCATACTGCAGCACCAAGTGCGCTTCACCACGGAAAGCCTCAGGCACGATCACGCCGGCCTGGCGGGCGTCGAGGTGCAGGGAGGTCCACCCCTCTTTCAGGAGCGCCAAAAAAGCCTGCTGCTTCGGGGGGCGTTCGGGTGAGCTCATCCGCGCTCGTGACGTTTGGGGCGATAGGAGTTTTACTTGGAAGCGGCCGTCGTGCAACGACGGACTGTGCGCCTGATTCCTGACGCCCCGCCCTGACGCCGGAAATCTCTTGAAAAAACTTCGCTCCCGCGCTTCGCAGCATGGGATTTTTTGCGATACCCTTCCGGGAGATGAACCGCCTTACGCCCGTGCCGCCGCCGGGGACACCGCCCCGGTTTCCCTCGGGCTGGCGCGCGCGCCTCGGTCGTGATCCGGTCCCCATCCTGCTGCGCGAGGGGTCGGAGGCGCTGGTGGCGCGCGTGCGACGCGATCTCATCGACGACGACGAGGCGCCCAAGGCCGACGAGGTCCTGACCTACCCCGAGGTGAAGGCCTTCCTGCGCAAGCAGGACAAAAGCGGCGCCTTTCCCGCCAAACCTCCGGAAAAGACGCTGGGGCCGGCCAAGTTTGCCCGCGCCGTGGCCACCCTGCGGGCGCTCGAGCGAATGGCCGACTTCGGCCTGCGCCGGACCGAGGCGCCGGTCGCGCGCGCCGCCGATCTGCTGCTCGACTCGCAGGACAAAGAGGGCGGGATCGGCGATCTGGCGCTCGGCGAGACGCCGGAGTCGCGCGGCCGCACCGTGGCCGTCCACTTCCAGGGCTGGGCGCTCGGCGTCCTCTGTCGCGCGGGCTACGACGACGACCCCCGCATCGAGCGCGGTTTCCGCTACCTGCTCGCCAATCGGCAGGCCGACGGCGGTTGGGCCTGGCGCGGCGTCCGAACCGAGTCCGCCGCCCGCCCGTCGAGCCACCTCATCACCGGCATGGCTCTGCGGGCGTTCGCCGCCTCGCCGTCGCGCCGGTCGTCGCGTGAGGCGCGCCGCGCGGCTGAGCTGCTCGCCACGCGCTTCTTGCAGCCCGATCGCTACCCCGACCGGAAGGCGCCCAGCTACTGGGAGCAGATCGGCGAGCCGCGATTCTGGACCGACGTGCTCGACGCGCTCGACGGCGTCACCGCGGTTGGCCTCGGCAAGGAGAACTCGGGCGTCCGCACGGCCGAGGCGTACGTGCGCGGGCGCCAGAACCCGGACGGTCTCTGGTACCCGGGCGGCCCGACCAAGGTCGAGGGGCCCGCCAAGCCCGCCGCCGCGGCCGCGCTGGCCCTGGGCAAGGAGCGTGAGCCCGCGCGCTGGCTGACCGTCAGGGTGCTGATCATCCTGCGCCGTGTGAATTAACCGGCCGCGCGCCGAAAACGTGATAAAAGACGCTCGCTTGTCCAGCCCCGTCCACACGGTCGCGGAGGTTCGCGCCATCCACGACCTCCCGATCCCGGACCTCGTGCTGCGCGCGCAGCTCGTCCACCGCGAGCACCACCCGGCGTCCGACGTGCAGCTCTGCTCGCTGCTCTCGGTCAAGACGGGCGGCTGCCCCGAGGACTGCGCCTACTGCTCGCAGTCGTCGCGCTACGACACGGGGCTCGAGAAGCAGCGCATGATGAAGGCGCCCGAGGTGCTGGAGGCCGCCGGCAAGGCCAAGGCCGCCGGCGCGACGCGCTTCTGCATGGGGGCCGCCTGGCGCGAGGTCAAGGAAGGGCCGGCGTTCGACGAGGTGCTGGAGATGGTTCGCGGCGTCCGCGCGCTCGGCATGGAGGCCTGTGCCACGCTGGGGATGCTGACCGAGTCGCAGGCCGGCCGGCTGGCCGAGGCGGGCCTCACCGCCTACAACCACAACCTCGACACTTCGCGCTCGTACTACAAGTCCATCATCAGCACGCGCACGTATGATGATCGATTGAAGACGCTGGAGACGGTCCGCAAGGCCGGCATCACGGTCTGCTGCGGCGGCATCATCGGGATGGGCGAGTCGCTCGACGACCGCTGCAGCCTGCTGGCCACGCTGGCCAACCTCGACCCGCAGCCGGAGAGCGTGCCGGTGAACGCGCTGGCCCCGATGACCGGCACGCCGCTCGGCGAGCGCGACCCGGTCGACCCGCTCGAGCTGGTGCGGATGATCGCCACCGCCCGCATCCTCATCCCCAAGGCGCGCGTGCGCCTGTCGGCGGGCCGGCTGGCGCTGACGCGCGAGGCGCAGGTGCTCTGCTTTCTGGCCGGCGCCAATTCGATCTTCTACGGCGAGAAGCTGCTGACCACCGGGAACCCCGACGTCAGCTCCGACCTCAGCCTGCTGCGGGACGCCGGGTTGCGCGCCGCCAAGCTGGAGACGGCGACCGGATCGGCGACAGGCGGGGCCGAGTGAGCGTCTCTGCTCTCCCGCTGCCCGACGCCACCGAGGTCGTCAAGCAGCAGCCCTGGACCTGGCCCTGGTGGAAGCCTGCCCGCGGCGACGGCGCCACGTTCTTCTGGATGGTGCTCATTCACGTCACGGCGCTCTGCGGCCTCGTCGTCGCTCCGCTCCCCGGCTGGCCCGTGCTGGCCGCGGCGGCCGCGCTGCACTTCATGGGTGGCCTCGGCACCACCGTGGCGTTTCACCGCGGCATCGCGCACAAGTCGGTCAAGCTGCACCCCGTCGTGCGGAACGTGCTGACGTTCTTCTGCATGCTGAACGGCTCGGGGTCGCCGCTGTCGTGGGCCGCCAACCACCGCCTCCACCACGCCAAGTCGGACACGCCCGAGGACGTCTCCAGCCCGCGCATGGGCGGCTTCTGGTGGTCGCACCTGCGCTGGCTCTGGCAGGCGGGCGCCGCCCCGATCAAGCGCTACTGCCGGGACATCGACAGGCCGGCCTATCGATTTTGGACGCGGGTGCAGATCCCGATGTGCGCGCTCGGGTTTCTCATCGGCCTGCCGTTCGGGCTCAAGGCTTTCTTCTGGATGGGCGCCATCCGGCTGGTGTTCGCCCTCCACGCGCAGTGCTTCGTCAATAGCGTCTGCCACATGAAGAAGGACGCCGGCCCCGAGGACGCCACCGCGCAGAACGTCCGCTGGCTGTCGCTGATGCACTTCTTCCAGGGCGAGAACTGGCACCAGAACCACCACGACCGCCCCGGCTCGGCGCGCCTCGGCTGGACGCCGGCGCAGCTCGACATCGGCTGGTACACGATCCTGCTGCTCGAAAAGGTGGGCCTGGCGACCGACGTCCGCCGGCCCAACTTCGACCAGTCGCTCGACGTGGCTGCCTAGCGCCAGCTCCACTGCCGGCGGGCCTCGTAGACGGCGAGCGCCACCGACGTCGACAAGTTCAGAGAGCGGAGCTCCGGGTCTCGCATCGGGATGGCGACGGTCTCCGCGCGGTGGCGCGCCAGCAGGTCCTCTGGCAGGCCGACGCTCTCGCGCCCGAAGATCAGGACCGCGGGCCGCGGGTAGGCCACCTCCTGAAACGTCCGCACGCCGCGGGTGGTGAAGAAGAGCGGCGCCCCCAGCGACGGCAGCGCGCGCTCGAAGTCGTCCCAGCTCGGCCAGACCTGGGGGCGGACGCGCGGCCAGTAGTCGAGCCCGGCGCGCCGGACCTCTTTGTCCTCGAGCGAGAAGCCGAGCGGACGAACGAGGTGCAGCTGCGCGCCGGCGGCCAGGCAGGTCCGCCCCGCGTTGCCCGTATTCCAGTGGATCTCCGGCTCGACGAGGACGACGTGCAGATCGCTCATTTTCGCGCCTCGTTCGGGAGCAGTCGAAACGCGCCAGGCGCGAGGTCGCCGGGGAGCTCGAGGTCGCCGAAGCGGACGCGGCAGAGCCCGAGCACGTGGCTCCCCAGGGCCGCGAAGATCCGTCGGACCTCGTGGTACGCGCCGCCCACGATGGTGATCGCGGCCAGCACGACCGTTTCGGGCGGAACCTGCAGGCTCGGGTGCGCCGCGCCGCGCGGCAGCGCCTCCAGCGCGGTCACCTGCGGTTCGTGGCCGTCGTCGAGCACCAGCTTCGCCGGCGGCGGCGCGAACGCCCGCGCCAGCGCCGCCTGGTAGGTGCGGGGCACGGCCCGCTTGGGGTGCGTGAGCCGCTGGATCTGCGCGCCGTCGGTGGTCCAGAGCAAGAGCCCCGAGGTGTCGAGGTCCAGCCGGCCGACCGGCCGCAGCTCGCCGTGGAGCGGCGCCGACCGCAGGAGCGCGTAGGCGGTGGGGTGCTGCGGATCCCGGAGCGCCGTCACGCAGCCCGTCGGCTTGTTGAGCATGAGCGACACGCGATCGTA
>DATNDC010000194.1:0-2576 GCA_035607055.1 Polyangia bacterium
CAACCCGTACATCGGCGAGCTGAGCCCGCAGTACGGCTACCTCGCCGCGGTGGCCGCCGCCGAGGTCTACACGGCGCTCGGGGCGGCGACCAACATCGGCTACAACTCGGGCATCTCGAACGGCGCCCACTGCGCGATGCGACCGGAGTGGTCGGCGCCTCTGAAGAACAGCATCGAGAAGTTCCTGACCCGCACCGGACACCTGGCCGAGTCGATCGACGCCAACGCCATCCAGCAAGAGGTGCTGGCCGACTGGCGTACCTGGACGACGCCGACGCTGAACTAAGGGCGCCCCTCTCAGCGAGGGTTTTCGGCCAGGACGAAGGGGCGGAGGCGGTGGCCGTCGGGATCGGCGACCACGAAGGTGAAGCCGAAGTCCATCCGGGTCGGTTCCTGGACGACCTCCAGCCCCAGCGCCTTCCAGGCGGCGAACGTCCGCTGGACGCTGGCCTCATCGGGGAGCGAGAAGGAAAGCTCGACGCCGCCCGCCGGCTTGGGCGCCGGCTGCATGTCGTGCGCGGCCCAGAGGCCGACCTTGAAGCCGGTCGGCAGGCGGTAGAGCACGAAGCCCGGCGAGCTCTCCACCGGCTCCGTGCCGAGCAGTTGGTCGTAGAGCTTGGCGCTCCGCTGCGGATCCTTCACGGCGAGCAGGACGTAATCGATATTGGGCATGGTCTCGACTCCTTTCGACGGAGAAGACCCTAGCGGGCCGCGCTGTCAGTTCCTGTCAGCAGCGTCGAGCCCGCGCCGCCACTCGCCGAGCAGCGCCGCGCGCCCGCGCGGATAGCGCTCGGCGAGGAGGTCGAGGCGCGATACCCGGTCGAGGCGGAAGTGCCGGAAGCCCCGCCGCGTCTCGCACCAACCGACGACCACCCGCGCGTGCTCGAAGAAGCCGAGCGCGAACGGCCAGATGGTCCGCGTCGTCCGCCGCCCCTCGGCGTCCCGGTAGGCGATGGTCAGCTTCTGCTCGCGCCGGATCGCCTCGCGCACCTGCGCGGGGTCGACGGTGTCCAGGCCGGAGGTGCCCGGCCGCTCGGGCCCCACCAGCAGCGTGGCCGCCTCGACCTCGCGGCGCAGGTCATCCGGCAGGACCGCGGCGATCTTCGCCAGCGCGTCGTCGGCCGCGGCCGACAGGCCGCGGTCGTCCGAGCGGCGGGCGACCCAGCGCGATCCCAGCACCAGCGCCTCCAGCTCCTCGACGGAGAACATGAGCGGCGGCAGCGTGAACCCGGGGCGCAGCAGATAGCCGAGCCCCGGCTCCCCCTCGACGCGCGCCCCCTGCCCGCGCAGGGTGGCGATGTCGCGGTAGAGCGTACGCAGCGAGACGCCCAGCTCCTCCGCCAGCGCCGGCCCCGTGACCGGGCTGCGGTGGCGCCGCAGGATCTGCAGCAGCTCGAAAAGACGTCCGGTGCGCGACATGCCGCCCGCGACGCCGCGGGCCCGACGATAGTAACGCGGAGCTAGTTGCAGCCGATGCGGCCCATCGTGCCGAGGGCCAGATCGTCCATCCAGACGTCGGCGGTGGGGCCGCCGAAGGTCTGGTATCCGAACATGAAGTCGACGAATATTCCGCTCAGCCAGTTGGGGGTGTTCTTGAGGGCGCCGTTCTGCCAGTCGGTACCGGCGGTGATCGAGTGGACCAGCGTGCCGTCCGAATAGGCATGGAGCGTGTTGTAGGCGGCGGTGCCGTCGAGCTCGAGCTCGATGCAGTGCCAGGCGCTGGCCGTGATCACCGGCGGCATGTACCACTGGGCCTGCAGGGGCGAGATGTCGTCGGTGGCGGACTGATTGGTTCCGATGGCTCCCTTGATCATCCCGAAGCGGACCTGGTTGCCCACGCCCGTCGGGTCGCCGGTGATGCCGATCAGCGTCTCGTGGTTGTCGCTCGACGGTCCGTTCCCGAACTGAATCGAGGAGTAGACCCACACCCGGGCGAAGAGGTGGTTGGTGCCGGTCGGCAGCTTGAGCTGGAGGAGGGCGGGATTCGCCGACCCGTGGAAGTGAACGGCCATCTTGCCGCCGTGGACGTGGGTGTTGTCGGCGACAGCTTCGGTGCCGTCACCCGCGGGGTTGCTGGTGTTGTTGAAGATGTAGGCGATGAGGTTGTCGAAGCCGGCGGGCTGCTTTCCCATCGTATCCGACTCGAAGTCGTCGGTGAAAAAAGTCGCTGCACCCACACCCCCGCCCCCGGTCGTCCCGCCGGAGCTGCTCGCGCCGCCAGTCCCCGTCGTCCCGCCGGCGCCGGTCGCGCCGCCAGTGCCGGTCGTTCCGCCGGCGCTGCTCGCGCCGCCCGTCCCCGTCGTCCCGCCGGTGCCGGTCGCGCCACCTTGGCCGGTGCTCCCACCGGTCGATACGCTCCCACCGGCGCCGCTGCCGCCCGTCCCCGAGCCGGTCGTCCCGCCGGTACCGCTGCCGCTGCCACCCGTGGCGCTGGCCCCGCCGGTGGCGCTGCTCCCGCCGGTGGCGCCGGTGGTGCCGCCGGTTCCGGCGGAGCTGGAGCCGCCGGCGCAACCCGCGGCGACGAGGGAGAGCGTGGCCAGACCAAGAGCAAAGCGACAGGCGGGGACGTAAGACAT
>DATNDC010000210.1:0-4832 GCA_035607055.1 Polyangia bacterium
TTCGCCCACTGCTGTGGCGACGCCCAGGTCGACGCGGACGAGGGCGAGGCGTGCGATCTGGGGGCGGCCAACGGCACGCCGGGGGCGCCCTGCACGGCGCAGTGCCAGCTCAGCATCTGCATCGACTCGAGCTGCAGCAGCAATCAGGGGACGGGGGGCTCGGGGGGGACCTGAGACCTTGATTTTTTGACGCCCGCCGCGGGCGCCGCAGAATGGGCTGGTGACGGTCTCACCGGCCCTCTCTTTATCCCCCGCCGCCGGCACGGGGTCTCTGACGTCCAAACGGCAGGAGGCCTTCGACCTCAAAGGGACGATGGCCTCGTTCACCGTGCTGCGGCTGCGTAGCACGGACGTCGAGCTCTGTGAGCGACAGCTGCGGATCAAGACCGCCCAGCTCCCCAGCCTGTTCCTCGACGCGCCGGTCCTGGTCGACCTGGGCGCGCTCGGCGACGAGGCGGGGGCCCTGCCGGTGGCCGAGTTGGTGCGGGCGATGCGCGCCTGCAGGCTGATGCCGGTGGCCGCCGCCAACGTCCCCGACGGTTTGCGCGGTGCGGTCTCCGACGCCGGCCTGGGCCTCTGGCGCGCGCCCCTCGGGGGGCGCGCGCGCCCCGCGCTCGACGCCGACGTCGAGACACCAGCTCCCGAGCCCGCGCCCGCCGGGCCCGCCATCCGGGCGCCCTTCACCGGTCCGGTGGTGGTCACCAAGCCGGTGCGCGGCGGTCAGGTCATTCACGCCCGCGACAACGACATGGTGGTTCTGGCGCCGGTCAACCCCGGCGCGCAGGTGATCGCCGACGGACACCTCCACATCTACGCGCCGCTGCGCGGGCGGGCGGTGGCCGGCGCCGCCGGGCTGCCGGGCGCGCGGATCTTCTGCCAGAAGCTGGAGGCCGAGCTGGTCGCCGTCTCGGGCGCCTACGTCATGGCCGACGAGATCCCGCCGGGCCTCCGCGGCCGCGCGGTGCAGATCTTCCTCGAAGACGAGGCCTGCCGGATTCAACCGCTTTGAGGGGAACCCTGGCAGGGTTCCCGACCCCTGCCACGCCGAGCTCCGAACGGGCGACGCCCGTCTCCGCTCGCGCGATTGTGAAAAAACGGAGAAAAAATTTGGCACCTCCGTCGAACGCTCGTTGAATGGAATCAGGCAGCAGCACCAAGGAGGCAGCCCTTGTCGAACGCGTCCAGAGTCATCGTCGTCACTTCCGGTAAGGGTGGGGTCGGCAAGACCACCACCAGCGCCAACATCGCGACCGGCCTCGCCCAGCAGGGGAAGAAGGTCGTGGCGATCGACTTCGACGTCGGGCTGCGCAACCTCGACCTGGTGATGGGGTGCGAGCGGCGCGTGGTCTACGACTTCGTCAACGTCATCCGCAACGAGGCCAAGCTGAACCAGGCGCTGATCCGCGACAAGCGGGTGGAGACCCTGTTCGTGCTGCCGGCCTCACAGACGCGCGACAAGGACGCCCTCGACGCCGAGGGGGTGGGGCGCGTCATCGACGAGCTCAAGCAGCAGGGGTTCGAGTACATCATCTGCGACTCGCCCGCCGGCATCGAGAAGGGCGCCCAGATGGCGATGTACTTCGCCGACGAGGCGATCGTCGTCACCAACCCGGAGGTCTCGTCGGTGCGCGACTCCGACCGGGTGCTCGGCCTGCTCTCGGCCAAGACCAGCCGCGCGGAGGTGGGCGGGCCGGCGATCAAGACGCACCTCCTGCTCACGCGCTACTCGCCAGTGATGGTCAAGCGCGGCGAGATGCTGAGCGTGGGCGACGTGCTCGAGCTGCTGGGCATTCCGCTCTTGGGCGTGATTCCCGAGTCGAAGGCGGTGCTGCAATCCTCCAACAAGGGCACGCCGGCCATCCTCGACGAGACGACCGACGTGGCGCAGGCCTACCTCGACGTGGTTTCTCGCTACCTGGGCCAGGAGCGCCAGCACCGCTTCATCGAAGAGGAAAAGCGCGGCTTCTTCGGCCGCCTGTTCGGCTAACCCGCCGGGAGGAGAGTCCACCATGGCGTTTCTCGATTACTTCCGAAGGGCCCCCAAGAGCGCGACGCTGGCCAAGGACCGGCTGTCGATCATCGTCGCTCGCGAGCGCGCCGGGACGCGGGCGGGTGTCGACTACCTGCCACAGCTGCAGCAGGAGCTGCTGGCGGTGATCGCCCGCTACGAGAAGATCGATCTCGCGCACGTGACGGTCAACCTCGACAAGAGCGGTGGCTGCGAGGTGCTCGAGCTCAACATCCAGCTCCCCGAGCCCGCGGCCGCGGTTTCGCCGCCTCCGTCGCAACCCGCGCTCGCCCAGTCGTAAGCGCGTCCACGCATCGGGCGCGCGTTGACGTGCCGGGAGGCGCCGGTTATGGTGCCGAACCCGCGCCTTTGCGCGTGATTTAGAGGCAAAAATGGCCGGAACTGCTCCCGTCGCTCCGCTCGAACGCCTCCCCGCGTCCGAGGACGGTCAGGCAAGGAATTACCTGGCGCCGTTGGCGGTGCTCACGACCCTCTTCTTCATGTGGGGGTTCCTGACCTGCCTGAACGACATCATCATCCCGCACCTCAAGGCGGTGTTCGAGCTGAACTACGCCAAGGCGATGCTGATCCAGTTCGCCTTCTTCACCGCCTATTTCGTCATGTCGCTGCCGTCGGGGAAGATCGTCACCCGCTTCGGCTACAAGAACGGAATCATCATCGGCCTCGGCGGCGCCGCGATCGGTTGCCTCCTCTTCTATCCGGCGGCCGCCGCGCGCTCGTACAACCTGTTCCTGCTGGCGCTGTTCGTGCTGGCCTCGGGGATCACCCTGCTGCAGGTGGCGGCCAACCCGTTCGTGGCCGTGCTCGGCAAGCCCGAGACGGCCTCCTCGCGGCTGACGCTCACGCAGGCCTTCAACTCGCTGGGGACCACGATCGCGCCGCAGTTCGGGTCGCTGCTCATCCTGGCGACCGCCGCCAAGTCGTCCGCCCAGATCGCGCGGATGAGCCCTTCGGCGGCCGACGCCTACCGCTTGGCGGAGGCGGCCTCCGTTCAGCGCCCCTACCTCGGGCTGGCCGCCGCGCTGGTGCTGCTGGCGGTGGCCATCGCCGCGTTCAAGCTCCCGAAGATCGAAGACGTCACGCCGGCGGCGCAGGCCGGCGGCGCCGATCGCAAGAGCGCCTGGAGCTACCGCCACCTGGTGCTCGGGGCGGTGGCCATCTTCCTCTACGTCGGCGGCGAGGTTGCCATCGGCAGCTTCCTGGTCAACTACTTCAAGGAGCCGTCGATCGGCGGGCTGACCGAAGCGGCCGGTGCCAGGCTGGTCTCGTTCTATTGGGGCGGCGCGATGGTTGGCCGCTTCATCGGCACCGGCACGCTGCGGATGTGGAAGCCGGGCAAGGTCCTGATGGTCCACGCGACCGCCGCGGTCGCGCTGGTGCTGCTCACCATGGCCACGCATGGATCGATCGCCATGTGGACGATCATCGCCGTCGGGTTCTTCAACTCGATCATGTTTCCCACCATCTTCACGCTGGCCATCGAGGGGCTCGGCAAGCACACCAGCCAGGGCTCCGGCATCCTCTGCATGGCCATCGTGGGCGGGGCCATCGTCCCGGTCATCCAGGGCGCGCTGGCCGACAAGATCGGCATCCACTACGGCTTCGTGGTGGCCGCGCTCTGCTACGTCTACATCGCCTGGTATGGCGCGACGTTTCGGGCGCCCGAGAAGCCCAAGCTGGTCGCCTGACCGGCGGGCGGCGCCCGCGCGGCGTGGTATAAGCCCCTCGCTGTGAGAAGAAGCGACGCGCTGTTAAAGGGGATCAACCGCGCTCCGGCGCGGGCCATGTTGAAGGCGACCGGGCTCAAGGACGCCGACCTCGAAAAACCGCTCATCGCGGTGGCCAACACCTGGACCGACGCCACGCCGTGCAACGTGCACCTGCGCGACCTCGCCGTCCACGTGAAGGAGGGGATCCGCGCCGCCGGCGGGACGCCCATCGAGTTCAACACCGTCGTCGTCTCCGACGGGATCAGCATGGGGACCGAGGGGATGCGTGCTTCGCTCGTCTCGCGCGAGGTAATCGCCGACTCGATCGAGCTGGCGGTGCGCGGCGCGCTCTGCGACGGCGTCATCGCGCTCTCGGGCTGCGACAAGACGATCCCCGGCACGATGATGGCGCTGGCGAGGCTCGACGTGCCGGGCCTGATGCTCTACGGCGGGTCGATCATGCCGGGGAACTTCCGCGGCAAAGAGGTCACCATCCAGGAGGTGTTCGAGGCGGTCGGCGCCTGCGCGGCCGGGCGAATCACCGAGAGCGAGCTGCGCGCGCTGGAAGACGTGGCCTGCCCGGGCGCCGGCGCCTGCGGCGGCCAGTTCACCGCCAACACGATGGCGATAGCCAGCGAGTTTCTCGGCATCGCCGCGCTCGGCAGCGGCAGCGTGCCGGCGAACGATCCGGCGAAAGCCGCGGTCGCCAGGGCGACCGGCGAACGGGTGATGGCGCTGGTGCGGGCGCAGCTGCGTCCGCGCGACATCGTGACGCGTACCGCTCTCGACAACGCCATTGTCGCCGTCGCGGCCACCGGCGGATCGACCAACGCGGTTCTCCACCTGCTGGCGATCGCGCGTGAAGCCGACGTGCCGCTCGACCTCGCCAACTTCGATCGCGCCAGCGTGCGCGTGCCGGTGATCGCCGATCTGAAGCCGTCCGGCCGGTTCGTCGCCACCGATCTCCACGCCGCCGGCGGCAGCGCGCTCGTGGCGCAGCGGCTGATCGACTCGGGGCACGTCGACGGGACGATTCAGACCGTGACCGGCCGCACCCTCGAGGCGGAAGCCGCCGACGCGCAGGAGACGCCCGG
>DATNDC010000227.1:0-9735 GCA_035607055.1 Polyangia bacterium
CATCCCCTGGTGCGCGTGCAGGCGATCTACACCGGCGCCATCGCCAGCCGGGGGGCGATGGATATGGCGGCGCCCGACGTCTCGTCGTTCTCCCTGGGCCGCGCCGAGGTGATCCTGGAAGGCCACGTCGGCGGCCCGTTCTTCCAGTACCGACTGCAGATCGATCCCGCCGAGTCGCCGGCGCTGAAGGACGCCTACGTGGCCTGGCACCCGATCCGGATGCTCTCCGTCGAGGCGGGACAGTTCAAGGTCCCCTACGGCCGGCAGCGGCAGTACTGGAAGGCGGAGCTGGAGTTCGTGAACATCTCGGCGCCGATGGCGGCGTTCTCGCTGGAACGCGATCTGGGGGTCATGGCGGTCGGCCGCCTCTTGCCCGGGCGCCTCACCGTCGAGGCCGCGCTGCTCAACGGCGCCGGCGCCGGCGTCCCCAACGACAACTTCGATCTGGCCTACGCCTTGCGCGTCGTGGCCACGCCGTTCGGACCGCTGCCGGTGTCCGAAGGAGACATCGACGGGCACGTGCACCCGCTGCTCTCGGTGGGCGCCTCGGGCTACTACAACCTGGTCCCCACCGACATCGTGGCCCGCAGCGGGGGGACCATCACCGACACCGACGTCGACGGCGACGGCCGCGTCGACAACGTCGGCGTCTGGCAAGCGGGGCTCGAGCTGCGCGCGATCTGGCGCGGCGCCGCCCTGCAGGCCGAGTGGTTCGGACGCCGCGAGAATCCGGGGCCCGGCGCGGCGGCCATGCTGGGCCCCATCGCCGATACCCGCGACTCTTGGGGCGGCTACGTCCAGGGGAGCTACTTCCTGCTGCCGCATCGGCTGCAGCTGGCGGCGCGCCTGGGCCACACCGATCTGCCGCTCTACGGGGCCACCGCCGCCGAGCGCGTGCTGGCCGGCAGCTGGCAGAACGAGCAGAGCGGCGTCGTCTCGACCTACGTGCGCGGGCACCGGATCAAGGCGCAGGTGGAGTACAGCCACCTCGGCACCAACGGTCAGTCGGCGCCCAACGTCAACCAGGTCCAGGCGGCCGTTCAAATGGGATTCTAGCGTCGGGTTCTCCTGACGATTCGATGGTATAAGACACGGTCCAAGGACAGGAGACGGGGATGAGCCTCAAGCGGAGCCACACGAGCAACAGGAGCTCTTTCGGCGGCAGCGACGCCGGGGCGAAGGTCGACCGGCAGGAGCTCTACGACGAGCTCAGACGGCTGGCGGGTGCGAACGAAGCCTTCACCCCGGTCGACATCGCGCTGGCGATCGGCGCCGGCGAGCCGCAGGTCTCGAAGGCGCTGCTGGGCCTGGCGGCGGAGGGCTACCTGGAGAAGGCCGAGACCGGCAAGTACCGCGCGGCCGGGATCTCCGATCTCGGTCAGGCCGAGTTCTTGAAGGCGTTCGCCCGCGCCTCGCGCGTCGACTCGACCCGGCAGCGCGATCTGTCGGAGATCACTCGCCTCAAGCAGAACAACGACATCATGAGGCAGCGCCTGCTGGCGGCGATCGCCGAGCGGGACCACTACCTGGCGGCGCTCAAGAAGCACGGAATCGATCCGGGGCCGGCCCCGGCGGCGGCCACGCCCCCGGCCGAGCCCGCCGCCAGCGGAGCCCCCGCGGCCACCGCCAGCAACGGCGGTGCGCCCGGTCCGGAGGCGATGGCGGTCCCCTCGCCGGCCTCCGAGCCCGCGCCTTCGGGCCCCGGCGACGCCGGCGGCCACGAGACCCCGCCCTCGCACGAGAGCTGACCGCAGGGGCGTCGTGCGGGTGACGCTGATCCGACACGCGGAGGCGGGCGACGACGCGCCCCGCGACGCGGATCGATCGCTCACCGCGCGCGGCCGCGAAGACGCGCGCCAGCTCGGCCACGCGCTCGGCAAGCGGGGTGTCGAGTTCGCGCTGATGCTGTCGAGCCCGCTGGTCCGGGCCGTCCAGAGCGCCGAGATCGTGGCGGCCGAGATCGCCTACCGCGATCGCATCGAGGTGACCGATCTGCTGGTGCCGGAAGCGGCCGCCTCGCAGGTCCTGACTTTCTTGAAGTCGACCGCCCGCCGCTTCGACGGCGCGCCGTCGATCGCGCTGGTGGCGCACGAGCCGATCCTCTCGGCGGTGGCCGCCGCCCTCATCGGCAAGCCCCGCTATCCGCCGCTGCGCAAGGCCGAGGCGCTGCGCATCCGCCTCGGTAACGACCCCCACGAGGGAAAGGGACTCCTGCGCTGGCGCGTCGACGCCCGCGGTCACCGCGAGCAGCTATGAGAATTCGGCCGCTTCGCTTAAGATGAGGCGGGTCGCATGGGCGCCAAGAAGAGCGGGGAGCCGGCTCCCTCGACGTTCAAGGACACGACGGAGACCAAGCCTGCGGTCCCGCCCGAGTCCGACCGCGAGCAGAAGCGGAACCTCGCCTACCTGGTCGTGCTGGCCGGCGTGAGCGCCGGCGAGATGTTCAAGCTCCAGGCCGACAAGACGGTGGTCGGCCGCGGCCCGACCGTCGGCGTGCGGCTGAACGACGAGGGGGTCTCGCGCGAGCACTGCGCGTTCCTGCGCGAGGGAGAGAAGATCATCGCCGTCGACCTCGGCTCGACCAATGGGACCTTCTGCAACGGCCTCAAGATCGATCGCCGGGAGCTCTCCGACGGGGACAAGATCATGGTCGGCTCGACGACCATCCTCAAGTTCACCTACCACGACTACCTGGACGAGGTGTTCCAGCGCCAGATGTACGAGTCGGCGCTGCGCGACGGGCTGACCAAGGTCTTCAACAAGAAGTACTTCACCGACTACCTGGAGAAAGAGTTCGCCTTCGCCGCGCGCCACAAGAGCCCGCTGGCGTTGATCTTCCTGGACATCGATCACTTCAAGAAGATCAACGACACCCACGGCCACCCGGCGGGCGACTTCGTGCTCGCCGAGCTGTCGCAGATGATGGCCGAGCTCTTGCGCACCGAGGACGTGCTGGCCCGCTTCGGCGGCGAGGAGTTCACCGTCCTTTGCCGGGGATCGGATCAGGCGGGCGCCAAGATCGTCGCCGAGCGGCTCCGCGCGGCGGTCGAAGCGCGCAAGTTCACCTTCGGCGGCAAGGACATCCCGGTCACGATAAGCCTGGGCGTGGCGGCGGTGCCCGAGAGCGGCGTCGCCGATCACGCGGCCTTTCTGGCCGCCGCCGACAAGGCGCTCTACGAGGCCAAGCGCAGCGGGCGCAACCGCGTCTGCCTGCACGGCTCGGAGAAGACGCCGCGCCCGGAGCCGCGCCAGGGGCGCGACAAGGGTCAGACCGGCGTCTGAGCCCTGAAGGAGGCGACGGCCATGCCCGAAGTCTCGCTGACAACCCGCGCTACGCCGCCGCCCCGCCCCGCCGGAGCATGAACGCCACCGCGCGGTTCGCGGCAGTCGACGTCAACTTGATGTCGGGGTGCGCGCTTCCCCAGACCCGGTAGAGCTCGTCGACGAACCCCTGCCCCACCTCTTCGACGCCCCGATAGTCGAAGACGACGTCGCGAAATCGATCGAGCCCGACCGCCACCCGCCGCGCCTCGGAGCGGGAGACGAACCGCGTGCCGATGGCGAACAGCTTGATCACGACCCGCGTCTTGGCGAACTCCAGATCGTCGGTGAAGGCGGCGAACACGTCGGCGAGCTTGCGTCGAACCTTCGTCGCCGCCTCGAACCGCACCCGAGTCCCGCGCCGTCGCGGCACCTCGCCCACGCCCACGTCGCCGCGGAGGTTGTCGACCTCCCAGCGCAGGGTACCGCTCTCGAGCGTGAAGTGGTCCGCGACCTTGGAGGTGAAGAAGATCCCTTCGCCGGTGTGCCCGGCGGGCAGCGTGGTGAGCTTCCCCTTGCTCAGCTGCGCGAGCGCATCGACCTCCGACGGGAGGCGCAGCGTCCGGCGCAGATTGGCGAACGCCCCCCGCCCCGCGTCGATGATCTCGAACGCCAGCCCCCGCGGGATCGCCTCGATCCTGACCTCGATCTCTGGCGAGCCCGAGTGCTCGATCGCGTTGTTCAGCATCTCGGTGAAGGCGTACTGGAAGACGCCCCGCGCGTCGGGCCCCAGCCTGACCAAGGCCGGGAGCTCGGCGGCCAGCTCGTTCCAGACCCGATCCTCGGCGACGGCCCGCGGGTAACGTCGTGAGAAGGGGAGACTGCGGGCGCCCCGGTAGCGGACCGCTCGCCCCCGCCCCTCCACCTGAAGCTGCCCCTCCCCGACCAGCGCGACCAGATGCCGATGAGCCGCCTGGCGAGAAATACCGAGAGCGGAGGCGACCTCACCTGCGGAACGGGCCTGTCCACCGGCGAACAGACGGGCGATTCGGTCATGGCTGGCGGTCGGCATGGCCGAATCGTAAACCCCTCGCCGGCAATCGTAAACCTGCGGCGCGAAATCGTAAACCCCTGCCGGCGGCCGCCGCGAGGGGCGTTAGCGGAGGCGGGCCACCGCCAGCAGCGCGGCGGCGGCCAGGCCCACGGCGCCGATGAGGTACGGGGCGCGCGGATCGATCGTCGCGTAGAAGGCGCCGCCGACGAGGGGGCCGAGCGCGCGGGCCAGCGCGGAGGCCGATTGCAGCGTCCCCAGCGTCATCCCTTGGGTGGTGGCGCTGGCGCGGCGCGAGGCGAAGGCCGGCAGCGTCGGCGAGCAGAGGCCGCTGCCGAGGGCGATGAGGGCCGAGGCGCCGAGCAGCGCCACCACCCCCGACGGACCGAAGAGGGGCGAGAGGCCGAGGAGGGCGAAGGCGGCCGCCTGGACGCCGAGGCCGCCCTGGACGAGGCGCGCCTCGCCGAAGCGCGGGACCAGCCGGCCGACCAGGCCGCCTTGCACGAGGGCGCTCACGATGCCGACCAGGCCGAAGACGCGCCCCGTGCCGGCGTCGGACATCCCGAAGCCGTCGGCGGTGAAGAGACGAAAGGTCTGCTCCATCCCCGAGAACCAGAGGTAGAGCATGAAGTTGATCGCCACGGCGGCGCCGATGCCGGGCACGCGGACCGCCGCGCGGAAGGCGGCGAGATCGATCGGCGAGGCGCGCCGCAGCGACTGGCCGCGCCGCTCGGGGGGGAGCGACTCGGGCAGCGTGCGCAGCGCCAGCAGGAGGTTCACCGTCGAGAGGCCCGCCGCGACCAGCGCGGGCAGCATCCCCACGCGCCCCTCGACCTGGAAGCGCGACAGCTCGCCCCCGATGAAGGGGCCGAAGATGAAGCCGAGGCCGAAGGCGATCCCCACGATCGCCATCCCCCGCGCGCGCTTGTCGGGCGGGGTCACGTCGGCGATGTAAGCCTGCGCGACGGCGATGTTGGCGGTGGCGGCGCCGCTCCAGATGCGCGCCACGAGCAGCCAGACCAGCGTGGGCGCGAAGCCGAGGATGGTCATCCCGATCGCCGAGGCGCCGATGCTCCAGAGCAACACCGGGCGCCGCCCGATCCGATCGGAGAGCCGCCCCCAGATCGGGATGAAGACGAACTGCATGATCGAGTAGACCGCCCCCGGCAGCGTGGCCACGAAGTCGCCCGCGCCGAGCCGGCGCGCGATCCCGGGGAGAAACGGGATCACCAGCCCGAAGCCGAGCAGGTCGAGGAAGATGGTGAGGAACAGCGTCCCCAGCGAGGCGTTGCGGAGGCCTTTTTCGGGCGCGGCCCCGGAAGGAGCGGATGCGGCGGCGGTCATCGCTGCGCGCTCGGGCAGGGGATGGCGCGGCTCATCGCCACGGGCGTGCGCCGCCACCAGAGGCCGGTCGCGCGGTGCTCGGCGCGGCTGGCGAACTGGTAGCGCCAGTAGACGAGGCGGACCGCCGCCGGGTGCGGCGGCAGAGGTTGGCGAAACAGCGGCTGCACGGCGGCGGGATCCTCGCACATTCTTTCGACCAGCGTGGAGACGTAACTCGGCTCGCGGCGGCGGAACGACAGGCCGTAGAACCAGAGCTGGAAGTCGACGCGCGGCTGGTGGGGCGCCACGAAGTCGGGCGCGCGTCGCGGATCGCCCGGCTTGTGCCAGAGATACTGCGGCGTCCAGGGGGCCGCCGGATCGCCGGCGCGAGAGAGAGCGGACCCCGCGGCCAACGTCTGCACTTCGGGCTCGATCCGCTCGCGCGTGATGGAGCCGAAGAGGTGGTAGGTGTTGATGAGGCGGAAGCGGCGGCTGAGGTCGAAGACCGGCTCGGCCAGCGCCAGCAAGCGCCCGGGCTCGGTGAAGGCGTAGAGGCCGTCGACCAGCGACACGAAAGCGAACAGTGTCGCGCCCGCCCGACCGAGCCAGACGAGCCCGCGCGGGCGCGGGGGCGCGGCGGTCGTGGGCGGCGTGCCGATGGTCAGCCAGCGAGCGAGCGCCGGGCGCAGCTTCGCCGGCGCGAGCTCGGCCACCCGCGCGCCGGCGCGCGCGACGTCGGTGTCGTCCAGCAGGAAGACACTGAGCGCGGCCGCCAGGTAGCAGAAGAACCCGTAGTTGGCGGTGGCGGCGTTGACGATCTGGAAGAAGCCGAAGGCGAAGGCGGCGCCGAGGCGCGCGCGGCGGGGCCCGAAGACGAGGAACGGGACCCCGAGCTCGAGCACCAGCGTCGCCCGGCTCTCGAGGTGGTGCCACCAGACCGGCAGGTGGTGGGCGGTGAAGGCCAGAAACGTCGGCAGCGGCGCCGTCTCGTAGTAGTAGGTCATCGCGCTGCCGTCCTGCCAGTCGCCGAGGTCCGACTGCCACTTGGCGATCCCCGACTCGAAGTAGAGCTTGAACAGCACGAGCCGGAAGAGGAAGTGCACGAGCGGCGCCGGACGGTCGGCGGGCAAGAAGGTGACCAGGAGGCCGCACTCGAGCAGCAGGTTGTCCCACTGGAACGAGAGGAAGTCGCGGCTCACCGTGGCGTACGACAGATAGAGCAGCGTCGAGAGCCCGAAGCAGAGCCGCGGCCGGAGCCCGACCAGCGCCGCCATCGCCAGCAACGCGCCGACGACGGTCCCGGCGACGAGTAGACCGTCGCCGTGGAAACGCCAGAACAGCGTGGGTAGATCGAGCGGCGAGACCCGCCCCTCGGCGCGGACGGCGTCCATGAATTCGCCGACCGGGAGGAGGCCGCGGCTGCCGATGAGGACGCGCACCTGACTGGCCAGCGACAGCCAGGCGACGAGCGAGATCAGCGCCAGCAGCCGGTTGAAGAGCCCGGCCACCGCCGCGCCCGATCCGAAGGTCCAGGGCGGCCAGCGCCGGGTCACGTCGTCCGGCTCATGTCTTGGGGACGAGGCGCCCGCCCGCCCGCAGCGCGTCCCGCGTCGCGGAGATCGCCAGCGCGGGCTCGGTCCCGGCGCCGAGCGGGAAGTCCTCGCGCCGGCCGGTCAGCACCTCCAGCGTCGCCCGCACCGACATCGCCAGCGCGCCGAGGTCGTAGCCCCCCTCCAGCAGCAGCACCAGCTTGCCGCCGCAGGCGCTCTCGGCGAGCCCGGCCATCGCCGAGGCCATCGCCGCGAAGCCGCGCTCGGTCACCCCCATCTCGGCCAGCGGATCGCGCGCGTGCGCGTCGAAGCCGGCCGAGACGATGATCAGATCGGGCGCGAAGGCGCGCCCCACCGGGAGAAACAGATCGTGAAACACGGCCCCGTAGTCGGCGTCGTCCTGGCCGCCCGGCAAGGGGCAGTTGACCGTCGCGCCTTTGCCCGGGCCGACGCCGACCTCCTCGGACGCCCCGGTCCCCGGATAGAACGGATACTGGTGCACCGAGGCGTAGAGGACGTCGTCGCGGGCCGCGAAGATCTCCTGGGTGCCGTTGCCGTGGTGGACGTCCCAGTCGAGGATCATCACGCGTTCGGCGCCCGCGCGCCGGGCCGCCTCCGCCGCCACGGCCGCGTTGTTGAGGAGGCAGAACCCCATCGCCGCCCCCGGACGCGCGTGGTGGCCGGGCGGGCGGAGCAGGGCGAACGCGTTGGCGGCGTGCCCGCGCATCACGGCCTCCACCGCGCCCACCGCGGCGCCGGCCGCCAGCGTGGCCGCCTCCCAGCTGCCGGGCGAGACGGCGGTGTCGGGATCGAGCTCGGCGTACTCGCCGCGCAGGCCCGCCAGCCGCGCCCGGTAGCCGGGCTGGTGGACCGCCTCGATCTCGGCGTCGGTGGCCGCGCGCGGCGTCTCGATGGTGATGCCGGCGATCGGCGCGCGCGCGAGCTCGCCCATGATCGCGTCGAGGCGCGCCGGGGATTCGACATGCCCCGGCCCCGGGTCGTGGTCGAGGAGCTTGGGATCGGTGAGGACGATGGTCCCGCGGGCCGGCCTCCCCTGCTTCTGCCCGCTCACGACGACACCGCCGGCAGCTCGAAGCTGAACACGCTCCCGCCCCCCGGCGCATCGCGCACCGTCACCTCGCCGCCGTGGTCGCGCACGATCTCCCGCACGAACGCCAGCCCGAGCCCCGTCCCCTTCTCGCGCGTGGTGAAGAAGGGCGTGAAGATCTGCTCGCGCAGCTCCGGCGGCACTCCCGGACCGTCGTCGCTCACCTCGAACCTCACGCCGGAGACCGTGCGCCGCGCCGCCAGCTCGATGCGCCCGTTTCGCGCGGCGGTGGCCGCGTTGCGGGTCAGGTTCAAGAGGACGCGCCGCAGCTGGCCGGCGTCGGCACGCGCGCGCAGGCGCGGCGGCACCTCGACCACCACCGCGGCGCCGCTCGAGGCCCGCGTCAGCTCGCGCACCTCGTCGCAGAGCGGCTCCAATTCGACGGCCTCCAGGTTGGGCGCCGGACGGCGCGCGAACTCCAGGAACTCGTTCACCACCACCTTCAAGTGCCCCACTTCGCGCTCGATGCGCCCGACCTCCTCGAGCCGCTCCGGTTGCCCGGCGAGCGCGTCGCGGAGGAGCCCGGCGTAGAGCTCCAGCCCCCCGAGCGGGTTGCGCACCTCGTGCGCGATTCCGGCCAGCATCATCTGCATCCTTTCATCGCGGGCCTTGAGCGCCGCCCGCGTCTCGTCGAACGTCTGCGCCAGGACGCCGATCTCGTCGCGCGTCTCGATCGGCACCGGCGCGTCGAGATCGCCGCGCCCGAGCCGCTCCGCCGCCTGGGCCAGCCGCGTGACCGGCCCCGAGATCCGTCGCGCGTTCCAGGCTGTCAGCCCCAACACGCCGATCGCGGCGGCGATCCCGGCCAGGATCATCGATCGCCGGAACGCCGCCAGCGCCGCCGGGTAATCGGCGTTCCCCTCCACGGCGACCAGGCCCGCGACGTCGCCCGGCTCGCCGACGGCGGCGTAGGCGCGCTCGTAGGGGACGCCGTCGTGACCGACGAACAGCGGCGACGCGGCCGGCGTCCCCCCCGCGGCGCGCGCGATCTCGACCCGATCGGCCTCGAGGTCGTACGCGCGCGCGCCGAGCGCCAGCGCCCCCGCCGTGTCGCCGCGCGCGCCGAGGTCGGTGGTGACCGCCAGGACGCGGCGCACGCCGAGCCGCGCGCGCGCCGCCTCCAGCCGGCGGCGGACGTTGGCGTAGGTCAGCGAGGCCTCGTCACCGGGCCCGATCGCGCGCAACTGCTCGGGGAGGATGGTGGCCGCCGCGCCCGCCGCCGCCGTCTCCAGTCGTCGCGACAGCTCGTCTTCCAGAGCCCGGCGCGCGAGCTGGTGGGCGAAGAGGCCGAACACCGTGAGCGCGCCCACCGTCGGAACGATAGTCCCCAAGAGGAGGCGCGCCAGCAGCCTTCTCGACGGGCGAGCCTCCATCGCCCCATTCTGCCGCCCCCCGGCCGAAGCGCCAAGCTGAGGCCGAGACCTGGATCAGGGAATCGGCAG
>DATNDC010000136.1:0-16787 GCA_035607055.1 Polyangia bacterium
CGTGGCGGCGCGGTCGATGTCCTTGAGGCGGCGGGCCGAGGCCGGCTCGGGACTGCAGAGGATCATCCCTCCTTCGACCTCTTCCGGCCAGGCGGCCAGCCAGAGGCGCCCGCAGCCCGGGCACTGGCGCAGCTCCTCCCACTCCGCGAGCTCGACCACCGGCCACTGCATGACCCCGTCGTCGTCGACGCGTGCCCAAGGCGGGCGCGTGCGACAGGGGCAGGTGGGAATCAGCGGTTCCAAGCGATCAATCTTGCCCCTCGGGACCCTCGCCGTCGAGCCGGCGCTTGATCTCGTCGGTCAGGTCGCGCGCAATCACCCGTCCGCCGCCAATCGACCGCAATCGAACCAATCGAAGATCCGGGAACCGGGCCAGCGCCTCGGCGAGGTCCGGCTCGTCGCCCCGGCGCGCGAGCCCCACCACGCGCACATCACCGAACGCATACGCCCCGCTGGGCGGGAGCGGCGGTTCGGCGATCAGAATGGACGCCGCACCGGTGAGCCCTGGCGGAACGATGGCGAACGACGCCGGCACGTCGCTGAGCACCAGCACCTCGCCGGCCTCGATGGTCGGGTCTTCCTTGACCGCCAGGTCGAGGTCCTTGATCCCCCCGTCGACGTGGAAGACGTGGTGCCCGGCGCCGAGGCCCGCCGCCACCGCGCGCCGGGCGGCCGCCACCCGCCGATCGTAGGTCACCACCTCCTGGCGCCGCTCGAGCGCCTGCGCGCCGCCGACCAGGAGCAGCGCAGCGCCCAGAGTCACCCGAGCGGCCGGGCCGACACCCGCCAGGGCCTCGGCGACCGCCCAACCGAGGCCCACCGACGGCAGATAGTAATAGCGCGCGCCGACGGCCCAACCAGCGGCGAAGAGGGGCGCCGCGGCGGCCACAGTGAAGAGGAGGGGCGTCCAGCGCCCAAGTCCCCTCCCCTGCCGCGCGAGCGCCAGGATCGTCAGCGCGAGGATCGTCGTCCCGACCGCGAAGGCCAGCGGCGTGGGGAAGACCTCCGCCCCGGTGAAGGTCTCCGCAAAACCGCCGTAGATCTGCAACATCGTCCCCGCCAAACCAGCCCGCGCGTCGCCGCTGCCGCCCCACCCGTGCAGGACGGCGCGCCGGGCGATCACCACGGCGGCCAGCAAGACGAGCTGCGGGACGAGCTCCACCCAGAGACTCCGCCGCCTGCCGGGTGCCTCCTGGCGCGCCTCGAACCAGAGGACCAGCGCCGACAGCACGGGCAGGACGAACGCCGACTCCTTGGAGAGAAACGCCGCCAGCGCAAACACCGCCGCCGCGACCCGGCGACCGCGCACGAGCGCCAGCAGCGCGGCCAGGACCAAGAGCGTCGCCAGGAGATCGGTCGTGGCCGAGAACCAGAGCGCCGCCGCCAGGTTCTGCGGCGCCAGGAAAACGAGCACCGCGGCCGTCGCGACGACCGCCGCCGGCCGTCCGAGCGCCCGCAGCAGCGCCGCCGCCAGCGCGGCGACGCCCGCGTGCAGCGCCAGCGCCGCCAGCGCGAACAGCGGGACGCTCGCCGCGCGGCCGAGCGGCCACCAGAACAGCATCCAGAGCGGCCGGTAGTACTCGCCGCCGTGCAGGTCGCGGACGAACGGCAGCAGCGGGTTCGCCACGTGGCGCGCGAACGTCAGGAAGAGGTGATCGTCGCCGGTGAAGGTGGTCGCCAGGAAGAAGGGCGCCGCCGCCGCCAGCGCCGCCGCGCCCAGACCGACGGCGGCCGCCGCCCGGGCGGACGTCACGGCGCGCGGCGCGCGAGCTCTTCCGCGCGGCGAAGGTCGTCCGGGGTGTTGAGGTTCACGAATGAGAGCCCCTCCGGATCGAGGGGCGCCAGCCCGGCGTCGTCGAGCCAGGCGGTGTCGGTCGCCTCGAGCAGCTCGTGAAGCGCGAACCGCCCGGTCTGCAGGCGCGCCTCGACGAGAATCCGCAGGTCGGTCGCGTAGCGCGCGCACAGCGGCTCGGCGCGGCCGGCCCGGCGCGGCGCCAGCGCCCGGGCCTCGGGCGCGCGATCGCGCAGCGCCGCCAGCAACGCCGGCGAGAGAAACGGGAGATCGCCCGCCACGCAGACGACCGCCGCAGCGCCGCCGGCCGCCGCCAGCGCCGCCGCCAGCCCGGCGAGGGGGCCCGCGCCCACCACCCGATCGGCGGCCACCTCGACCCCGCGTCCGGCCCAGGGGGCCGGATCGTTGGCCACCACGAACACGCGGGCGAACAACGGCCGCAGCACGGCCAGCTGCCGGTCGGCGACGGCCTGCCCGCCCACCTCGAGCAGAGGCTTGGCGACGCCGCCCAGCCGCCGGGCCGGTCCCCCGGCGATGATCGCGGCCGCCACCTCGCGCATGGTCACGGCCAGGGGGCGTTCGTCCGGCGGGAGACCTCCCGCAGGATCCCGATCATCTGCTCGTGCAGCGGCCCGTTGCTGGCCAGCACGCGCCCGGTCTCGCCATCGAAGGGCGTCCCGTCGAGCTCGGTCGCCTTGCCGCCCGCGCCGATGACGATGGCGGCGCCCGCGACCAGGTCCCAGGGGTGCAGCGCCCGCTCCCAGTAGCCGTCGAGCCACCCGGCGGCCACGAAGCAGAGATCGAGCGCCGCCGAGCCGAGCCGCCGCGTCCCCTGCGCCGCCTCGGTGAACGCGGCCCACTCGGGCAGGTTGGTCTGCACCGGGTTGCGCGCGTAGGGAAACCCCGTCACCAGCAAGGCGGCGCGCAGGCGCTCGGTCGTCGAGGGGGCGAGCGGCTTCCCGTTCAGCGTCGAGCCGCCGCCGGTCGTCGTGCCGGCGAACGACCAGCCAAGCGCCGGCGCCTCGACGATCCCCAGCAGGGGCCGCTTGTTCGCCGAGAGGCCGATCGACACCGAGAAGATCGGCAGCCCGTGCGCGAAGTTGGTCGTCCCGTCGAGCGGATCGACGTACCAGACGCGCTCGGCCCCCGGATCGCCGGCCGCCGTCGTCCCCTCCTCAGCCACGATCCGGTCGGCCGGGAAGGCGGCGGCCAGCCGCTCGACGATCAACGCCTCCGAGCGCTTGTCGTACTCGGTCACCAGGTTGATGTCCTCGGACTTGTACCCCACGGCCGGGCGCGTCCCCAGGCCCTGCATCAGGAGCGTCGCCGCCTCGCGGGCGATCGCGCCGGCGACGGCGCGCGCCTGGGAGAGCGGGTCGTGAACCGGCGGGTCGGCGGCCATGGCTAGAGATCCTTCCGCATCCAGGTCGCGTTCTTCGAGCGGGCCAGCGCGTACTCGGCGGTGGCGGCGATCTCGGGCGCGACGTCCTTGCGGTCGATCGCCCCGAAGCCGAGCTTCTCGCCGAAGTAGCCCTGCGCGCCGTCGGTGACCAGGTACAGCTGGCGGACGCCGAACGTGCGCGCCCGCTCGGTGGCCGCTTCGACCAGCACGAAGCCGAGCCCCTCGCCGCGCCGCTCGGGCGCGACCGCCAGCATGCGCAGGAGGGCCACGTCGCCGGCCACCTCGATCGCCACGCAGCCCACCAGCGGTCCGCCGGCCTCTTCGCCGGGGATCACCAGGTACGAGGGCCAGAACTGCTCCAGCACCGGGTGCGCGATCCCGACCCGGTCGAGCAGGTTGCCGATGCGCACCTTGTGCTCGACCCGCGCCGGCATGACCGGATCGCCGAGCGCCAGCAACAGCCGGTCGTGCAGGTTGCCGTAGTCGCCCGACGACATCACCAGCACGGTGTCGCCAGGCCCCGCGCGTTCGGTGAGATGCGCGACCGTCTCCTTGACAGTCGCAATGACGCGCGCCGGGACGTCCTCGCGTCGCAGGTCCGCCGCCACCTTCTCGACGTCGAGCCGCTCCCCGGCCGGCACCTTCTCGGGCGCGTAGAGCGGCGCCAGCACCACCTCGTCGGCGACGGAGAGCGCGTCGGCGAATTCGTTCTGGAACACGTTGCGCCGGCTGGTGGCCGAGCGCGGCTCGAAGGCCGCGATCAGCTTCCCCGGCCCGAACCGCCCCTTGAGCGCCAGGATCGTCTCCCGAATGGCTGTGGGGTGGTGCGCGAAATCATCGACCACGGTGACACCGCGCGCGACGCCGCGCACCTCCTGCCGCCGCCGCACGCCCAGGAAACGCCGCACCCCGCGGGCGATCACCGGCAGCTCGATCCCCAGGTGCGAGGCCACGGCCAGGACGCCGATCAGGTTCTCGTGGTTGTAGATCCCGGGGAGGTTCGTCTCGACGGTGCCGACGCGCTCGCCCCGCCGGGCCAGCGCCAGCGTGGTTCGCCCGCCGATGACGCGCGCGGCGACCTCGAACGTCCAGTCAGCGCCGGAGCCGGGGCGCCCGTAGGTGACCACCTGGCAGCGGGCGACGCGCGCCACCTCCATCGCGCCCGGCGACGCCGCGCAGGCGACCAGGAGGCCGTCCTCGGGGACGAGCGCCACGAACTTCCGGAACGCCGCCCGCACCGCCTCCTCGTCGCGGAAGATGTCGGCGTGGTCGAACTCCACCGAGGTCAGGAGCGCGACGCGCGGGCGGTAGTGCAGGAACTTCGATCCCTTGTCGAAGAAGGCGGTGTCGTACTCGTCCCCCTCGACGACGAACTCGCCCCCGGCGCCGAGGCGCCACGACTGCCGGAAGTTGAGCGGCACGCCGCCGATGAGAAACGACGGGTCGCGCCCCGCGTCGTGGAGCACCTGCGCCAGCAGCGACGAGGTCGTCGTCTTGCCGTGCGTCCCCGCGACCACGAATGACTGTTTGCCGCCGTCGAGGAACAGCTTTCCGAACAGCGAGGGGAACGACTCGAGCGGGATCTTCCGCTCCTGGGCGGCCAGCACCTCGACGTGGTCCTTGCGGCAGACGTTGCCGACGACGACCGCGTCGGGGCCCCAGGCGAGGTTCGCCGGGCCGAACCCCTCGAACACCGGGATCTGCTGCTCCGCCAGCTGCGTCGACATGGGCGGGTAGACGTGCTCGTCCGAGCCGCGCACGTCGTGCCCGGCCGCCTTCAGTAACCCAGCCAGTGACCCCATCCCCGTCCCGCAGATCCCGATCAGATGGATCTTCACTTCGGCACGCACTCCGTGGCGCCGGGGTGGAACTGCGTGGGGAAGCGCTTCACCTCCATGGTGAAGGTGACGGTGAAGTCACGGAAGGTCCCGAGGTCGCGCTCCCCCAACCCGCCCGAGGTGTCCCAGCGCAGATGCGAGATCACCGTCGAGCCGCAGGGGTCGATCCGACCGCGCTTGCGCGTCTTCGCCTCGGCGCCCCAGGCTTCGGCGGCGTCGCGGTTGCAGCGGCCGCCCGGCCCGCCGTCGCAGCGGACCGACAGGATGTCGTACCACCACGGTCCCTTGGGGCCGTACTCGGCGAGATCGAGCACCGGCGCGATGCCCGCCCCCTTCGAGGCGGCGCGCGCGGTGAAGGTCACCTCCTGCGTCGTCCCCGGGAGCACGTCGATGTAGTAGCAGGTCTCGTCGGCGCCGGCCGCGAAATGGCCCAGCGTCGGCGAGTCCAGCGTGGCGCCGCCGCCGAGCGCGGCGAGGCGGATCTCGAACCGCTTGTGGTCGGCGTCGGGCGGCTGCTTCTCGGCTATGTCGCCGTTCTTCTGGCGGCAGGCGCAGGGGGCGCCCGGGCCGCCCTTGCAGCGGGCACCGGCCAGGTTGGCGTCGCGCGCCCCCGGCGTCTCGGCAGCGGCGGGCGTCGCCGACGCGCCTGGCGCCGCGCCGCCCGAGGCGGCCTCGCCGGCGCACCCCGCGCAGGCGAGCAACGCGGCGGCGAGGGGCAGAGTCCAACGCCGACCGAGGAGCGATCCCAGGCGCGATCTGCGAAGCGCAGTGACGGTGATGGACGCCGACACGCCGGTTACGTACCATAGTTTCTTCATGTCACCTCGCTTTCGACAGCTCTTTCTCTGCGCCCTGCTGGTCAGCTCGTCGCTGGCGCTCGGCCTCGGCTGCGCGGAGTCGGACGACGACACGCGCCCCGTCACCTACTCTCTCACCGCCAAACAAAATTACGAGAAAGGGATGGCGGAGCTGAAGGACGAAAGCTACGGCGAGGCGAAGAAGTACTTCCAATTCGTCAAGCAGAAGTTCCCGTTTTCCAAGTACGCGGTCATGGCCGAGCTGGCGCTGGCCGACACCCAGTTCGCGCAGGGGAACTACACCGAGGCCAACGAGAGCTACAAGAGCTTCGCCCGGCTGCACCCGACGCACGAGAAGGTGGAGGACGGCTACGTCGCGTTCCGGATCTGCGAGGGCTACTTCAAAGACATGCCCGAGGACATCTGGATCATGCCCCCCTCGTACGAGAAGGACCAGTCGTCGGTGAACGACGCCGCGCGCGAGCTCGCCGAGTTCAAGAAGCGCTTCCCCGACTCGCCCTACGGAAAGAAGATCGACGAGATGCGCAAGGAGGTCCTGCGCCGCCTCGTCGAGCACGAGGTCTACGTGGCGCGTTTCTATCTGAAGAACGACCACCCCAAAGCGGCCGCCAACCGGATCGAGGGGGCGATCAAGAGGTACCCCGGGTCGGGGCGCGAGCCGGAGCTGCTCTACTCGCTCGGCGAGACCTATCTGCACATGGACGATCCGCTGCGGGCCAAGGAGACGTTCACCCGCGTGGTGACCGACTACGCCGGCGCGCCCGAGGCGCGGCGCTCGGAGCTCTACCTCGAGTACATCGCCCGGCGCTTCGGGCCGAACCCGTCCCCCAAGCCGACCGACGACGCGGCCCCGAGCACGACGACCGCCCATGGCTGAGGCGGACGTCAACCTGCGCGCGCTGGTGGCGCGCGGCCGCGCCCACTACGCGGCCGGCGAGAACGCCCAGGCGATCACCTGCCTCACCGAGGCGTTGCGCGGCAAGGCCGCCTACGCCGACGTCTACGACATGCTGGGCGTCATCTATCACCAGGAGGGGCGGCTCGCCGAGGCCGAAGAGATGTTCCGGACCGCGCTGCAGCTCAACCCGGCCTACACCGAGGCGGCGCTGAACCTGGTGGTCACCTGCAACGACCTCGGCAAGTACGCCGAGGCGAAGGCGATCTACGAGGGCGCGATGGCCGCCGTGTCCCGCGGGCCGCGCGAGATGGACCCCTTCGTCAAAGGCAAGATCGCCAACATGCACGCCGAGATCGGCGCCACCTACCGCGCCGTCGGCGTGTTCGACGCGGCGATTCGCGAGTACCAGCGCGCGCTCGAGCTCTGCCCGACCTTCGCCGACGTCCGCACCGAGCTGGGGAAGACGCTGCGCGAGATGGGCGACCTGCCGGCGTCGATCCGGGAGCTCGAGCTGGTACGCGCCGAGCACCCGCGCTACCCGCCGGGGCGGATCCACCTGGGGCTCAGCTACCACGCGGCTGGCCGGCGCGACGATGCGGCGGCGCAGTGGCGGGCGGTGGTGGAGACCGACCCGGAGAACAAGTCGGCGAAGATGTACCTGGCCATGCTCGAGGCGCCCGCGCCTGCCGCCCCCGCCGCGGGTGAGCCGCCCAAATAACGCGAGATCGCGCCCGACCGTGCTCGCTTTCACGCCTTCGCCCGAGACGTTCACCGTCGAGGAGATCCCGGCTTACGCGCCGACGGGCGAAGGGACCCACCTCTTCGTCTGGATCGAGAAGCGGGGCCTCACCACGTTCGACGCCATCGCGCGGCTCGGCCGGGCGCTCGGCGTGGCACCACGCGACGTCGGCTACGCGGGCCTCAAGGACCGCCACGCGCTGACGCGCCAGTGGCTGAGCCTGCCAGGGGTCGAGCCGGCACGCGCCCTGGCCGTCGCCGACATCGACCTCAAGGTTCTGGCGGCGGCTCCCCACCCGCACAAGCTCCGGCTCGGGCACCTGCGCGGGAACCGGTTCGAGGTGACGCTGACGGGCAGCGCGACCGACGCCGAGCGGGCCGCGCTGGACGCTCGGTTCGCCGCCCTGGCGACCGGCGGCGTCCCCAACCGGTTCGGTGCCCAGCGCTTCGGCGCCGCGGGGGACAACGCGGCCGCCGGGCTGGCCCTCTTGCGCGGCGAGCGGCGCGAGCGCGACAAGCGGCGGCGGCGCCTCCTGCTCTCCGCGCTGCAATCCGCCGTCTTCAACCGCGCGCTCGAGCTGCGCGCCGCCTCCGGCCCCCTCGCCCAGGTCCGCCTGGGCGACGTCCTGCAGAAGACCGACAGCGGCGGGCTCTTCGTCTCCGCCGACCCGTCCGTCGACCAGCCGCGCGTCGATCGCGGCGAGGTGATCCCCACCGGGCCGCTCCCGGGCGGGCGGGAAATCGAGCCGCCGCCCGAGACGCCCGCCCGCGCGCTCGACGACCAGGCGATCGCCGACGTCGGCGCCACCCGCGACGACTTCGGCCGCGCCGGCCGCGAGCTGCCCGGCGCGCGCCGGGCGGTGCTCCTCAGACCCTGGGACGCGGCGCTCGAGCTGCCGTCCACGCCCGACCGTCCGGTCCAGCTCCGATTCTCGCTCCCCGCCGGCGCCTACGCGACGGTGTTCGTCGAGGCGGTGTTGTCCGACCTGTCACCGCCCTAAAGCGCGCGGACGCGTGATAGCGTCTTTGGCGACGGGCGACCTGCCATGCACCTGACGCAACGGATCCTCGGCTTCACGCTGCTCGGCTCGGAGTGGGTGCTCTGGCTGCTCCTCGCGCTCTCGGTCCTCTCCGTGGCCGTGATGGTCGAGCGGGCCATCGCCTTCGCCGGGACGGGCGGAAATCTAGAAGCGCTCGGTCGCGAGATGGTCACCCGGCTGCTGGCGGGCGACCGCGCCGCCGCCCGCTTGGCGCTCGAGGGGCGGCGCGCGCCGGCGGCGCTCGTCGCCAGCGCCGGGATCGCGGAGCTCGATCGCGGCGCCGACGCCGTCTCCGAGACGATGGCGGGCGTCAAGGCGCACCTGCGCGTCGAGCTGGAACGCCACCTCGGCATCCTGGGCACGCTGGGGAACAACGCCCCCTTCATCGGCCTCTTCGGCACGGTCCTGGGGATCATCAAGGCGTTCGCCGACCTGTCCCACAACCAGGCGGGCGGCACCGGCGCGGTCATGTCCGGCATCTCGGAGGCGCTGGTGGCGACCGCCGTCGGGTTGCTGGTCGCCATCCCCGCGGTCGTCGCCTTCAACGTCTTCCAGGGGAAGGTCCGGCGGGCGATGGCGGAGGTGGACGCGATGGCGCACCGGGTGCTCGCCTGCATTCAGACGCCGGGAGCCAGGCCGCCGGGGCTGGGGTGAACGCCGTGCCCCGGGCCAACAACTTCGGCAGCGGCGACGACGATCCGGGACCGATGATCGTCAACATCAACGTGACGCCGCTGGTCGACATCACGCTGGTCCTCTTGATCATCTTCATGGTGACCGCCTCCTACATCGTGAGCCCCTCGATTCGAATCGACCTCCCCAAGGCTCAGAGCGGCACCGAGCAGCAGCGGACCTCCCTGGGGTTGACGCTGACCCGCGCGGGGGCCCTCTACCTGAACGGCGCCCCCAGCAACGACGACGCCGTCATCCGCTTCATCGCCGGCGCGCTCCCTCGAAATCCGGACCTCCAGGCTGTCATCGCCGCCGACCGGAGCGTCCCCCACGGCGACGTCGTCCACCTGATCGACGTCGTCAAGCGCGCGGGCGTCCACCGCTTCGCCATCAACGTCGATCCGGGCGCTGCGACCGGCACCGCCACTTCGCTTCGTGGACTTTGATCCACGTTCAGCGATATGCTGGTGCGTGGGACCCTTCACTGAATGAACCGCCCGACTAGGCCGCGCGCGCTCGCGGCGGCCCCTCTCCTGCTCGTTGCCTTGGTTCTGCTCGCGCCGGCGCGAATCGCGCGCGCCCAGATGAGCGCGGCGCCGCAAGCCACCAGCATCGACCCGCAGCTCTTTCAGCCGGCGATCGGCCCGCAGAACTTCCTGACCGTCGAAGGGGCCGAGGTCCCGGAGCACAAGCGACTCAGCTTCGGGATGACGCTGAACTACCAGCAGAACCCGTACTCGATCTTCACGCAGAGCGCGAACGGCTCCGGCGAAACCCACGTCGTCGCCAACCAGCTGTCATCCGAAATCGATGCGGCCATCGGCCTCTTCGGCCGCTACCAGGCCGGCATCGGCATCCCCTTCACCTTCTACCTCGACGGCGACGAGGTGAACGGCATGGGGATGCCGGCCAACCTGCACCTGCGCGAGACCGGCATCGGCGACCTGCGCTTGCAGGGCAAGGCCCACATCGCCACGCTCGGCGACGAGGACCAGTACGACCTCGCCGTGTCGGCGGAGCTCGGCCTGCCGACCGGCCACGGCGGCGGCCGCGCCTACCTGGGCGACAAGACGGTGACCGGCCGGATCAAGGCGATCGGCACCATCGACTTCGGCCCGGTGCGCGCCGCCGGCAACCTGGGGATCCTGATCCGCGAGACCTCCGACAGCTTCGCCACCGAGCTCGGCCCGCAGCTCCTCTACGGCGCCGCCGCCGATTACACGGTCACCCCGAAGACCGACGTCATCCTGGAGATCGCCGGGCGCAGCGGCCTCAACCAGTTCGCCAAGTTCTACAACGACGTCAACCCGTTCGAGGTCGACCTGGCCGGGCGCCGGGCGCTCAACGGCATGTGGTCGCTGACCGGCGGCCTGGGGCGCGGGCTCGGCAACGGCATCGGCGCGCCCGACTTTCGCGTCTTCGCCATGGCCGCCTTCAACCCCGACTTCCGCGATCGGGACCACGACGGCATCTACGACACCGACGACAAGTGCCCCGACCAGCCGGAGGATCGCGACGGCTTCCAGGACGCCGACGGCTGCCCCGACCCCGACAACGACGGCGACACCATCCCCGACGTCAAGGACAGGTGCCCGAACGAGGCCGAGGACTTCGACGACTTCCAGGACGCCGACGGCTGCCCCGATCCGGACAACGACAAGGACGGCATCCCCGACATCAACGACGCCTGCCCGAACGCGCCCGAGGACCACAAGGGCAAGAAGCCCAACGACGGCTGCCCGTCGTCCACCGAGGACAGCGACGGCGACGGGATCCCCGACCAGGTCGACAAGTGCCCTGACGAGCCCGAGGACAAGGACGGCTTCGAGGACGCCGACGGCTGCCCCGACCCGGACAACGACGCCGACGGCATCCCGGACAGCTTCGACAACTGCCCCAACGAGCCCGAAGACGCCGACGGGTTCGAAGACTCGGACGGCTGCCCCGATCCGGACAACGACAAGGACGGCATCCCCGACGCGACGGACAAATGCCCGCTGCAGCCCGAGACGCTGAACGGCATCAAGGACGACGACGGCTGCCCGGATCCCGGCCCCGAGTGGGTGCGGCTCGCCGAGGGGAAGATCGAGGTCGACGAGAAGCTCGGCTTCGTGAGCCACGGCGGCAAGCTCGGGCTGCGAGACGTGTCGGCCAAGGTCGTCAACGACGTGGCGCTGGTGATGAAGGGGCACCCCGACATCGCCAAGCTGCGCATCGATGTTTACGCCCAGGGAGTGACCGTCGCCGACACCCAGAAGCGCGCCGACGCCCTGCGCGACTTCCTGGTCGGAAAGGGGGTCGACACGGCCCGCATCGAAGCGGTCGGCAAGGGCCCCGGCGCCACCCACATCGACTTCATCGTCGCCGAGACGGCGGCGCCCAAGCCGGCCGGCCCGCCCGTCAAGCCCGCCGCCCCCGCGGCGCCTGCTGTCCCCGCGCCGCCCGCTACCCCCGCGCCCGCGGCCAGGCCCGCGGCGCCGCCGCCGTCGCCCCCCACGCCCCCCGCCGCGCCGCCTCCCGCGGGGCCCTCCTCCCCTGGAACGGCGGCTCCCGGCAAGCGCTGATGCGGATCTTCGGCTGGGCTGCCTCCGATGTGGGTCGCAAGCGAGCCCACAACGAGGACAGCTTCCTTTGCAACAACGACCTCCGCCTCTACGCCGTGGCCGACGGGATGGGCGGCCACCTCGGCGGCGAGCGCGCCAGTCGGATGGCGGTCGAGATCCTCGAGCGCGAGATCGACGATGTCAACCAGGCGGGGCTGCTCGGCAACCCGCCGCCCAAGGGGACCACCGGCCTCGGCCACCCGGTCAACGCGCTCCTGCGCCGCGCGGTGATCGAGGCGGACCGCAACATCTACGAAACGGCGATGGCCAACCCGGAGCTCTCCGGGATGGGGACCACGCTGACCGCCCTGCTCTTCTCCGAGGGCTACGTGCACCTCTCGCACGTCGGAGACTCGCGCGCCTACCTCTACCGCGACGGCCGCGCCCGCCAGCTGACCGAGGATCACTCCTGGATCCAGGAGCAGGTGCGCGCCGGCCTCATCTCGCCCGAGGAGGCCAAGGAGTCGCGCTTCCGCAACATCATCACCCGCTCGGTCGGCTTCGAGCCGAGCGTCGAGCCGGACCTGGCCGGCATCGCCGTGCAGGCGGGCGACTGCTACGTCCTCTGCTCCGACGGCCTCTCCAACTACCTGACGCTCGACGAGCTGGGCCAGGTGCTGACGGGCCACTTCTACCGCGACGCCGCCGGCGTCTTCGTCGATCTCGCCAACCAGCGCGGCGGCGACGACAACGTCACCTGCCTGGTCGTCTACGCCGGCAACGAGCTGGTAGCGCCCGAATCGTCGCACTAGATCGCGTGAGGGGGCGCGGGACCCTCCCAGGGTCCCGTTCTAGTTCGCGTGGGGGAGGGACGGCTCCGCCGGCCCGAGCCCATCGCGGGGGGCGCGGGACCCTCCCAGGGTCCCGTTCTAGTTGTTCAGCTTCTCGACGCGCTCGCGGATGATGGCCTCGGCGAGCTCGGGGACGATCTCCCAGACGATCTGCTCGATGATCTCGCGCGACAGCTTGGCGATCGCTTCGTACTCGGGGCCCTTGGCGGCGAAGGCGGCCATCTTCTGATCGACGGCCGCGCTCACCAGCGACGCGGGCGGCATCGGCGTCGCGCCGCGCGGGCGCACCGGCGGCGCCGGGGTCATCTCCCGGGTGCGAACCGTCGACTCGTGCGGCGGCATCGCGGGCGGCATCGGGGTCATGGCGCGCGGCCGCGGCGCGGGCGCCGGGGGCGGCGCGAACGACATCACGGGCGAGACCGGCGGCGCCAGCGGTGCCACCGGCCCGGTGGGGGACCGCATGGGCGGCATGCTCGGCGAAGGGCGCGGGGCCCCGGGGATCGGAATACCGGCGGCGGGCAGACCGATCATCGTGCGCCCGACGGGCGGGGCGGCCGGCCGCGGCGGGAGGCTGGGGCTCGGCGCCGGGACGGCGGGACCGCCCAGCGGGCGAGCCGGAGCTGTGCCCGGACGCACGGGCGGCACGGCGCCCGGGCGCATCCCGGGAATCAACGAGGGACGCAACCCCGGCACGGGCGGCGCGCCGACGACCGGCATCCCGAGGCCGGTCGTGCGCGGCGCTGCGGCCATGGCCGGCGCGCTGTTGGGCACGGGCGTGGGCACGGGCAGCGGCGTCACGGGCCCCGACGAATCGATGCTGATCTCGCCGTAGTCCTCGTCCTCCATCGCGGAGGCCGGGAGCGACGCAGCGCCCGCCCGGGGCGGCGGTGCCGGCGGGGGGGCAACGGCGGCAGTGGCGCCGGCGGCCGCGTAGACCTTCTCGATGAACTGGGTCGTGTCCCAGGGCTTGAGCAGGTGGCCGTCGGCGCCGGCGTTGCGGCCGCGGCCCTCGTCATACGGCTGCTGGCTGGAGGCCAGGATGTAGACCGGCACCCCGCGCAGCCCCGCCTCGGCGCGCACCTGCATGCAGAGGTCGTAGCCGGTCCGGCCGGGCATCGCCCCGTCCGCGATGATGATGTCGGGACGGGCCTGCCGCGCCAGGTTGAGGGCATCGTCGGCCGAGCGGGCCGTGGCGATCGACACGTCCTCGCCCGCGAACGTCATGGCGAAGGCCTTCTGGATCGTCACGCTGTCGTCGGCGATCAGGATACGTTTCGCCATGTTCCACAGGAAATATCACCAAGACCACAGGTGGTCAATGCGGGCGCGGCGCCTCGAATGAGGGCATGATGCGCCCGTCGTGAGCGCCGGGGAGATTCGGTTGGTCGTCAACGCCGACGATTTCGGGATGTCGCCGGCAATTTCGCGCGGGATCCTGCGCGCCCACCGCGACGGGATCGTGACCAGCACGTCCCTTTTGGGGAACGTCAGCGACCTGGCGGCGGCCAAGGCGATGCTCGCCGAGGCGCCCAACCTGGGGGTGGGCGTCCACCTGGCGCTCTGCGGGGGGCACCCGGTGGCCACGCCGGAGAGCGTCCGGTCGCTGCTGGGGCCCGAGGGCCGGCTGCCGCCGCGCGGGCAGGCCTTCATCACCGCCTGGGCGCGGGGGCGGATCGTCCCCGCCGAGATCGAGCGCGAGCTCGACGCCCAGGTGGCGCGCGTGCGCGACGCCGGGATCGACGTCGACCACCTGGACACGCACCACCACCTCGGGTTCCTGCCGGCGGTCGGGCGCGCGGTGGAGACGGTGGCGCGGCGGCACGGCATCGCCGGCATCCGGAGCGCCGTCGAGCGCCCGACCCTCGCCTGGGTGGCCGACCCGCGGCGGGGCCTCGAGGCGGGGGTGCTGACGCTGTCGGCCTGGATGACCCGGCGGCAGCTGGGGGCGCGGCGCCACGGCCCGCAGAGCTGGGGCTACGTCGAATCGGGCCACCTCGACGAGATCCGGATCCTGGAGATCGTCGGGCGCCTCGGCCCCGGCCCGCACGAGCTCATCTGCCACCCGGGCGAGGCGGCCGCGGCCGGCGAGGCGCCCGAGGCGTCGGCGCGCTACCAGCGCACGGCCGAGCTCGGCTCGCTGACCTCGGCCAAGGTCCGCCGGGCGCTCGAGCAACGCGACGTGCGACTTTCCCGCTGGGGAGAGCTGTTTTGAGCGCGGCGGCGCCCCCCGGCCCGCCCGACGCCGGCGCCGCCCCCACCCCCTACGTCGCGCCCGAGGCGACTGTCGCCGAGCTCTCCGCGCGCGCCATCGTGCTGGGGATGGCGTTCGGGATCATCTTCGGCGCCGCCACGGTCTACCTGGCGCTCAAGGCGGGCCTGACGGTGTCGGCGTCGATCCCCATCGCGGTCCTGGCGATCTCGGTGTTCAAGCGGCTCGGGTCCTCCACGATCCTGGAGAACAACATCGTGCAGACGATCGGCTCGGCGGGCGAGTCGATCGCGGCGGGGGTCGTCTTCACGCTCCCGGGTTTTCTCTTCCTCAGCCGCGACCCGGCCACCGGCGTCAGCGTGGGCGAGCCGTACTTCTCCTACTGGACGATCCTGTCGCTGGCCCTCATCGGCGGCGTGCTGGGCGTCCTGATGATGATCCCGCTGCGGCGCTCGCTGATCGTCAAGGAGCACGCCACCCTCCCCTACCCCGAAGGGACCGCCTGCGCGTCGGTGCTGATCGCCGGCGAGCGCGGCGGCGACCTGGCGCGCACCGCCTACCAGGGGCTGGGGTTCGCGTTCGTCTACGCGCTCTTGCAGAAGGTGGTCCGCTTCGTCGCCGAGACGCCGACGCTGGCGATCCGCGCCAGCAACCGCTACCTGCCGGCGGCGGTGCTGAGCGGCGACATCACGCCCGAGTACCTGGGCGTCGGCTACATCATCGGCCCGCAGATCGCCGGCGTGCTGGTGGCGGGCGGCGTGCTGGCCTGGCTGGGCCTCATCCCGCTGCTGACGGTGGTGACGCCGCCCGACACCATCGCCGCGCAGCTGGTGAAGCTCGGCTACCTGCCGAGCCTGGTCACCGCCGGCGGCCCCGGCGGGTGGGACCCGGCCGCGCACGCCTTCGCCGACGTGGCCTCCGCCGTCTACCGCGCCTACGTCCGCCAGATCGGCGCCGGCGCCGTCGCCGCGGGCGGCTTCATCACGCTGGTCAAGACGCTGCCGACGATCGTCTCCTCATTCAAGGAGAGCGTCGCGGCGCTGCGCCACCGCCACGAACAGTCCGCGGCGCGCACCGAGCGCGACCTGCCGATCACCGTCGTCCTGGTCGGCTCGGTGATCCTGGTGCTGGTGATGGCCTTCCTGCCCTTCGTTCCCGGCGCCGGCCCCGGCAGCAAGCTGCTGCTCGGCCTGCTGATCGTCGTCTTCGGGTTCTTCTTCGTCACCGTGGCCAGCCGGATCGTCGGCCTCATCGGCTCGTCGTCCAACCCCGTCTCCGGCATGACCATCGCGACGTTGATGGGCACCTGCCTGGTCTTCGTCGGCCTGCACTGGACGGCCGACGTCTACCAGCCGATGGCCCTCTGCGTGGGCGGCATGGTCTGCATCGCCGCCGCCAACGCGGGCGGCACCTCGCAGGACCTCAAGACCGGCTTCCTGGTCGGCGCCACGCCGCGCGCGCAACAGATCGGCCTGCTCATCGGCGTCGTGACCGCCACGCTGGTCGTCGGCTTGACCGTCCGCGTCCTCGACCACCCGCCCCATCACCTCATCGGCTCTGATTTGTATCCCGCGCCGCAAGCGACGCTGATGGCGACGCTCATCAAGGGGCTGCTGGCGTTCAACCTCGACTGGCAGTTCGTGATGGTCGGCGTCGCGCTGGCCGTCACCGTCGAGCTCTGCGGCGTCGGCGCCCTCTCCTTCGCAGTCGGCGCCTACCTGCCCCTTTCCACGACCTCCCCGATCTTCATCGGCGGCCTGGTCCGCTGGCTGGTCGACCGCGCCGCCCGCGCGCGCGGCGAGACCACGGCGGCGCACGAAGCGGAGCTCGGCCCCGGCAACCTGTTCGCCACCGGCCTGGTCGCCGGCGGCGCGGTGGCCGGCGTGGCCATCGCCTTCGTCACCGTGACCGACCGGGGGGCCCGCGCGATCGCGGCCCTCTCGATCGAAAACGGCCTCAGGCGATCGCTCGGCGCGGGCGGCTACC
>DATNDC010000230.1:0-40001 GCA_035607055.1 Polyangia bacterium
GCGAGGGGCTCGAGCGCTACCTCCAGCGCTACCCGCACGGCCGCTTCGCGCGCGAGGCGAACGATCGCCTGGCCGGGTTGACGGCGCCACCGCGATGACCCCGGCGCCGCGGGCGCGGTCGGCCCGCGCGTGGTCCCTGGCGGCGGCGCTGGCCGCCGTCGCGGCGGCCGCGTCGCCCGGCTGCCGCCGGGACATCCACCTGCTCCCCGATCTCAGCTTCGACGGGGGCGGCGACACCGGGCTCGGCCGCGTGGACGGCGCGGTAGACAGGGCCGGCGTGGACGCGGCCCCGGCCTGCGTTGGTCTGGGTCCGCCGATCACCCTGCCTACCGCCAACGGTTTGACCTGCGCGGCGGCGTTGGCGACGCGCGGCCACCACTTCGCCGTCTGCACCTGTAACTTGGAGAATCCGAGTCCCCTGCCTTTGGAGACGCTGGGCGCGCGGCTGCGCACCTACGCCTTCGACTCGACCAATTCCAGCTACGGTGACGACAAGGTCTCGGCCGCGGTCGGGATCGACGGCGCCTTGACGACGAGCGCCGACCTGGAGGTGGAGGGCGCCATCTACGTAGCCGGCGGGTTCGTGACGGCGAACGGTCACCTGCAAGCGGGGGCCTCGTTTCGTTCGGCTGGCCCGCTGACCATGCAGTCTTCGGAGCAGGCCGATCTGCAGGGCGACGCCTACATCAATGGATACGTCTCGGGGAGTGTGAACGTGAGCGGGACCCTCTACGTTCCCACCACGTTCGACGTCGGGGAGGACGTGCAAGCCAAGGCCATCTACCCCGGCCCGGTGTCGGTCTCGGCGCCGTGCGACTGCAGCAACGGCTTCGTCAATGTTGGGAGCGCCATCGACCAGGCCTCGATGAACAACGGCGATGCGGCGGCCGGGTTTGATCAAGATGCGCTGGCTGCGGTCTCGAGCGCCACCCAGCTGACGCTCGGCTGTGGGACCTACTACCTGTCTGCGATCGGTTCCGCCACCGGCGCCACGCCCCCGATCACCCTGGTGGTGCACGGCCACGCGCTCCTGGCGGTGGGCGGCGACGTGATCATCAACGGCGGCCTCAACGTGATGCTCGATCCATCGGCCGAGCTCGACCTGCTGGTCGGCCAATGGCTCATCACCAAAGGCGGTACCATCGGCGCGCCCAGCGCGCCGGCGCGGTTCCGGATCTGGGTCGCGAGCACCGACACGTTGGCGTTCGACGGCCAGCCGACGATCGCGGCAGTCGTTCACGCGCCGTTCTCGCAGGCGATCGTCTCCTCAGGGCTGACGCTGTCGGGGAGCTTGTTCGTGGACTCGCTCACCCTCCTGGCCGACTCCGAGGTGCACTACGACAAGGCCATCCTCTCGGTCGGCGCGGAGTGCGGCGAGCCGGTGGCGAGCCCGCCCCCCTGAGCCGGCGGCCGGTCGTATAGAGTGGGCGGGTGCCCGCCGACCAGTACCTGCGCCGCATCCTGAACGCCCGGGTCTACGACGTCGCCGTCGAGACGCCGCTCGAGCCGGCGCCGCAGCTCTCGGCGCGGCTCGGCGTGAAGGTGCTGCTCAAGCGCGAGGACCTGCAGCGGGTGTTCAGCTTCAAGCTGCGCGGCGCCTACAACAAGATGGTCAACCTGCCGCCGGCGGCGCTCCGGCGGGGCGTCATCGCGGCCAGCGCGGGCAACCACGCGCAGGGGGTGGCGCTGGCGGCGCGGAAGCTGGGGGCGCGGGCGCTCATCGTCATGCCGGCCACCACGCCCGAAGTGAAAGTGGCCGCCGTGCGCGCGCTCGGGGCCGAGGTGCTGCTGCACGGCGACTCGTACTCCGACGCCTACGCGCGGGCGCTGGTGCTGCAGCGCCGCCGCAAGCTGACCTTCGTGCACCCGTTCGACGATCCGGACGTCATCGCCGGGCAGGGGACGGTGGGCCTCGAGATCCTGCGCCAGCACCACCCCCAGGACCACGGACCGCTGCGCGCCATCTTCGTCTCCATCGGGGGCGGCGGGCTCATCTCGGGGATCGCCGCCTACGTCAAGGCGGTGCGGCCGGAGATCAAGATCATCGGCGTGCAGACGGTCGACTCGGACGCCATGGCCCGCTCGCTGGCGGCCGGGCGGCGGGTTCCTCTGCGCGACGTGGGCCTCTTCTCCGACGGCACGGCGGTGCGCCAGGTGGGACGCGAGACGTTCCGGCTCTGCCGGCGCTACCTGGACGACGTCGTCACCGTCGACAACGACGCCCTCTGCGCCGCCATCAAGGACGTCTTCCAGGAGACGCGCTCGATCCTCGAGCCGGCGGGCGCGCTCGGCGTGGCGGGGGCCAAGGCTTACCTCGGAAAGACGCCGCTCGAGGGGACGATCGCGGTGGTGACCTCGGGCGCGAACATGAACTTCGATCGGCTGCGCTTCGTGGCCGAGCGCGCCGAGGTGGGGGAGAAGCGCGAGGCGGTCTTCGCGGTCACCATCCCCGAGCGGCGCGGCAGCTTCAAGCGCCTCTGCAAGCTGGTGGGCGAGCGCAGCGTCACCGAGTTCAACTACCGGATCTCCGACAGCGCGGCGGCGCGCGTGTTCGTGGGCGTGCAGCTCTCCCGGCCGGGCGAGCGGCGCGCGCTCCACCGGGCCTTCGAGAAGGCCGGCTTTCCGACGCTCGACCTGACCGACGACGAGCTGGCCAAGGAACACCTGCGCCACCTGGTGGGCGGCCGCTCGCCGCTGGCGCACGACGAGCACCTCTACCGCTTCGAGTTCCCCGAGCGGCCCGGGGCGCTCATGCGCTTCCTGGCCAGCATGTCACCGGCCTGGAACATCTCGCTGTTTCACTACCGCAACCAGGGGGCCGATCCGGGGCGCGTGCTGGTCGGCCTGCAGGTGCCGCCGCGCGATCGGCCGGCGCTGCGCCGTTTCTTGGCCGAGCTCGGTTACCGGCACTGGGATGAGAGCGACAACCCGGCCTACCAGCTGTTTCTCCGGTAGGCGGGGCAAGTGGGCGGCAAATGGGCCAGGAAGACGGGGGTCGAGCGCGGCGGTTGGCCCAGGCGGTCGGCGGGATGGTGGTCGTGGCCTTCTTGATCTACGTGTTTGCCGGCTGGTTGCGGAGCTTGGGGGCCGGCGCCAGCGCCACCGGGCCGGGCGCCCGCCAGAGCCGCACCGACTACGGCGAGAACGGCGAACCGGGGCGCGGAAGGGTCAGCGGCGGGGAACGACCGGACGCCGCGGCCCCGAAGGACCGCGGCGTCCGATAAGCAACGTTCGCGGCGCTAGCGGCGCGGTCCCGTGAAGGTCAGCGATCCGAACAGACCGTCGGATTCGCCGTTGGGTCCGGCCGTGAAATAGATCTTGCTGGCGTCGAAGTTGGCGCCGCCCGAGCCGAACGCCAGCGCCCACAAGCCGTCGATGAAGATCGGGTTGCCGGCGCTGTCGCCGAGCGCCCCTTCGAAGTCGGCCCGCAGGCCGCCGTGTCGCACCGAGAGATCGTAGACGTTGATGCGCCCATTGCCGAAGTTGCCGACCAGCAGATCGATCGAAGCGCGATCCCGATCGGGCGCGAACAGCATCGCCCAGGGCGAGTCGAGCTGCCCCTGCGAGATGAGCCGCTGGACGAAGAACCCCTCGGTGGTGAAGAGGTCGACGAAGCCGTTGCCGAGCGCCGCGACGTCATCGTGCCGGTCGTCGTCCTGCTTGGCGTAGCTGACCAGCAGGAAGGGTCCGGCGTCGATCAGGTTGAACGGCGCGAAGCCGCTCGGCAGGCGGGGATCGGTGAACGAACCGGGAAGACGCGCCCGGTGGTAGTCGGCGTCGAACACCGCCACCACGCCGTCGTGGAAGTCGGCCGCATAGAGGTGCGGCCGGCCGTTGGCCTCCCCGACCGTCACCCCTTTGTAGACGGCCGGGGCGTTGTTGAGCCGCACCGTGGCGGTGTCGCCGTCGCTCCCTTTCCAGCCGATCACGTCGCCGTCTTCGGTGACCGCGATGAAGGTGTCGCCCCGGAAGTCCTTGGGGTTCGGGTTGAACACCAGACCATCCGGCGTGGCGCCCGTCGGCGCCGTCGGCGGGATCGCCACCTCGTCGCGCGCCGGGTTTCCGTTTCCGTCGTAGACGTTCAGCGTGCCGTTTCCGTTGGCGGAGATCCAGGCCGGCCCTTGCGGGAAGAAGGCGAGCCCCCACGGGTTGAGCAGCGTGGGATCGGCGTGCGCCGCCTGGTTGGCCTTCATGCTGTCGGTGATCAGGTTGACCTGCTGCACCTCCCCCTCGATGCGCGAACGCGGATCGAGCTTCACCGACTCCAGCAAGACGCCCGCGCCCGCCTGCGTGGTGGTGCCGTCGCTCGAGGAGCCCTGATCGGCGCAGGCCGTCCCTCCCACCGCCGCCGCCAGCCCCAACGCCCATACCCCGATGTTTCTCATCGCCAACTCCTTGTGATTGTCCCTGACCTCTCTGGTCGCTTCGATCCTGCGCACGACGCGCGGCTTCGTATCTCCAGCCGTTTTCTGGTTTTGGGGTGACAACGCGGTGTCTCCCCTGGTGACGGCCAAGAGCCGCCGGCAGCTCGGGCGTGCGGGCCGCCGGGTTGCTTCGCCTGCGGGCGTCGCTAGGGTGAGGCCATGGCGCACCCCTGGCACGACATCGCGCTCCCCGACGGTGATCCGGAGGTGTTCCCGGTGGTGATCGAGGTCCCGCGGGGAGACAAGAACAAGTACGAGCTCGACAAGACGACCGGCCTCCTGCGGGTCGACCGCGTGCTCTATTCGGCGGTGCACTATCCGGCCAACTACGGGTTCGTTCCCCGGACCTACGCCGAGGACGACGATCCGCTCGACGTGCTGGTCCTGGGGCAGGAGCCGGTGGTCCCGCTGGCCATCCTCCAGGCCCGCGCCATCGGCGGCTTTCGCATGCGCGACGAGCACGGCGACGACGTCAAGGTGGTGGCGGTGCACGTCAACGATCCGGCGGTGGCCGACTATCGCGACATCGCCGAGCTGCCCCGCCACGTGATGACCGAGATCATGCGGTTCTTCGAGGACTACAAGAAGCTGGAGGGGAAGCTCGTGGAGCTCGGCGAGCGGATCGACGCCGCCGAGGCGCGCCGCCAGCTGCGCGTGGGGATCGAGCGCTACCGCGCCCTCGTGCGGCCGCCGGCCGGGTAGCGCGCCGCCCCGGGCCCGGCGGCGGCGGTCAGATTCCGACGCCGGCCTTGAACAGGAGCGCGTCGTGCGCGATGTCGGTCAGCGCGATGTCGGGCGCGCTGGCCCCCGGCGGCGCAGCGTCCGTCGCCCCCCGCCAGGTGGTGTGCAGCCATCCCAGCGACAGGGAGAGGTAGGAACGCCCGACGGCGTAGACCTCGGCGCCGGCATCGAGGCCGAACGTGTAGAGGTAGGTGGTCGCGGCGGCGCTGGTCACCACCACGCCGTCGACGGTGATCGGCCCGTCGGTCTGGCCGTGGAGCGCGCCGCCGGCCAGGTGGCCCTCGACGAACGGGGTCACGCGCCCCGGCAACTGCACGCCGGCGCTGACGCCGAGGAGCAGATCGACGAGCGAGGCCCGATCGCCCATGAACGAGGCGCTGCCGCGGCCCGTCTCGAGCCCGAGCCCGACGCGGGCCCAGCGGCGCGAGAGCGGGTAAGCGTCGACGGCCAGCGCGTCGAGCGGGACGGCGCTGCCGTCGAGGTTCCCGATCGCCGATCGCACGTACGAAAGCTTGAGCCGCGGGTTCGGATGAGCCGCCTTCGGTAGCGGCGCCGTCACCGGTTCGTCAATGCTCGGCGGCGGCGGCGCCACCGGCTCGAGCTCGTCCGCCCAGGCGGCTGGCGCCGCGGCCACGAGGGCGAACAACCACAACCACGACGCGCGTCCCATCGCTCCAGATCGATGCAGCGGGCGCGCCAACCGCCACCCGGGCGCCAAGACGCCTCAACCGTCAATCGCGTTCGGCTCAGCTCGGTCGTCAGTTCCGCCTCTGCTCGGCGTGGGCGCCGCCGGCGACGATCGCCAGCGCCGGGACCGGGATCGGCGGTCCGTTGGCGTGCGACAGGGCAACCGCCTGCGCGGCGCGCTTGCGGCGGGCGCGCCGAGCGGCGGCGAGCGCGTAGGAGAGACCGAGGGCCACCGAGACCGGCGAGACCAGCGCGAGCAAGAGGTTCGACGCGCCGACCAGCTTCATCCCGGACAGCAGCAGCACGATCGCCAGCGACGGGCGGATGACGTAGTCGGGCGCGCGCGAGGAGAAGCGGGCGCCCACGAAGACACCCGGGATGCTGCCGATCAGGATGGAGACGGTCAGCCCGAGCTCGAAGCTGCCGAACAGGAGGTGGCCGACCGCGGCGCTGGCCACCAGCGGCACCGCCTGGACCAGGTCGGTCCCGACCAGCTCGGACATCTCCATGCGCGGGTAGAGCAGGAGCAACGCGACGATGATCAGCGAGCCCGAGCCGACGGAGGTGAGGCCGACGACCAGGCCGCCCACGATACCGATGAGGAGGGTGGGGATCCGGCGAAGCTCGAACGAGTGGGGCGCCTGCCGGCGCGAGATGAGCAGCGGGCGGACGACGAGCCCGCTCACCACCACCAGGAGCGCGATCCCCAGCGCCACTTTGATGTGCACCTGCAGGGCGGCGGTGGCGTCCATCCGGCGCAGCATGAGGACGCCGAAGAACGCCGAGGGGATCGAGCCCGCCATCAGCCAGGTCACCAGGTCCCGCCGGACCGTGCCGCGCCGCCAGTGGACCGCGCCGCCGATCGGCTTCATCACCATCGCCGCCACGACGTCACTGGAGACGGCGGTCAGCGGCTGGATGTGAAACAGCAGCACCAGGATCGGCGTCATCAGGGCGCCGCCCCCCATGCCGGTCAGTCCGACGACGAACCCCACGAAGAGGCCGCTGGCTATGACGAGGGGGTCGAAGACCGCGTGCATGCGTTCACTGCTCGGAAGCGGGCTAGTAGAGCACAGTAGCGGCGGCGACGGAAACCGGGTCAGCCTCGGAGCAAGGGCGCGGTTTCACGGCGGGCAGCACTTCCGTCATTGAATGGTAAGGGAGGCGGCGAACCTTCGATCGGACCCGGTCTGGGCGAAGGGGCCGTATGTTACTGTCGGGCGATGCGGTGGGCAGCTTGGATCGGCCTGGGGGCTCTGCTGGCGGCGGGTTGCGGCGGGAAAGAGAGGCTGCCGACCTCCGGCGCCAGCCCCGCGAAGGACGGTTCGCCGCCGCCGGCGTCGAACGACGGCGGGTCGGATGCGGCGACCGACGCCGGCAAGCGGCCGGGGGGCGACCTCGCGCAGTTGGGATCCTCGTGCACGCGAGGGGCCGATTGCCGGAGCGGCTTCTGCGCCGATGGCGTCTGTTGCAACATCGCGTGTACGGGGCCTTGCGTGACCTGCGCGCCTTCCGGTCGCCTCGGCACTTGCTTTCCGGTCGACGATGGCGCCCCGGAACCGCACGGGCTCTGCGTCAACCAAGGCGCCGCCAGCTGCGGCCTGAACGGGACGTGTGACGGGGTCGGTGGCTGCGCCTTCTACCCGGCCGGGACGGCCTGCGCGTCGAGCACCTGCACCGGCGCGGTTTTGACCTTGACGCGCACGTGCGACGGGCTGGGCGCTTGCGGCGCGGGGACGACGATTGCGTGCTCTCCGTTCCAGTGCCTGGACGGCAGCTGCTACGACGATTGCGTGTCGTCGGCCGAGTGCTCGGAGGGCGCCACCTGCATCAACGGCATCTGTGAACACTCGGAGACCGCGGCTTGCGTGGCCGACGACGAATGCGCGAGCGGGCATTGCGCCCAGGGCGTCTGCTGCGCGTCGGCCTGCGCGGCGCCCTGCTCGTCGTGCGCGCTTCCCGGCACCGTCGGGACCTGCGAGCCCGTTGCGAACGCGGACGCCGGGGCCTGCGGGTAACATCGGCGTCGTGCCCGCCGACCACGCCGACGCCGCCGTCGATCGCCTGTTCGCCGTTCGACCGGCCGATTTCGTCAAGCAGCGGACCGCCGTCGTCAAGGCGCTCAAGGCGGCGGGGCGGCGCGAGGAGGCGGCGCGGGTGGAGAAGCTGCCGCGCCCCGCGCCGTCGGTGTGGGCGGTGAACCAGCTTGGGCGCCACGTCCCGGCGCTGGTGCGGCGCCTCGCCGAGGCGACGGCGCGGCTGCAGGCGGGCGGGGCGGGGACCTACGCCGACGCGCTGGGCGCGCACCGCGACGTCCTCAAGGAGCTGCGCGCCAGGGCCGAGGAGATCCTGGAGGCGGCGGAGCTGCGCCCCACGCACGACGTGCTGACGCGGGTCGTTCACGACCTGCGCGCCGGGATCCTCAGCCCCGAGCTGCGGCCGCTGCTCGAGGCCGGCCGCCTCGAGCGCGATGTCCCCGAAGAGGGGGCGGCCAATCCGTTCGCGCAAGAGTTGCCGGAGCGGCCGCCGCCGGCGAGGGACGCACCCGCGGGCGCGCCGGGCAGGGAGGCCGCCGGACGCGAGGCGCGCCGGCTGCAGGAAGAAGCGCGGGTGGCCCGCTCGCGGCGGCTCGAGCAGCTGCGCGAGGAGGTCGCGTCGGCCGAGGCGACACGCGCTCGCGACGAGAAGGCCGTCGCGGCCGCGCGCCGGGCGCTCGACGAGGCGGAGCGCCGGCTCGGCGATTCGCGCTCGGCGCTGGAGACGGCGAGGGCCGCGCTCGAGCGGGCGCAATCCGAGGACGCGCCGGCTTAGCGCGTGGTCAGGGGGCTCCGCGGCCTCGCCTTCAGGGGCAATTGCCGGCGCCGACGCCTCCCCAGCAGAGCGACGCCCAGGAGCCCGAGGGCGCCGGGGCTCACGCCGCTCGTACCGAGCGAGCAGGAGCACCCGCCGCCCGTCGACGGCGCGCCGCTTCCGGCCGCGCCGCCCGCCGCGTCGGCGCCGCCCCCGTCGGCGGGCAGGGTGGTGCCGCAGGTCGGCCCGGCGTCCGCGAATTCCGCCTTGCAGGCGAAGGTGATGCCGAGGGCCGGCCCCTTGCCTGCGGCGTCGCGCGAATAGAACCGCTGCGCCTCGGCCGAGGTCCCCTCGGTGCTGCTGGAGATCATCCACCCGTGATTCGTGGCCGGGTCGTCCATCCACGCCTGGACGTCGGCGAGCAGGCCCGCGCTTCCGGCCATCGAATCCCAGATCACCGCGGTGTCGAGCTCCGCGGGCGCGGAGGCGGTGCCGCTCACCGTGGCGGTGACGTCCCCACCCGCCCACGGCGTCCCGCCGGTACAGTCGGGGCTGTTCCAGGTCGCGCCCGTCGTGCCGCAGGGTTGGCCAACCGTGTAGGTCATCATGGCGTTGCCGGCCCCGGTCCCCTCGGTCCACGCCACGTTGACCGGCTGCAACGACTCCGTCGCGGCCGCCGGCAGCGCGGTCCCGGTGCCGACGGCCTCCGTCGTCAGCGTCAAGGTGACACCGCTGACGGTGACGCGTCCCTGCAGCCCGGCAGGCAGCGCGAACTGGAGCAGTCCCCTCATCACGCCGCCCTGTCCGTTCTCTCCGGTGAAGAACGATTGGCTGGCGCCGTTGTTGTTGTCGGGGTCGACGCTGTTGATGAAGGTGTCGGCGGTCGGGCCGAGGCTCAGCGTCACGGCTGAGGTGCGGGTGGTCGTCGGATTCTCCGACGGATCACCGAGGCCGCAGCCGGCCAGAAGCATCGTGAGGAGGAGGGAAGCGAGACGGACGCGCATCGACGGGACATATATCACCGTCGAGCAGCAGCCAAGTCATCCGACCGACGGCCGCCGAACATGAGCCGAATCGCGCCGGGCTTCGCGCTCAATCGACTGAGCAAGTCGACCAGCTGAGCGCTGTCCAGGCTCACCCCGTTCGCCGAAAAGAGGGGTCCCATTCGAGCTCGCGTCTGGCCTTCGCGACGTCGATGCAGGGACCAGGCTCTGCGATGTTGTACACGCCCGGGGCGCCGCGCGCGATAGCCCGCCTGGCGGCGTCAGCCGCCGCGTCGACGTGGAGCGGAGGAACGCCGGCCGGCTTCTCGCTGGCTCCAGGTCCGTAGAGCCAGCCGTATCGCAGCACCACGCCTTCGACCGGAGCGGCGTCGAGCACGGCGTCCTCGAGGGCCAAGACGCCCTGGGTCGTGACCGCTCGAGATCCTTCGGCCGCGCGATCGAGCGGATCGCCTTCCCCATGCGGTTCGGGTCCGGGTGCATAGACCCAGGCGATGCTCTGGGCGATCAGTCTGCGCACGCCGGCGGCGCGTGCGGCGTCCACGACATTTCGGGTGCCTTCGGTTCGAAGCCGGCTGTTGCGTGCCAGGGTCTCGCTCACCCGCTGGGGTTCGAACCCGCCGGAGAGATCCGTGAGCTGGTGAATGAGAACGTGGGGCCCGACGGTGCCGACGGCCTCGAACACGGCCTGCCGATCGAACGCGTCGAGGACGAGGGGGTGGGCCCCCGAGCGCGCGATATCGTTTGCCCGCGCCCGCGATCGGGTCGTCCCATGGACGTCGTACCCCTGCTCGAGGAGCAACGGCAGGAGACGTCTGCCAATCACGCCGGCCGCGCCAGCGACGAAGATTCGGAGCGCCATCGACCTAGCCAACAGGTTGGCCGAACGCGGTCGGTAGCCCGAAGGTCCTGAGGATCGCGCGGTCGACGAGATTCTCGGGAAGGAAGCGCGCAAGAAGAGCCAGCTTCGCGGAGTCTTTGCCCGCGGAATAGCGAGGTCGTGGGTGCCGGTCGGTCAGGGCGCGCTCGACGACCTCGGCGACCGCTTCAGGTGGGCTGCCTGCACGTTCGGTCTTGCTGAAGGTCCGCGCCATGCGGCGCATCGCCTCGCCGTAGAGTCGGACGCCCGCCGCCGGCATGTCGGCGATGGCCTGCTCGACGCCTCCCAGGGTCTTGTCGACCGCCGGGGTATTGATCGCGCCGGGCTCGATGATGCACACGTAGATCCCTTGCGGCCGCAGCTCCAATCTGAGGGCCGCGCTCATCGAAGCAAAGGCCGCCTTGGAGCTGGACAGCGCCCCCGCGAAGGGCGGCGCGATGTGATCGCCGACCGAGCCGGCGTTGACGATGCGTCCCTTCGCCATCCGGACCAGGGGTAAAAGGGCCTGGATGACGGCGATCTGTCCGAAGAGGTTCACTTCGTAGATGCGACGGAGCGCTTCGAGCGAACCGTACTCCGTCGAAAAGACGTCGCCGATCCCGGCGTTGTTGAACAGAGCATCGAGACCGCGGCCATCCAGGCGCGTGGCGATGTCGCGCGCGGCGGCGGCGATCGAGTCCTTGTCGACGACATCCAATTGAACCGTCTCCACCGCACCGCCCGTCTCCCCTCTGATCGTCGTCGCATCGCCTTCTCTACGGACAGTGGCGAACACCCGCCATCCGCTGCGGACGAGTCGCATCGCCGTCGCGCGGCCGATGCCGCTGGAAGCCCCGGTGATGACGATGCTTCTACGAGTCCCGTTCCCGATGCCGTTCATGTCACTTCCGTCTCCTCCCGCAGCGGTGGCGCGCCAACGCAGGGCAAGGATGGAAACGAAAAGGATGGGAGCAAGGGACGCGGAAGACAACCGGTGCTCCTGCCGATCGTGACCGGGCGCTCGGGTGGCGGTGGGGCGGGGTGTCCAGGCGGGGGCGGGGGGCCTTGATCGCGCCCGCGCCCAGACGCAACCAGTGCCACACCGAGACAGCGCAAAACAGGCAGAAAAGGCAGCGAAACGCTGGTGCCCAGGGACAGAGTCGAACTGTCTACACACGGATTTTCAGTCCGTTGCTCTACCAGTTGAGCTACCTGGGCGTTTCGTAACTGCCGTGGGTACTTACGCTACTCCGGGCCGCGCCGTCAACCCGATCGGACGAGGTGGTCGGGCGTCGCCCCGGACGCGCAAGCTGGCTCCGGCGGGCGGTGGGCCATACGGCGTGCGCGCGGTGCATACGCCATCCCGGATCTCGGTGTCAACGGGATTGCGACGGAGACTACTTTCTCGACGGTGACAGACGAATTCATCGCGCCGAAACCAGACCGAAACGTGGGCGCGGCATGATGACGGCTGGGCTGTCGCCCGACGGGGATCTCGCTTCGCGAATGCAAATCGTTCATCATCCGGCTCCGGCAGCGGAGGAAGCCGCCGATTTCATGCCCGAACCAGCCGCGGCGCCGACCGTTACCCATCATCATCATCCCGAGGCACGCGGCGCTGGCCTGGCCAAGTTGGGGCTGGGCGCGATTGGCGTCGTCTACGGCGACATCGGGACGTCGCCCCTCTACGCGGTCAAGGAGTGCGTCACGCTGCCGCACGGGGTGGCGCCGCTGGCCGGCAACATCTACGGCGTGCTGTCGCTGATCTTCTGGTCGATCACGCTGGTCGTCTCGGTGAAGTACCTCCTCTTCGTCATGCGCGCCGACAACGACGGTGAGGGCGGGGTGCTCGCGCTCATGGCGCTGGTGGCGCGGCCGAGCGCCGCGGCGATCACCGCCGACGAGTCGGGGGCGCACCGGGCGGCGACGCGCACCACCTGGACCGGGCTGCGGCGGACGAAGATGCTGCTCATCGTCCTGGGGCTGTTCGGCGCGGCGCTGCTCTACGGCGACGGCGTCATCACCCCGGCCATCTCCGTGCTTTCCGCGGTCGAAGGCCTCGAGGTGGCGACCAGCGCGTTCTCGCCCTTCGTCGTGCCGATCACCTGCCTCATCCTGATCGCGCTGTTCGCCGTGCAGAAGCGCGGCACCGGCGGCATCGGCGCCGTGTTCGGGCCGATCATGGTCCTCTGGTTCATCTTGATCGCGCTGGCCGGACTTCCGTGGATCGTGCGCCACCCGGAGATCCTGAAGGCGGCCAATCCGATCTACGGCCTGCATTTCTTCGCCGCGCACCGGGGGCACGGGTTCCTGGTCCTCGGGTCGGTCGTCCTCTGCGTGACGGGCGGCGAAGCGCTCTACGCCGACATGGGGCACTTTGGGACGAGGGCCATCCGGCTCGCCTGGTACAGCTGCGTTTTTCCGGCGTTGCTCATCAACTACTTCGGGCAGGGGGCCCTGCTGCTCGAGCGTCCCGAGGCGGCGGCCAACCCATTCTACGCCCTCGTCTCCGGCCCGTTGCTCTACCCGTTCGTGATCATCGCGACCGTGGCCACGGTGGTCGCCTCGCAGGCACTCATTTCGGGGGCCTATTCGCTGACGCGCCAGGCGGTGCAGCTCGGGTATCTCCCCCGGGTGACGATCGTGCACACCTCCGGCGTCACCGAGGGGCAGATCTACGTCCCCGAGGTGAACTGGCTGTTGATGGTCGCCTGCGTGGCGCTGGTGCTCGGCTTCCGCGAGTCGAGCGCGCTGGCCGACGCCTACGGCATCGCGGTGACCGGCACGATGGCCATCACCTCGATGCTGTTCTACTTCGTGGCCACCGATCGCTGGAAGTGGGGGCACCTGCGGGCCTCGGCGCTCCTGGCCGTGTTCCTGACCTTCGATCTGTCGTTCTTTGCGGCCTGCTCGATCAAGATCGCGCACGGCGGTTGGTTTCCGATCGCGGTCGCGGTGGGCATCTTCACCATCATGTTGACCTGGAAGCGCGGGCGCACGCTGCTGGCCGAGCGGATCGCGGCCGACTCGCTGCCGATGTCGATCTTCCTGGCTGACATCGAGGCGACCAAGCCGTACCGGGTGCCGGGCGTGGCCGTCTTTCTCTCGTCGACGCGGCGGGGGACGCCCAACGTGCTCCTCCACCACTTCAAGCACAACAAGGTCCTGCACAAGGAGGTGGTGATCCTCTCCATCACCACCGACGCCGTGCCCGAGGTCCCCGACGAGGACAAGGTGCGGGTCAAGAGCTTCGGGCAGGGGATCTGGGGCGTGACCGCGCACTACGGGTTCAAGGAGAGCCCGGCCGTGCTCGACGTGCTCCGGCGCTGCAAGGTGCAGGGCCTCCCCATCAACGAGGCCGACACCAGCTACTACCTCGGCCGTGAGACGCTGCGCTCGGTGCAAGGGCGGGGGATGGCGGAGTGGCGCAAGATGCTCTTTCGCTTCTTGTCGCGCAACGCCCGCTCGGCCTCGGACTTCTTCGCGCTGCCGCCCAACCGGGTGGTCGAGATCGGCGCGCAGATCGAGCTCTAGAACGCCCTCGGCGCCGGGCCCCCTGCTAACCTGACCCCCATGGCCTCCCTGGAGGGCGCGCCGGCGGGCAAGACCACCTCGATGGCGGAGCGCCAGGGGGCGACGCGGCCCGGCTGGCTCGGGCGGTCGCGCCTGCGGCTGCTCGCCGACGTGGTCGGCGGCTGGCGCCAGAACGCCGACAAGCTGCGCCAGCTGGCCTCTCTGGTGGCCGCCTTCTTCCGGCCGCGCCTGGTGCGGCGGCGGCTCGAGCGGCTGCGCGCGCTCGGCCACGTGGACGCCGTGCCGACGATCGGCCAGCTCTTGGTGGCGGGGCGCGATCAGATGATGGTCGGCGCGGCCGAGGAGACGAAGATCTTTTACCGCGCCCAGGGGATCCCCTGGATCTTCCACAACGCGCGCCGTTTCCTCTCCGGCCCCGCGACCATGCTCGACCCGGTCGGCTTCTTCGCGCCGCGCGACGCGATCGTCGAGCACGTGCTGCAGACGTTCCACCGCCACCCGCTCTACGACCTCGTCCTCCTGCGCGCGCACGACGGCGGCGTCGAGGAGATGGCCCGCCAGGCGCGGCAGATCGTGGAGGGGACGCACCCGCACCAGCGGGCGCTCACCTCGCTGATCGAGGACGGCAGCTACCACGCGCGCTTGCCGGCGGACATCGCGGCGTTCGAGGCGGCAACGCGCGCGCCGGCGCGGCCCATCCCGCCCGGCCTGGTCGACGCGCCGGAGCTGATGCTGGCGATGGACCAGTTCAAGGACGTGGCCGGGTTCGTCCGCTACGCCTCGCGCCTGCGCGTCGGTTTCGTCGACGGCCTCGCCGCCTGGCTGGCGGTTGGGTTCGACGAGACGCTCGGCGCGCTCGTGCGCACGAAGCTCGGGCACCGCCAGATCGAACGCGCGGCTTGCGATCCCGAGCTCGTGACCAGGTACCTGGGGCCGGTTGAAGCTCGGAACCCTCAAAGGGTTCCGAACCTCCCGCGATGAGCTCCGGCCGGCGAAGCCGGCCTACGCTCGACGCGATCGGTGCACCTAGGGCGTCGCCTGGTCGGCGGCGTCGAGCAGCTCTTTCGCGCGCTGGCAGCTGGTCGTGCGGGCGTCGCGCGGGCGGGTGCAGTCGACGCAGGCCTCGAGCGCTTCCACCGCGGATTGCACCTGATTCCACTGACTGTCGAGCTCGCTGTCCTGAGCGACGCAGCCGCTCGTGTCGTGCGAGAAGACGTCGGCCACGGCCGACCACCGGCGGTTGTCCGCCTCGGCGCGGCAGGCCACGGGCCCGCCCGCCTCCTTCATCTTCTTCAGCGCGGGCGCGACCTTCTTCTGAGACTGGCGGATGGCCCCCACCAGATCATGCAGATCGCGGGCGCGGCAGGGGGCGACCGGCGGCTTCACCACCTGCGGCGAGGGGATGAACGGGTGGACGAATTCCGTCGGGGGTTTCGGCCGCGCGGTCTGGACGGCCGGCCGCTGGCGGTGCAGCCGGGACGCAACCGCCAGCGCCAGTGCGGCGGCGAGGACCACGACGAGGCCCCGACGCGCGCTGCTGTTCCGTTTGTTGCCGCTCACGGTCTCATCTTGCCCCATACTGTCGCGCCATGGCAGCGGCCAAGCTGTTCGCCTCGATCTTCGCGGTCATCTTCGTCGCGGAGCTGCCGGACAAGACGGCCCTCGCCTCGCTGGTGCTGGCGACGCGCCACCGCCCGCTGCCGGTCCTGCTGGGCGCAGCGGCCGCGCTGGCGATCCAGAGCCTGGTGGCCGTCCTCGCCGGCAGCCTCCTGGCGCTGCTCCCCGCGCGCGCCGTTCACATCGGGTCCGGCGTCCTGTTTCTCGTGTCGGCCGTCGTGATGTGGCGGAAGCACGACGAGGAGGCCGCCGTGGGGAAGGACGAGGGCCAGGTCGGCCTCTGGAAGGCCTTCACCATGTCCTTCATGGTGGTGTTCGTGGCCGAGTGGGGCGACCTGACGCAGATCGCGACCGCCAGCTTCGCCGCGCGCTACAAGCAGCCGGTGCTGGTCTTCGGCGCGGCGACCGCGGCGCTGTGGGCGGTGGCGACGGTGGCGGTCATCGCGGGCAATCGCGCCGGGCACTTGCTGAACCCCAGGGTGACGCAGAGGATAGCGGCCGGCCTGTTCGCGCTGGTCGGCGTGCTGCTGATCGCCGGGATCCTCTGAGCCCCGCGAACCGGTCGCTGCCGCAAAGGTTGGCTTCCGGATTGCTCTGCTCGGACGACGGGGGTCAGACATGGCGATCAACTACCGGTCTCAAACTGTCAGAAAAGAGACACTGCACACCGTGTCACTGGTCGCGCCGCACGTCGCGGCCGGCGCTTCGGTGCTGGACGTCGGGTGCGGCGAGGGGTACGTGCTGGAGGAGCTGGCGGCGCGCGGCGCCGGCGAGCTGTTCGGGGTCGACGTGGTCGACATCCGCCGCGAAAAACGCCGGCCGTTCAGGCTGTACGACGGCGTCGAGCTGCCGTTCATCGATCATCGCTTCGACGTCGTCGTCCTCAGCTTCGTGCTGCACCACGTCCCCGACGACCGCAAGCGCGCGCTCCTGCGCGAGGCGCTGCGCGTCTGCCGCGGGACGGTGGTCATCGTGGAGGACACGCCGGCGACGCGGCTCGACCGGTTCCTGAATCGCCTCCATGGCGACGAGTACCGGCGGCGGATCAAGAGCACCGCCTCCTACGGCTTTCTCACCGAGGGAGAATGGCGCTGGCTGTTTCGCGGGATGGGGCTCGAGCCCGAGGCCCGCCCGCTGTCGCGCTTCTGCCGGTCAATCTTGCAGCCGTTCGCCCGCACCGCGTTTCTGCTGCGCGTTCCGGCGCTCGCACCGGTCGCCGTCTAAAGCTCGACGGCGCCGTCGGAGATTCGACTGTGGATGACTCCCCGTCGCAGGCGGCCAGCCCCTCCGGAGCCGTCGGCCGGAACGTGGCGGCCTCGATTCAGCGGAGCAGCTTGGGCGGGTAGAGCCCGGGGTCGGATCCCTCGATCACCACCGCGCCGACGGCCTTCTTGTAGAAGTCGATCGACGAGGCCCAGCCGATGATCGCGTAGCCGTACCCTTCGGCTCGCATGGCGTGCAGCGCAGACAGGAGCAGGGCCTTACCCACCCCTTTGCCGCGCCGATCGGGGTGCACGACCTCGGGACCGAAGAAGCCGCGCGCCGTCGCCTCGTAGCAAGCGATGCCGGCGAGGTGGTCCTTCTTCTCCACGGCCACGAAGCAGGCGATGGGCTGCCGCGCGAAGGCGACCTCGCACTCGCTCGCCCAGCCGGGAGAGCCGTGCGCGCGCACCCACTCGACCACCGCGCCGCGCTCGGCCGCGGCCGCGCGCCGCACGGCGAGGCCCGCCGCGCCGGCCGCCTCCAGCGCGGGCTCGAGCGGCGGCAGCGCGTAGAGCCGAACGAGCAGGTCGCTCAGGTCAGGCCTCGCTCATCCAGCCGTGCTTGTCGGGCTCCTGCCCGTACTGGACGGCGAGGATGGCGTCGCGGAGGCGTCCGGCGATCTCGCCGGGTTGTCCGCCGTTGACGGCGATCTCCTCGCCCTTCCAACCGAGCGTCCCCACGGGCGTGATGACCGCGGCCGTGCCGCAGCCGAAGATCTCGCGCAGCGTTCCGCTCCGGTGCGCGCGCAGCAGCTCCTCCATCCCCAGCGGCCGCTCGTTGACGGTGAACCCCCACTCGCGGAGCAGCGTGATGACCGAGTCGCGCGTGACGCCGGCCAGGATGCTGCCGCCGAGCGGCGGCGTGACGATCTCGTCGCCGATGCGCGCCACCATGTTCATCGTGCCGACCTCCTCCAGGTAGCTGTGGTCGTGCGCGTCGGTCCACAGCACCTGGTCGAACCCGCGCGCCTTGGCGTCCTCGGCGGCGCGCAGGCTGGCGATGTAGTTGGCGCCCGCCTTGACGCCGCCGAGCCCGCCCACCGCGGCGCGCACGTACTTGTCCTCGACCAGGATCCTGGCCGGCGCGAAGGCCTCGCCGTGATAGGCGCCGACGGGCGAGGCGATCACGAAGAAGATGTACCGCTTGGCCGGGCGAACGCCGAGGAACGGCTCGCTGGCGATGACCGTCGGCCGGATGTAGAGCGACGTCCCCGCCGACGAGGGCACCCAGTCGCGATCGGCCGACACGAGCGCCGTGATCGCGGCGCGCGACAGCGCGACGTCGACTGGCGGGATGCAGAGGCGGGCGGCGCCGTCGTGCAGCCGCTGGCAGTGGCGGTCGATGCGGAAGAAGCGCACCTTGCCGTCGGTGCCGCGAAAGGCCTTGAGGCCGTCGAACATCTCCTGCGCGTAGTGAAACACCGCCGCCGCCGGATCGAGGCTGAGCGGCGCGTAGGGGACGACGCGCGGATCGACCCAGCCGCGCTCGGCCTCGTAGTCCACGATCGCCATGTGGTCGGTGAACGTGCGCCCGAAGACCAGCTCGCTGTCCTTGGGATGCGGCTTGGGCTGGTCGACCTTGTGCAACGAAAACGACGGCGACGCGGACATCTGGGAAAGATATCCCGCCGCCGTCGCTCGCGCTAATGGCAGTATCGAAACGGCTTATAGCCGCTGAACTACAAGCTCAGGACGCCGGTTCGGATCAGGTAGGCGAGGCGCTCGCGCTGGTCGTTGTCGAGCAGGGCGTGCAGCTTGCCGAGCGCCGCGATGACCGCGTCGCGCAGGCGCTCCGCGGTGGTGACCCTCAGCGCGGCCGACTCCTTGGCCCGCGCCTCATCGAAGGTCTCACCGCCGACCGCGTCGGCGAACCCGGCCAGCGACCGCCGGCGGTCGACCTCCCCCTGGGCGCGCTCGGTCTTCAGATCCCCGAGGATGCGCGCCAGCTCCGCCACCTGCCGCTCGTCCAGCTCCAGCTTGTAGGCCAAGAACCGCAGCGGTCGCCGGACGCCAAAGGCTCCTCCGCCGAACCCCGTCCCTTCACCCTCGTCTTCACCCTCGTGCCCATGGCCGCCGCCCCAATGCCGTCCGCCGCCGCCCCCGGGACCGCAGCTCCAGCCGCCCCAACCGCTTTGTGGCCCACGCCACCAGGACATCACGTGTCCGTGCATGTTCGTTCTCCTTGTTCCTTTCGCCGAGGCCTTCAGCTCCCGGCGGGTTTTCCCGTGGGCGATATGCCTCACGGATGTCCCCCCAGCATAACCGCCGTCCGGCGAGCGTCAACAGCGGGAAGCAAAGCGCGATCATGATAGACAGGCGGCATGCCCCGCTACTGGCTGATGAAGTCGGAGCCCGAGACATTTTCCATCGACGATCTGGCGCGCGCGAAGGCGGGCACCACGCGCTGGGACGGCGTGCGCAACTACCAGGCGCGCAACTTTTTGCGCGACGAGATCTCCCTCGGGGACGGCGTGCTCTTCTACCACTCGAGCGCCAGCCCGCCGGCGGTGGTCGGCACCGCGCGCGTGGCCCGCGCCGGCTACCCGGACCCCACGCAGTTCGATCCGACCGACGATCATTGCGATCCGGACAGCCCCCGCGACGCCCCGCGCTGGTTCGCCGTCGACATCACGTTCGAGGAGAAGTTCCCCCGTCCGCTCCCGCTCCCCGAGCTGCGCGCCGATCCGGCGCTCGCCGACATGGTGCTGCTCCAGAAGGGGAGCCGCCTCTCGGTGCAGCCGGTGAGCGCCGCCGAGTGGAAGCGGATCCTGAAGCTGGGCGCCCGCAGATGAGCACCGGCGCGCCGGGCGGCGTGCACCACGTCGCCGTCGGCGTCCGCGATCTGGCCGCCTGCGAGGCGTTCTACACCGGCGTGCTCGGGCTGCCGGTCCTGCGCCGCTGGCCGGCCGGGGCGGGGACGCCGGGCGATCGCTCGGTCTGGCTCGACCTCGGGCGCGGCGCCTTTCTGGCGCTCGAGCGCGCGGAGCCATCGATCGATGCCGGCGCGCCGCCTTCGGCGTCCTCTTCCGCGTCGCGCGCCGCTGGCTATCTGATGATCGCGCTCGCCATCGCGGGCGACGCGCGCGCCGCCTGGGAAGTGCGGCTGCGGGCGGCTGGCGTGGCGATCGTTCACCGCACCAGCTACACCCTGTACGTGACCGATCCCGAGGGGAACCGCGTCGGGCTGTCGCACTGGCCGGAGGCCGCGGCGCTGGTCGCGCCAGAAAAGGGCTGAGCTTTGCCGTCGATCACCTACCTGCCCTCGGGGACGCGCGTCGCCTGCGCCGCCGGCGAGTCGGTGTTCGAGGTCGCGCGCCGCGCCGGCGTGGAGGTCAGCACGGCCTGCGTCGGCAAGGCCACCTGCGGGCTCTGCCGGGTGAAGGTGGTCGCAGGTGAGCAGCACCTGTCGCCGTTCAACGCCGCCGAGCGCAAGCACCTCGGCAACGTCTACTTCATCAACAAGCTGCGCCTCTCCTGCCAGGCCCGCGTGGGCGGGGGCGCCGGCGACGCGGACGCCGACGCCGACGTCGTGGTCGAGCTTCCGTCGGCGCCGGCAGGCTGAGCCTTCCGCTCGACCGATCCGGCGCCACCTTCAAGCAGGTGGTGGAGCGCGGCAGCAGGGGCGCCTGGGCGTGGGCGGTGGCGGGGGCCCTGTTGCTCGCGCCCGGCACCGCGCGCGCGGACGGCGCCTTCCCGAACGCGTTCAACATCCTGGCGCCGCCGGATCGCCCGGAGGAGATTCTCCTCGGCACGAACTTCGGGCTCGTCGGCTCGGAGGACGCCGGGCGAACCTGGACCTGGTCGTGCGAGCAGCCGCTCACCAGCTTCGGCCGCCTCTACCAGATGGCGCCGGCGCCCACGCACCGGCTCTACGCCGTCGCGCAGGGGAAGCTGGTCTACTCCGACGACGGGGCGTGCGGCTGGCAGGCGGCGGGCGGCGCGCTCGGCGACGACCTCTGCGAGGACGCCTTCGTCGATCCGAGCGACGCCAGGCGCGTCCTGGCCGCCGGGCTGGCGCAGGGTGGGGGTCTCCTCTATCAGGTCTACGCCTCGAGCGACGGCGGCGCGACGTTCGACGACGTCGTGTACGCGGCCGCCCCCGGCGACCTGGTCACCGGGATCGAGATCGCCGCTTCCGACCCGATGACGATCGACGTCGCGCTGGCGCACGGCCCGGCGGGCGCGCCGACCCTGGCGCGCAGCACCGACGGCGGTGCGACCTGGACGCTGGCCGATCTTTCGGCGGCGCTGGGGGCCGGCCAGCTCCGGATCGTGGCCATCGATCCGACCGACGCCGATCGGGTCTTCCTGCGCTTCGTCGGGGCGGCGGGCGACACGCTGGCGATCGCCACCGACGGCGGGGCGACGGTGACGGCGCCGTTGACCTTCGACGGCGGCCTGGGCGCCTTCGTGCGCACCTCGGCCGGGACGCTGCTGGCGTTCGGCACCGCCGGGGGGGCGCCGGCGCTGTATCGCTCGCGCGACGGGGGGGCGACGTTCGCAGCGGTCGCCGGGCCGCCGCCCATATTGGCGCTCGCCGAGCGCGGCGGGACCGTCTACGCCGCCACCGACACCATGCTCGGCTCGTTCGCCGAGGCGACCTCCCCCGACGAGGGGAGCACCTGGACGCCCGGGCTGGCCTTCGCCCAGGTGGCGGCCATCGATCCCTGCGTGAAGGGCGCCTGCCAGGCCGACTGCCTCATGCGCGCGCAGCAGCAGCAGTGGCCCGCCACGATCTGCGCGGCCGCCCCGCCCGTCGTCGCTGCCCCCGACGCCGGCCTGGTCGACGCGGGCGCCGCGCGGGACGCCGCAAGCGTCGGCCTGCTGACCGACGCTGCGACGCCCTCCCTGGTGGTCGATGGCGGCGACGTGGCCCGGCCGGCCAGCGGGTGTCACTGCGCGGCGGCGCCGGGTCGCCCGGCCTGGCCTTCGCTGCTCGCGTTCGGGGCGCTCGCTATGGCCGCCGCACGCCGACGGGCACGCGGGCCTGCTCGTCGTCGGTGACCTTCGTCCCCTGCGCCGCCAGCTGCTTTTGCGCCTCCTGGCTGGCGGCCAGCGCGACCGCGCTCTGCATCATGCCCTGCATCTGCTGAACCGGCGCCGAGCCGCTCATCCCCATGAGATCGATGGGCACCGGGAACACGATCGTCGACGACGCCTCCCCCGACACCTCGACCAATGTTTGGTAGAGGCGCAGCTGCAGCGCGCCCGGCGAGCCCGCGATCATCTGCGCCGCCTGCGCCAGCTTGGAGGCGGCCTGCACCTCGCCCTCGGCGGCGATCACCTTGGCGCGGCGCTCGCGCTCCGCCTCGGCCTGGCGGGCCATCGCCCGCTGCATCTCCTTGGGGAGCTGGATGTCCTTGATCTCCACCGCCGAGATCTCCACCCCCCACTGCTCGGTGCGCGTGTCGAGGATGGTCCGCACCTCGGTGTTGATGGCGTCCCGGTGGGCGAGGATGTCGTCGAGGTCCATCTTGCCCAGCACCGCCCGCAAGGTCGTCGAGGCGAGCTGCAGCGTGGCCGGCAGGTAGTCCTCGACCTCCAGGATGGCGTGCGACGGCGAGTTCACCGAGGCGTAGACGACCGCGTCGACGCTGATGGTGATGTTGTCGTGCGTGATGATGTCCTGCGGGGTGATTTGGATGGCCCGCGTGCGCGTGTCGACCACCCGGATCCGATCGATCCCGAACGGCAGGAGCAGGTTGAACCCCGGCGTGGCCAGGGCCTTCTTGGCCCGCCCGAACCGGAAGACCACCCCGCGCTCATACTCCTGCAGGATCTTGGTCCCGGTCAGAAGCAGCATGAGCCCAGCCGCGATAGCCGCCCCAAACGCGATGGTGAACATAGGCGAACCTTACCACCGGAACGCGCCGCCAGCCGTGAGCCGCGTCCGGCGGGCCGGGCTCAGCCCTGGTCCGACTGCGGCGGCAGGTCGAGCCCGTAGAGCGCGCGCCCGCGCCGGCCGCCGAAGTAGCCCAGCAGCACGAAACAGCAGAGGACGCCCAGCGCCGCCGCCAGGACGGCCGGAATGATCATCAGCTGTGGGAGCTGGGCCGGGGTGAAGCCGGTCGGCTGGCGGCCGCTGTCGATCACCACCTGCGCCAGCACCGGGCCGCCCTGGGCGGCGGCCTGCCTGGCCATCACCACGCCGAGCGGCACGCTGCCGATCTGATAAACGATGCCGACGCACGCGGTGAGCATCGCCAGCCGGCGTCCGAGCGGATCGCGCGAGAGGATGGCGGCCACCGCGTAGAGCGTCAGCAGACCGACGCCCAGCGAGACGAGCGCGCCGGCCCGGATCTGGCCGCGGTGGCGGGCGACGAGCTCTGCGCTGAGCGCCTCCAGCTTCTGCATCGTCTCGGGCGATTCCGTGGGGCGCGCCATGTTGGCGATCGCCATGACCGACATCGCCTTCGGCTGGCGCAGCGTGAGCAGCGCGCCCACCAGCGTGATCCCGCCGTAGACCAGCATGGCGGAGGTGAGCACGGTCAGCCAAGTCGGCCGGTGGGTGGGGGCCTGCGCAGCGCTCATCGGGAGCCGAACCATATGCCGACAAGGGGGGCGTGACAAAGTGGGCCTCTTGGCCCAAAGTCGTCGCTCCCATGCACGCTTTGCTCGACCTCTTCCATAAAATTTACAACGTCCGGGGGATCATCGAGATCGGCGGGCTGGCCGCGATGATGGCCGTGGTCTTCGCCGAGACCGGCCTCCTGGTCGGGTTCTTCCTGCCGGGCGATTCGCTGCTCGTCACGGCGGGCGTCTTTTGCACCAGCGCCACGCCGGGCGAGGTGCCGTTGCTCAACATCGTGACGCTCAACCTGGCGGTGATGGCGGCGGCGATCGTCGGTGACACCGTCGGCTACTGGATCGGGGCCAAGACGGGGCCGAAGATCTTCACCCGCGAGCAGTCCCTGCTCTTCTCGCGCAAGCACCTCCTGCGCACCAAGGCGTTCTACGAGCGCCACGGCGGCAAGACGATCATCATCGCCCGCTTCATGCCTTTCGTCCGCACCTTCGCCCCGGTCGTCGCCGGCGTCGGCCAGATGAACTACCGCCGCTTCCTCTCCTTCAACGTGTTCGGCGGCGTCGGGTGGGCGCTGAGCATGACCATGCTGGGGTTCTCGCTGGGGAAGGTCTACCCGCCGATCACCAAGCAGATCGACAAGGTGGTCATCCTGATCATCTTCGTCTCGCTGATCCCGGGCGCGGTGAGCTGGCTGGCCAACCGCAAGAAGACGCCGCCCAGCGCGTCGCTCGCCGCCTGATGGCCGCCAAGCCCGCGGCCAAACCGGCGCCCAAGTCGAAGGCCAGTCCGGCGCCCAAGCCGAGCCCCGCGCCCAAGGTGGCGTTCCCCAAGAAGTCGACGCCACCGACGGACGCCGAGTTCGGGGCGCGCTTGCCCGCGGCGGTCGGCAAGCGCTTCGAGGCGGTGCGCGCCTATCTGGACAAGCAGGAGGCGACGGAGGAATTTTATTATTACGGCCCGCGCACCGGCTGGGCTTACCGCTACCTGCGCGGCGAGACGTCGCTCTGCTCGATCATGATCTTGAAGGGACGCCTCTACGGGATCATCGCCCTCGACGCGGCGGCGCAGGCGAAGGTCCCCTGGGATACGCTGACCGAGGTGACCAAGCGGGCGCGCAAGCAAGCGCACGGCACGCCGGCGCTGCTCTGGCTCGACGTTCCGCTCGACGGGACCGGCGCGACCGACTTCAAGAGCCTGCTCAAGGCCAAGCTGGTCGGCGTTCCTGCTTAGGGATCGCACGCGCGCGCGTCGAGACAGACGCACGGCGCAAAAATCGCGAGGCGCAGGACGTTTTTCTGCCTGGCGGTGTGCCGGCCGCTCGACCTCCTCCTTGTCCCCACCAACCTCGGGGGCGCGACCCACAGAGGAGGAGCGCATGAAACGACAGATGCGATGGGTAAGTCTCGTCTCCCTGGGCGCTGCGATCGCCGTCGGCGCGATCGGGTGTTTGGGCGACGAATCCGAGGAGACCACCACCACCGTCGGCGCGCTGTCGCTCGGCGCGGCCTTGCCGGGCACGAACGCCTCGCAGTTCGCGGCGGCGCAGGCGAACTTCGGGGCGACGGAGACGCAGGGCGACGGCCTGGGGCCGATCTTCAACGAGCGTGCCTGCGGCGCCTGCCACTCGGTCGGCGCGCTGGGTGGCGCCGGCCAGAACGTCGAGGCGCGCTACGGCACGCTCAACTCGAACGGGACGTTCAACGGGCTCGCCGCGACCGGCGGTTCGCTGCGGCAGCTGTTCGGCATCGGCGGCTTCAACCCCAGCCCGGGGCTCAACTGCCAGTCGGGCACCGACGCCAACCCCGCGCCCGGCGCGACGATCTTCGCGGGCCGCGTGACGACGCCGACCTTCGGCGCCGGTCTGGTCGAGCTGATTCCCGACTCGACGATCCTCGCCATCGCCAGCGCGCAGCCGGCGTCGATCCGGGGCGTGGCGCGCTTCGACACCATCCACCTCACCGACGGGCCTTTCGTGCGGGGCCAGTCGCACGTGGCGCGCTTCGGCTGGAAGGCCGTGCACGCCAGCGTGACCGACTTCGCGGCCGACGCCTACATGAACGAGATGGGCATCACCACCACCAGCTGCGACCATGGCAGCGTCGTCACCGACTTCGCCACCGAGAACCGCGCCAACCGCGCCGGCACCAACGCCATCATCAACGGCTGCCCGGACGACATGGTGCCCGGCGTCGACGACGACCAGGCCAAGGAGGACAACAACTGCGCGGGCGGCGTGACTGACGTGCAGGACGACGTCGCCAACTTCGCGTTCTTCATGCGCCACCTGGCGGCGCCGCCGCGCGCGATCGACAACAGCAACGGCGCCGGCCTGACCGAGTTCAACCGCGAAGGGTGCAACGGCTGCCACGTGACGACCACCTTCACGGTCAACATCAACGGCCAGAACCAGAGCTTCCAGCCGTTCTCCGACTTCCTCACCCACGACATGGGGTCGCTGGGCGACGGGATCGGCGTCAACGACGGCGACTCGCCGACGCAGCAGCGCGCGATGCGCACGGCGCCTCTCTGGGGCCTGCACTTCCGCAACGGGATCCTCCACGACGCCCGCACCTCCAGCCGGACCACCGCCATCCAGGCGCACGCCGGCCAGGGCGCGGCCGCCGCGGCGGCCTTCAACGCCGCGAGCGCGGCGCAGAAGAACAACCTGCTCCTCTTCCTCTCGTCGCTCTAGGATGCGGGATCGACCGGCGCGGCGCCGGACCAGAAGTTCCGGCGCCGCGTCCGGCTTTTCGTACAAGACCGATTCTTTGAATTTTTTCTGCCTGGATTGGCCGGGTCGTTCGACCTCTCTGCTGTCCCGGAAGCGACGGGACCATCGACGGAGGAGGATCGCAATGACGCGACAGGTACGACTGGCCAGTCTCGCTGCGTTCGGAGCGGCGCTGGCGATCGGCGGATTGAGCTGTATGGGCAGCGACGAGCCCGAGACGACCACCGAGGTGGGCGCTCTGCTCGGTGACGCCCTGCCGGGCACCAACGGCACGCAATTCGCTGCCGCGCGGGCCAACTTCATCGCCACCGAGAGCAACCCCGACGGCTTCGGCCCCATCTTCAACGAGCACGCCTGCGGCAACTGCCACCAGAACGGCTCCGTCGGCGGCGCCGGACAGCAGATCGAGCAGCGCTACGGGACGATCACCAACGGGACGTTCAACTCGCTGGCCTCGACCGGCGGGTCGCTGCGCCAGCTGTTCTCGATCGGCGGCTTCAACGTCGGCGGCCTCAACTGCAACTCGGGCACCGACAACAACCCGGCCGCCGGCGCCACCCTGTTCGCGGGGCGCCTGACCACGCCGACGTTCGGGCTCGGCCTGGTCGACTCGCTCCCCGACTCGGCGTTCTCGACGCTGGCCGGCCGCGAGCCGACCGGCATCCGGGGGACGCCGCGCCTGGTGCCGATCGCGCTGCCGAACCCGTTCGACAGCTCGCAGCACGTCGGCGGGCAGCGCGTCGGGCGCTTCGGCTGGAAGGCGAACGTCCCCAGCCTGGCGCAGTTCGCGGCGGACGCCTACCTCAACGAGATGGGCATCACCACCACGCACTGCTCGGCCGGCTCGCCCAACACGGCGTTCGCCACCGAGAACCGCGCCAACCACGCGCCGACCAACGCCCTCATCAACGGCTGCCCCGACGACCAGAAGCCGGGCGTCGACGACGACTTCGCGGGCGAGCACAACAACTGCTCGGGCGGGCTCAACCAGCTCCAGGACGACGTGGCGAACTTCCTCTTCTTCATGGCGCACCTGGCGCCGCCGCCCCAGGTGGCGATCACGGCGGGGTCGTCGCAAGACCGCGGCCGCACGCTGTTCAACTCGTCCACGCTCATGTGCTCGGGCTGCCACCGATCGGACTCGGACGTGTTCGTGTCGACCTCGGCCGGCGGCATTCCGGCGGGGATCCACTTCCAGCCGTTCTCCGACTTCCTGGTCCACGACATGGGGACCGCGGCCGACCAGATCGGTCTCAACGACGGCGACTCGGTGGCCTCGACCCGGCTCATGCGGACGGCGCCGCTGTGGGGGCTGCGGTCGCGGAACCTCAAGTTCCACGACGGGCGGACCACCGACATCGCCACCGCGATCCGGGACCACAACGGCGGCTCGCTGGGGCAGGGGACCGCGGCGGCCAACGCCTTCAACGCGCTCAGCTCATCGCAGCAAAGTGATCTCGTTAACTACTTGAACACCCTCTAGGTCCCCGAGACCCGGCCAAATCCGAGCAACAGCCCCGCGGTGCCGTTTTCTGCGGCATCGCGGGGCTTTTTTTTGCGCGCCGCGCGCCGAACGTTGCGTCTATCATTCTGCTTGGCGGCGTCGTCTAACTGTAACGTCGCCGACAGCGACGGCGTACTCGTAGATGGAGCGGCCGTCCGACCGAAGGAGCGCGACGCGACGTTCATGAACGACCACGTAGCCGATCGAGCCGGGTATCTCGCTTCGCTGCCCAAGGGCGATCCCGAGCGGAAGCTGGCGGAGGCGCACGCTCTGCATTGCGTCTCCTGTCGCGAGGCGCTCGACGAAGGGGGGCGCCTGGTGGCGCTGCTTCGCCGGGCGCTGCCGGCCACGAAGCCGGTCACGAAGCGCGAGCCCGTGGCGCGCCCGCTCTCCGCCGGACGCGAAGGGGCGAGCGCGGCGGCGATCGCCCGCCGGCTGGCCTGGGCGACGGTGGGCGCCGTCGTGCTCGCCTGGCTTTTTCAGTTGAGCGTCGGGGGCGGCTTTCGTCTCGACCTCGATTGCGCGCTGGTGTCGGTGGCGGTGCTGGCGGTGGCCCTCGCCTGCGTGACGGTGTTGCGCGGCAATCACCGGCTGGCGGTGGCGACGGTGGTGGTGACCTCGGGCCTGTTCGCCTATCTCTCGGGCTCGGCGGCGGGTTTGGCGGCCGGCGTGGGAATCCGCTGTACGTTCCGCGAGCTGTGGGCGGCGGGGCTCACCTGGCTGGTCGTCTGGGCGGTGGGGCGGCGCGCCGGGGTCACCTTCGATCGCGGCAAGACGACCGCCATCGTGGCGGCAGGGGCGCTGGCCGCTCACGCCGGGCAGCACCTCGCCTGCGCCGTTCCCCACTCTGACGCGCACCTGCTGGTGTTCCACTTCGGCGGCGTGCTCCTGGCGACGCTGCTGGCCGCGGTCGGCGCCGGGCGAGCGCCGGCGCCATCGGCGCTCGCCTAGGTCGGCCGCTTCGGCCTGCCTTGCTTCAGCCGCGGCGGCCGAGGAATCCGCGCAGCGACTTTCTCAGCCGCTCGTAGGCCCGGGAGGCGCGCACGCGCACCGCGCCTGGCGAGGTGCCGAGCACCTCGGCGATCTCCTCGAACGTCAGCTCCTCGTGCAGATGCAGATGCAGCACGGCCCGCTGCGATTCCGGCAGCCGGCTCATGGCGGCGCGCACCGCTTCGATCTCGCCGGCGCTCCCCTCCTGGGGAGGCGTCAGCTCGTCCTCGTGGTGCAGCTCGGCCTGCTCGATCTCGAGCTCGCCGACGTGAGGCGGAAGCCGGTAGCGCCGGCGCAGCTCGTCTCGGCGCACGCCGGCCGCGATCGTGAACAGCCAGGGCTTGAGCGGTCGATCGGCGCAGTAGCTGGCGCGCGCGCGGTGGAGCTTGAGGAACGTCGTCTGCGTCAGATCGTCCGCCAGCGCCGGGTCGATGAAGGATCGCAAGAAGAATGCCCGTACCTTCGGCGCCAGCAGCGCAAACAACTGCCGGAAAGCGACCTCGTCGCCCCCGACATATTGGGCCATCAGCCTTTCTTCCGTCGTTGTTGCCGCTTGCGACATGCCAGCCGGCATGAGCCACCTCGCCGGGCGTTCGTTGGAGTTTCTGCTTCGGCCTCCTCCGATTCGACGCTCGTCCCGAGCGCCACTCGATGGGCGATCCAACTCGCCGGGGGACCGCAGCGGCCCACCCGAAGAGCATGCAGGCTAGGCGATAGATCTGGCTCGCGCACGAATTCGTTCGCGAGCGCCGAAATGTTACAGGAAATCGCTGGGGCAAAAGATGAAAACTGTCGCGTAACACCTGCGCCGCGCTCGCGTACTTCCATGAGCTCACGGCGACCGCGGGCTCTGGGTTGCGGGCGTCGAAAGCTCATGCCACCGGAAGGTGCGTGGTTGAGAAGGGGCGATTTCGTCAAGCAAATCGCGCTCTCCCCGGGCGATCCCCATGAATTCGTCGAAGCGCCAACCCCCGAGCGACGACATCCAGGACGTTCGCACCGCCGTGCGGCTGGTGTTGCGCCGCCTGGTCGGGGCTGAGGATCCCGAGTACGAGGATCTCGTCCAGAGCGCGATCGAGCACGTGCTGCTGACGTTCGAGCGTGGGCAGTTTCGCGGTGATTGCCCGAAGGGAGGGTGGGCCGCGGTCATCGCGCGGAACGTGGCCATCGACGCCATCCGCGCGCGCAGCCGCGAGCGGCAGCTGTTCGCGCACGACGACGCCGACGTGACCGAGGCCGGGCCGTCGCCCGGGCACGACCTCAAGCTCGGCCCGGAGCACCTGACCGGCGTCCAGGAGCGGCTCCGCCGGGTGAAGAGCGCGCTCCTCGGCCTCGGGGCTCAGAAGTCCAACGTCGTCTTCCTGCACGACGTGCTGGGGCACGAGCTGCCCGACGTCGCCGGGATCCTGGGGATCAGCGTGGCCGCCGCGCAGTCGCGCCTGGTGCGGGGGCGGCGCGCCATCGTCGCCGAGCTCGACGTGACCCCCGGCCCCATCGGAAGACCCATGTCGGAGAACGTGGGCGAGCCCGCCGGCCGACCGGCGGGGATGAAATCCGGGCCGACGGCCGTTGTCACGAAGACGAGCTAGACGCATCCTTCAGGGTGGGGAAATCAGAGCCGGGAAGTCCCCAGTGGCTATGCTAAGTTAGGCGACATTCCTGGGCCACCTCGACGCATCGGCGCGTTAACGGCCGCGGAGGAGATCTCATGTCGGCATTCGGAACGTTGACGCTGCTCATCGCGCTGGTCGTGGCGACCTATGCCGGCGTGGCCTCTTTAATCGGGGCTCGGCGCAGGAACCAGCGCCTCATCGAGTCGGGACGGGCTGGCGTCTACGCGCTGGCCGCCGTGCTCGGGCTGTCGTCGGTGGCGCTGCTCTACGCCTTCCTGACCCACGACTATTCAATCAAGTACGTCCACCACTACTCGGACGCCTCGTCGCCGCTCTTCTATCAGATCACCGCCTACTGGGGCGGCCTGGACGGCTCGATCCTCTGGTGGGTCTTTCTTCTCTCCGTCTTCTCGGCCGTGGCGGTTTACACCAACCGCGACCGTCACCGCGAGCTCCTGCCGTACGTGGTGACGGTGCTGATGGCGATCGCCGACTTCTTCTTGTACGTCATCGTCTTCCACAAGAACCCCTTCGACAGCTACCTGACCGACATCCCGATCGCCGGGAAGGGGCTGAACCCGCTCTTGCAGAACGCCTACATGGTCACGCACCCCCCGGCGCTCTACACCGGGTTCGTGGGGATGAGCATCCCGTTCGCCTTCGGGATGGCGGCGCTCATCTCGGGGCAGCTCGACGACGCCTGGATCGCTTCGGTCCGCAAGTGGACGCTGGGGGCCTGGTTCTTCCTCTCGATGGGGCTGACGCTGGGGATGCTCTGGGCCTACGAAGAGCTCGGCTGGGGCGGCTTTTGGGGCTGGGACCCGGTCGAGAACGCCGGCTTTCTGCCCTGGCTGACCGCCACCGCCTTCCTGCACTCGATCATGATCCAGGAACGGCGCGGGATGATGAAGATCTGGAACGTCACGCTCATCATCCTGACGTTCTTCCTGACCATCTTCGGGACCTTCATGACCCGCTCGGGGATCGTGCAGTCGGTGCACGCCTTCGGTCAGGACACCAAGCTGGCCTGGATCTTCACGATCTTCATGGCCATCACGCTGATCGTCAGCTTCGGGTTCGTCATCAAACGGATGCCCGAGCTGCGCTCGCGCGCCACCCTCGACTCGTGGCTGTCGCGCGAGGCGGCCTTCACGGTCAACAACTGGATCCTGCTGTTCGCGGCCTTCTTCATCCTGTTCGCCACCATGTTCCCCACGCTGTCGGAGGCGGTGGCGCACGAGCGGATCACCGTCGGGCCGCCCTTCTTCAACAAGTGGATGGTGCCGATCGGGCTGGTGCTGCTTTTCCTCACCGGCGTCGGTCCCCTCATCGCCTGGCGCAAGGCGACGGTCTCGCACTTGCGCTACCAGTTCTTCTGGCCCGTCTTGGCCGCGTCGGTGACGATCGCCGTCGCGCTGGCCTGCGGGCTCGGCGAGTCGCCCGCCGGCGTCATCTGCTTCGGGTTCTGCGCCTTCACGACGGCCACCATCACCCAGGAGTTCGCGCGGGGCGTCTCCGTGCGCAAGCGGAACACCGGCCAGGACGCGGTGTCGTCGCTCATGGGGATGGTCATCCGTGGCAAGCGGCGCTACGGCGGCTACATCGTCCACGTGGGCATCGTGCTGATGTTCATCGGCTTCGCGGGCACCGCCTACAAGAAGGAGATGGACGTCAAGCTGGTCCCAGGGGCCGACGCCACCATCGGGAAGTACAAGGTCCACTTCACGCGCATCGCGCACGAAGAAGATCGGCAGAAGGAGATGGTCACCGCCGAGATCACCGCCTTCAAGGACGGCAAGGAGATCGACCAGCTCCGGCCGGCCAAGTGGTTCTTCCACAATCACGAGAGCGAGCCGACCACCGAGGTGGCGATCCGGCGCGGGCCGGCCGAGGACCTCTACGTGACGCTCGGCAACTACGACCTCGCCGAGGGGAACGTCACCGTCAAGCTGGTGGTGAACCCGGTGGTCGACTGGATCTGGTTCGGGTTCATGCTGCTGGCGATCGGCACCGGGATCGCGCTCTTGCCCGACGCCGTGCTCGAGCGGCTGACGGCCGGCGTGGCGGTGCCGGCCGGGCGCGCGGCGGGGACGGCCGGGCTGGTGCTGCTGCTGGCGCTCGGCGCGGGCGGCGGCGTCTTCCTGCAGGCGCGCCCGGCGGCGGCGCAGCAACCGGAACAGCAAGCGCAACAGCAAGCACAACAGCAAGCACAACAGATGGAACAGGCGTCGGCCGAGGCGCCCGAGCCGGTCGGCGTCGACGAGAACTGGCTGGTGCGCAACATCATGTGCCAGTGCGGGACCTGCCGGCACAACCTGCTCGAGTGCGAGAGCGACGGGTGCGGCCACGCCGTGCAGGATCGGCTCGAGATCCGACAGCTCTTGAATCAAGGTCGGACGCGCGAGCAGGTGATCCAGTACTTCATCAAGAAATACGGTGGCCAGGTGGCGCTGGCCGCGCCGATCGACCGCGGCTTCAACCGGCTGGCCTGGCTGTTCCCTTACAGCCTGGGCGCGGCTGCGGCCCTCGGGCTCGGCTATGGCGCCTACCGGCTGACCAAGCGCCCGTCGGCCCCGGCAGCCGCGAACGAACCGGCGATCTCCGACGGCGAGCTCTCCGATAAGCTGGATGACGAGCTCCGCAACCTTGACTAAGTCGTCAGGGACCCTGGGAGGGTCCTCGAACCCCCCCGCGACGAGATCCGGCGAGCAGAGCTCGCCGGATGCTCAGGCGATCGACGCCGACGCCGAGGCGCCGTCCGAGCCGGCGCCCCGCAAGCGGCTGCCGCTCTGGCTGCTGGCCCTGAGCGGCGCTTTGCTGGCGGCCGGCTACGCGGTCCTGATCGAGAAGATGCGCCTCGGTCCGCCGCTGGTGATGTTCGCGCTCGGGGGGATGACGCTGGCGCTGACCGCCGCGGCCTTCATCCGGGTCGTCGATCCGCTGGCTGGGAACTCGGGGTCGGGCGCCTCGGCGCCGGTGCGCGGGCGGCGGCGGACGCGCGAGCTCGAGCGCGAGAAGCAGCTGGTGTTGAAGGCGATCAAGGAGGTCGAGCTCGACTACCAGATGCGCAAGATCGCCGAGCGCGACTACCGCGAGATGGTCGAGCGCTACCGGACGCGCGCCATGCGCCTCATGAGCGAGCTCGACGCGGGCGACGACTACCGCACGCTCATCGAGCGAGAGCTGGCGATGCGGCTCAAGCTCGAGGTGGGCAAGCCGGCGCCGGGGGCGGCCCCCACGCCGCGCGCCTGTCCCGCTTGTTCGACAGTCAACGACGAGGACGCGCAGTTCTGCAAAAAATGTGGCGTAAAGCTCTCAGCGGCCTAGCCGCACTGGCGGCCAGCGTGGCGCTCGCCGCGCCGGCGCTCGCTCAACCCATGGCCGGGCCGATGGGTGGGGGAATGCCTGGCGGGATGCCCAACCTGCGCGAGATCGTCGGGCGGCCGCTCCCCGACGTCGGCATGCCGACGGGGACGGTCAGCGTCCGGGTGGCGCGCCGGATGCCGGCCAACGGCGTGGCCGACGCCGAGGTCAGCGCCATCATCAAGAACGCGGGCGGCGACCTGCGCAAGCGGACGGAGAAGACCGACGCCGACGGGCGGGCGATGTTCGAGGGGATGACCCCCGGCGACGAGTTCCACGCCGAGGTCACCGTCGACGGCGAGGTCCTGAAGACCGAGACGTTCACCCTCCCGGCGCAAGGGGGGCTGCGGACGATGCTGATCGCCGCGCTCGGACAAGGAGGGGGGGCGGCGCCCAACGCCGGCGCCGCGCCGGCCGGGGGCGGTGACGAAGGGAAGTTCACGCTCGGCGCCACGGCCGGCGTCGCGGTGGCGGACACGCGCCTGCCGGCGGGACGGCTCGACGTCCGCCTCTTCGACGAGAACGGCAAGGCGATCCCCAACCAGACCGTCATGCTCGGGATGGTCGACAAGGGGAACAAGGTCCAGGTCCGGAAGAGCAAAGCCGACGCGGACGGGGTGGCGCACTTCTCCGACCTGCCGCACGGCGACGCCACCGGGTACGCCGCGGTCCTCGAATGGCACGGACTGCGGCTGGGCACGGCGCCGTTCCCCATGCCCGAGAGCAGCGGCGCGCGCGCCGAGATCCGGGCGCTCTCCCGCACGGCCGACCCCTCGGTGATGGCGATCGGGGAGGGGGCGCGCGTGGTGGTCCAGATGCACGAGGACAACCTGCAGTTCATCGAGGTGCTCCCGCTGGAGAACACTTCGAACCAGATGTTCGACCCCGGTCCGGGCGCCATCGAGATCCCGCTGCCCCAGGGGTTCGTGGGCGCCGAGGCGCAGGAGAACGATCGCAAGATCGACGTGCGCCAGAACCACGGAATGGCGGTGCACGGGGTGTTCATGCCGCGCCGGTCGATGCTGGGGACGACCAACAAGAACGCGGGCAACGAAGTGGTGTTCGGTTTCGCGCTCCCCTACCACGGGGAGACGCGCGCGTTCTCCCAGCCGATGCCGAACGGGATGGGGGCCTACACCTTGATCACCGAGCCGATTGCGGGCCTGACGGTCACCGGGCCCGGGATCGGCGAGCGCCAGGCGCGCGAGCTCGGCGGTCGCAAGTACTGGGTCATGCCGGGCGACGCCATCGCCCGCGGCGGCGCCCTGGAGTTCACGCTCAGCGGCCTGCCCGCCACGAACGCCACGGGGCGGAACGTGGCCGGGGTTCTGGCGCTCCTGCTGGTCGCCGGCGCGGTGGTGTTCGGCCGCGGCGCGAAGACCGGGAAAGGTGGGAAGGCGGGCGACGCGGCGACGGAGCGCGCGCGGCTCGTCGATCGGCGCGAGGCGGCCTTCGCCGATCTGGTGGCGCTGGAACGTCGGGCGCGCGACGGCGGCGTCACCGCGGCGGCGGACCGGCGGCAGGAGCTGGTCGGACGGCTCGAGGGGATCTACCGCGACCTGGCGGCGCTGGACGAACACCAGCCCGCATGAATCACGTCGACGCGGCGCCTTTGCGGTTGTCGAAGGTCGGCAAGATCTACGGCGGCCGGCGGGCCCTCGCCGACGTGAGCACGACGTTCGAGCCCGGGCGAATCGCCGCCGTGCTGGGCCCGAACGGCGCCGGCAAGAGCACGCTGCTCGGCATCTTGTCGACGCTCATCGCCCCCAGCGCGGGCGAGGTCCGCTGGGGTGAGGATCGCCTCGGGCGCGGCTCGCTGCTGCGGGCGCGCATCGGCTACGTGGGGCACGACCCCGGCCTCTACGGCGATCTGACCGCCACCGAGAACCTGACGCTGTTCGCGCGCCTTTACGGCGTGGCCGATCCGCGCGCGCGGGCGGCGGCGCTGCTCGCCCGGGTGGGGCTCGGCGAGGCGGCGGCCGAGGCGCCCGCGCGCACGTTCTCCCGCGGGATGCTGCAGCGGCTGGCGCTGGCGCGCGCGCTGGCGCACGATCCGGCGCTGCTGCTCTTCGACGAGCCGGCGGCGGCGCTCGATCCGACCGGCGCGGACTGGCTGGCCCGCGAGCTCTCCGCCGAGCGCGAGGCCGGCCGCGTGGTGGTCCTGGTGACGCACGATCTGGCCGCGGCGGCGGTCGCCGACCAGGTGGTCATCCTGCGCCGCGGGCGGGTCGTCTTCGACGAGGCACGCCCGGGCGGCTTCGGGGTGGAGGCGGTGCGCGCCAGCTACGACACGAGGACACGCCCAGCGGCGCGCGAGGCCAACCGTGGCTGAGGACCGCGCAACCGCGCCCGCGCCGGGTTTCTGGCGGCAGGCGCTGCGGATCGCGGCCAAGGATCTGGCCATCGAGTGGCGCAGCCGCGAGGTGCTGGCGACGATGACCTTCCTGGCCGTCGTGGTGGTCCTCATCTTCAGCTTCGCCTTCGTCATCGAGGGGACGCGCCCGCCGGCGCCCGTCGTGGCCGGCATCATGTGGGTGGCGCTGGTGGTGGCCGGGACCGTCGGCCTGGCCCGCGCCTTCGACCGGGAGCGCGACGGCGAGGCGATCCGCTCGCTGCTCTTGACGCCCGCCCCGCGCCCCGCCATCTACCTCGGGAAGCTGGCGGCCACCGTGGCGCTGATGGCGATCACCGAGATCGTGCTGACCGCGCTGGCCGGCGTCCTCTTCTCGGCTTCGCTGGGGGCGGTCATCGGCCGCGTGGCGCTGCTCCTGGTGCTCGGCACCATCGGTTTCGCTGCCGCCGGCTGCACCTTCTCGGCGGCGCTCCTGCGCGCGCGCGGCCGCGACGCGCTCCTGGCGACGCTGCTCTACCCGATCATCGTCCCCATCGTGATCGCCGGCGCGCGCGGGACGACCCAGCTCATCGATCCCATCGCCCCCGACTTCGACGGCGCCCGCTTCTGGACCCAGTTCCTGTTCGCGCTCGACGTCCTGTTCGTGACCGCGGGCCTCTGGGCCTTCGAGCCGATCGTCAGCGGCGACTGAACCGGAGAACCGAGCGAGCGAGCAACGAAGGCGGCCGAGGAGATCTCGCCCGCCCTCGTTGCCGTCGAACCGACGCTACTTCAGAGCGGCCAGGGCGTCGACCTCGCCGGCGCCGTAGAAGCTGTTGTAGAAGGCCGGGCCCCTGCAGGTGGCGGGCTGGCCGGTGTCGCCCGGGTCGTAGGGGCTGGGCGGGCAGGCGATCGGGTGCGCGGCGAGGCTCAGCTTCGCGAGCAGGAGTTCGGGCGGCAGCCGACCGAACTTGCTCTCCACCAGCGCGGCCACGCCGACCACGTGCGGCGCTGCCGCCGAGGTCCCCTGGAGGTAGGCATAGGTCGCGCAGGTTCCCGTGGAGCAGTCCTGGACCTGGCCGTCGTAGCCGGCCGCCCCCTGATAGAAGAGGCTGCCGGCGGGCAGGGGTCCGAGCACCTGCCCCGAGGCGGCGGTGTCGGTGACCAGCGGATCGGGGATCAGGCTATCGCCGCCGGGGCCGGCCAGATCGACCGCGCCGAGCCCGTAGTCGGAGTACCAGGCGAGCTGCTGGGTGACGCCCACCGCGCTCACGCCGATGACCTTGGGGAGCGAAACCGGCAGCACCTTGCAGTTCACGCCGTTGCCCGATCCGGGCAGGTTCGCCAGGTCGAGGAAGAAGTTCCCCGTCGCCGCGATGACCGAGATCTTCTTGGCGGCGGCCTTGAGGATGGCGCTGCGGACGATCTGGACGACGGCCGCGCGATCCGGCTCGTTGCTGCAGAAGATGTCGTCGAACGGCGCGGTGAAGGGGTCGATGGTGAGGCTGGCGTTGAGGAGATCGAAGCCGTGGCCGATCGCCCAGTCGATCCCGCAGACGACGGCGTCCGAGAAGACCAGGCCGAAGTTGGGGTCGGTGACGTCGTCGACAGCGACCTTGACCATGCCGATCTTGGCGCCCGGCGCGACGCCCACCGTGCCGACGCCGTTCTGGGGAGCCACGATCGTTCCCGAGGTGAAGGTTCCGTGGCCGAGGACGTCGTTCGCCCAGACCGCCGGGGAGCTGTTGGGGACGCCGCCGATGCAGGAGACGCTGGCGGCGGCGTTGACCTGACCGGCCAGGTCCGGATGGGTGATGTCGACGCCCGAGTCGAGCATTCCGACGAGCACCGACTTGCCGTTCGCGACGGCGTGCGCCGCGGGCGCGTGAATCTGATCCATGTCCCACTGCCGGAACGACAGCGGGTCCCCCTTCGGCGCCGGCGGCTTCATCGGGTGGTGCGGCTTGCCGGCGGCGGCGAGGGGCGCGAGCTTGCTGGACACCGCCGAGACGGCTCCCACGGCGTCGACGCCGGCGCTCGCCCGCAGCAGGGCGGCGAACGACGCGCTCGCCGAGCGGGCCAGCACGGCGCCCAGGTTCGTGTAGCGCGCGGCGATGGTCCCCCCGGCGGCGGCGACGAGGGCGTCCGCATTGCTCGGGATGGATCCGCCGCTGAACGCGACCAGGTACGACTGGCTGGCGGTGAGGGCGCTGGTCGTCGTCTCGGTGACGGGATCAGTGGCTCCCTCCCCACAGCCGACCAACGAGAGTGCAAGGAACGCGACAACCAACAACGACGCCGACCGGATCGGATTGAGCATGCGTGGTCTCCTCGGAGTTTTGGAAGCTCGAGCGTACACGAGGCTCGCCGACGGACCCATCAACAATTTGGATAAAGTGTGCGTCACGGATTGCCAGATTCGTGACGCTGCACCTCGGGGCTTCGAACCGATGGTCGCGCCGTCGACGATCAGGGCGACGTCCGGACCGTTACTCCGTGACGCGAGCTCAGCGGCAGCTTAGCGGCGGAGGTCGGACGCGGCGCCGTTAGCGGCGCCCGCTCTCTGCGATCATCGTGCCGAGGCGCGCCAGCGCGGCGTCGAGGCTCTCCTGGGCCGGGCCGAAGGAGAAGCGGACGTGGCGCCGGAAACGAGAGGCGCGCTGGTGGCGGCGCTTGCCGGGGTTGACGTCGAAGAACTCGCCGGGGACGACGATGACCTGGTGGTCGAGCGCGGCGCGGAAGAAGCCCATGCCGTCGTCGAGCGGCGGCGGCAACTGGTCGACGCGCCCCCAGACGTAGAAGGTCCCGTCGGGCGGGCGGTCGGTGCCGATCCCCAGCTTGCCGAGCCCCGCCAGCAGCCGTTCGCGCTTGGCGCCGAACACCTTGTGAATGGCCTCGGTCTCCGCCGCGGCGTGGGCGTCGTCGAGCAGCGGGATGGCGGCGCGCTGGAGCGGCTTCGAGCCGCCGCCGTCGAGGAATGACCCGGCGCTGGCGACGGCCTCGATCACCTTGCGCGGGCCGATGGTCCAGGTCGTGCGCCAGCCGGGGTAGCGCCAGTTCTTGGTCAGCCCGTCGAACAGGATGACCGGATCGCGGTCGACGTCCTCGACGTAGCGGGCGGCGCTCTCCACTGGCAACCGCCCGGCGGGCGCCGTCCAGATGTAATGCGAGTAGAACTCGTCTAGGAGCAAGGCGCAGTCGAGCTCGCGCGCCAGCGCCACCCAGCCCGCCAGCTCGTCTCCCTGCACCAGCTTGCCGGTCGGGTTGCAGGGGTTCGACAGCAGCAGCGCCGAGAGGCCGCGCCCCTGCACCTCGCGCCGCAGATCCTCGACGGTGAAGGCATAGCCACGCTCCCCCTCGAGCAGGATGGGGATGGCCGTGAAGGCCTTGAAGATGTCGAGCAGCTCCTCGTAGGCCGTGTAGTCGGGGAGAAAGTGGCCCAGGTTCACCGAGCCGAGGCTGGCCGCCGCGCGGGTGAGCGCCGCGCGCCCCCCGCCCGAGACGCTGACGTTCTCGGCGCTGTACTGCGAGGGCATGCCCCGCCGGTAGAGGCGATTGTAGAGGCCGGCGATCGCTTCGCGCAGCTCCCAGATGCCGGGGATGGGCGCGTACTCCTGGTCGTCGAGGTCGATCGAGACCCGACCGACGCGCGGCGGAGCGCCGGCGATCGGTCCGGTCTCGGGCTGTCCCTGCCCCAGGTTGGACCAGGCCGGGTCGTTCGGGCGGAACCCGCGCTTGGCCGCCTCGGTGGTGACGTAGATGACCCCCGTGCGCGGGACCAGTCGGAAGGCCGAGAGGGTGCCTTCGTCGGTCATGGCCGGCGGAGGCGCGCTGGTGCGCCGATGTCCATAGTGGAGGCGCGAAGAATAGCAAAACCGGATGCCGTCGGCGACGCCGTCGAGACCATGATCTCGCTATTAACAATGGGCCGAGGCTTCGTGACCTATCCGCTGCCAGCGTCGTTCTCGAACGTGGTGTCTGTCTCCTGGACGATGAATAGTGCCGACAACGCGCAGTACTTCGACAA